>JAZRCS010000057.1:0-19566 GCA_045659885.1 Christensenellaceae bacterium
ATATTAAACGATTGACACTAAAATTTTGTTATGTTAAAATGTTAGAGTTCTAACATTTTTTAAAAGGTGGATTATGCAAAATAAATCAATATCACGTGAAATTAAGATTTTATCAAACCTAATTAGACGAAAAACTTTTAAGCACGATACTTTTAACGAAGTTGGCGATATTATAGGCTCGCAAGGTTACGTTATTAGATTTTTAAGCGAAAATCAAGATAAAGACGTTTTTCAAAAAGATATAGAAAAAACCTTTAAAATTAGGCGTTCAACGGTAACGGTTGCGTTAAATAGAATGGAAAAGGGTGGAATTATCAAGCGTGAAAGCGTTGATTTTGATAACCGACTTAAAAAGATAACTTTAACCGAAAAAGGTTTGTCGTTACATAATTTAATTATAAAAAGTTTTGAAAATACGGATAACGACTTAAAAAAAGTTTTAACAAAGCAAGAACTTGAAAATTTCTTTTCAACAATAAGTAAATTACAGTCGGTTTTAGAGAAGGTGTAAAATGATAAAAAAATTAGCAAAAAGTTTAAAAGAATATAAAAGCGCAACGATAATTACGCCTATGCTTATGGTAATTGAAGTAGCGATGGAAGTTACAATTCCCTTACTTATCAACTGGTTTGGTGGAGCGTTGCAAGTTAAAAATTCAAAAGATATGTTATTGTACGGCTCGTTAATGGTATTATGTGCAATAATTTCCTTAATTGCAGGTATGCTTGGTGGAAAGTTTTGTGCAAAAGCATCAACTGGATTTGCTAAAAATCTTCGTGGAGATATGTATAAAAATATTCAAACTTTTTCGTTTTCAAATATCGATAAGTTTAGTTCATCAAGTTTAGTAACAAGGTTAACTACCGACGTAACTAACGTTCAAATGTCGTTTATGATGATAATTAGAACGGCGATAAGAAGTCCGTTGATGTTTATCTTTTCGGTAGTTATGAGTTTTTTAGTAAGTCCTACGTTGCCTGCAATATTTTGCATAACTATTCCCGTACTTGGTTTTGGTATATTTATATTGATAAAACTTGCTATGCCGATATTTAAAAAAGTGTTTAAAAAGTACGATAATTTAAATAAATCGGTGCAAGAAAATATTAACGGTATTAGGGTAGTTAAAGCCTACGTTAGAGAAGATTATGAAAGCAAAAAATTTGCAAGCGTTTCAAACGAATTGTGCGTAGACTTTACAAGAGCAGAACGTATTTTAGCCTTTAACTCACCTATAATGCAGTTTTGTTTAAATATTTCACTTCTTGCAATAGCATTTTTCGGCTCGCAAATTATACTTAGGGGCGAACAAAATTTAAGTGTTTTCGGTTTAACGAGTTTACTTACTTATTCACTTCAAATTCTTATGTCACTTCAAATGTTGTCAATGGTTTTCGTTATGATAACAATTTCGTCAGAGTCTGCAAAGCGTATAGTTGAAGTTTTAGACGAAGAAAGCAACTTAACTAATAAAGAAAATGCCATAACTACCGTTAAAAACGGCGACGTAGTTTTTGAAGACGTAAGTTTTATGTACTCAAAAGACGCTGAAAAATACGTTTTAGACGACGTTAATTTAGAAATTAAGTCTGGTCAAACTATCGGCGTAATAGGTGGTACAGGTTCATCTAAAACAACTTTAGTTAATTTAATTTCAAGGCTTTACGACGTTACTAAAGGAAGAATTTTAGTTGGTGGCATTGACGTAAAAGATTACGACATGGAAGTTTTACGTGATAACGTTGCCGTTGTATTACAAAAAAACGTATTATTTTCGGGAACTATTATAGAAAATATGCGTTGGGGCAATAAAAATGCAAGTTTAGAAGAAATTGAAAGGGCTTGTAAAATTGCGCAAGCGCACGACTTTATTATGCAATTCCCAGAAGGTTATAATACCTATATCGAGCAAGGTGGTACTAACGTTTCAGGTGGTCAAAAACAAAGATTATGTATTGCAAGGGCGTTATTAAAAAATCCAAAAATATTAATTTTAGACGACTCTACGAGCGCAGTTGATATGAAAACCGACGCTTTACTTAGAAAAGCCTTTACAGAAGATATCCCTGATATAACTAAAATTATAGTTGCTCAAAGGATTAGTTCGGTTGAAAACACCGATAAAATTATAGTTTTAGACGGTGGTAGAGTTAATGCTTTCGACACTCACGATAATCTTATTAAAAACAACGAAATTTACCGTGAAGTTTATTATTCTCAAAATAAAGAACAAGAAGAAGGGGGTGCAGAATAATGGCTAATTTAGTCGGTAAAAAAGGTTTTAATCCTAAAGGTGGAAAGGCTAAAAAAGGTACGTTAAAAAGACTTTTAGTTATGCTTTTTAAAGATTACAAAGTACTTTTAATATTCGTTGCAATAGGGTTATTTATTAGCGCAATCGCAGGCTCGGTTGGTGGATTATTCTTAAATAGAGTTTATACGGCGTTAGACGATTATTTAATAAGAAATTTAATAACGATGGAGCAGTCTTTTTCAATAATCGTAAAAACCTTAATCGTTTTAGGTTGTGTATATATAATTAACGTAATTTCAACTATTTTATTTAACCAAGCAGGCGCAATTTTAACTCAAAAATTTTTAAGAGATTTAAGAAACAAAATGTTTGATAAAATGGAAAAATTGCCTATCAAATATTTTGATACGAATACTCGTGGCGATATAATGAGTTTGTACACTAACGATATCGACTCGCTTAGACAACTTATTTCTCAAAGTATACCACAACTTTGTTCAACGATTATAACGCTTATCGTTTTAACGTTCGTTATGATTTATATTAGCGTAATTTTATGGCTTGCAGTAGTAGTTGGTCTTATAGTAATTACTTTCGTAACAAAAGTAATAGGTGGGAATAGCGCAAAATACTTTATGGCGCAACAAAAAGCCGTTGGTAAAATGGAAGGTTACGTTGAAGAAATGATTAACGGTCAAAAAGTAGTTAAAGTATTTTGCCACGAAAAAGAAGCAATCAAAAAGTTTGACGAAATTAATGAAAATTTATTTAAAGTTTCAAATAGCGCGCACGCCTTTTCAAATATGCTTATGCCTATAATTCATAATATAGGAAACATTATGTACGTTTTAATTGCCTTTATAGGTGGTGCAATTATTATAGGAACTAACGGCACGGGTATTAATATAGGTTTTAAACCACTTTTTGAAAGTGGTAGTATGGTCGAAATTTTACAAATAGCAACGGTAGTGTCTTTTTTAGGTATGTCAAGGCGTTTTGCAAACACTACGGGTCAAGTTTCAAATCAAATCAATTCGGTGGTAATGGCAATAGCAGGCGCAAGTAGAATTTTCGACTTACTTGACGAAAAAGAAGAAGTTGACGAAGGCTACGTAACGTTAGTTTACGCTAAGGAAAACGCCGACGGAACGCTTACTGAAAGCCAAGTTAGAACGGGTACTTGGGCGTGGAAACATCCACATAAAGTTGACGGCACGATAACTTACACTAAACTTACGGGCGAAATAGTTTTAGAAAACGTTGACTTTGGTTATAGGGAAGATAAAATCGTTCTTCACGACGTAACTTTAACGGCAAAACCTGGTCAAAAAATTGCTTTCGTAGGTGCTACGGGCGCAGGTAAAACGACTATAACTAATCTTTTAAATAGATTTTATGATATTGCCGACGGCAAAATTAGATACGACGCTATTAACGTAAATAAAATTAAAAAAAGTCATTTAAGGCGTTCGCTTGGTATGGTTTTGCAAGATACTTGCTTGTTTACTGGCACGGTTATGGAAAATATTAGGTACGGCAGACTTGATGCAACCGACGAGGAGTGTATCGACGCTGCAAAATTAGCAAACGCGCACGACTTTATAACGAGATTACCACAAGGTTATAATACTATGCTTGTAAACGACGGCACTAATTTATCTCAAGGTCAAAGGCAATTATTATCTATTGCAAGGGCAGCAGTATCAGGCGCACCGGTAATGATTTTAGACGAAGCAACGTCGTCTATAGATACGAGAACGGAACTTTTAGTTCAACGTGGAACGAATAAACTTATGGAAGGTAGAACGGTGTTCATAATAGCGCATAGACTTTCAACCGTAAGAGATGCCGACGTTATTATGGTATTAGATAAAGGTAGAATTATTGAAAGGGGAAATCACCAACAATTATTAGATTTAAAAGGACATTATTACAGGCTTTATACTGGTGATTTTGAACTTGATTAATATTTTTTAACAAAAATTAAAGACAAATTAAGGGGTAAAGTTTTTGCTACAAAAACAAATCCCCCTTTTTTGTGCACGTAATAAAAATTTTTTGTTTTTTGTACACAAACACTTGTCTTTTATATGTAAATATATTATTATATATATAATAATAAATAGAAGGTAAAGATATGTACGTTTCTACTCGTGGTGGTGAAAGTTTATCTGCAAGTAAAGCAATATTAAAAGGGCTTGCTTGTGACGGTGGACTTTTTATTCCAACAAAAATTGAAAAACTTAATATTGATGAAAATTACGTAAACAAATCTTACACGGAAATAGCGTTTGACGTTTTAAGAATATTTCTTGACGATTTTACGGATGAAGAAATTAAAGACGCTATTTCAAAGTCGTATAACAAACAAAACTTTAACGAAAATTTTTGTAAAATTAAAGATTTTAAAGAAGTTTCTTTTTTAGAATTGTATCATGGTCCAACGCTTGCTTTTAAAGATATGGCACTTACAATGTTGCCGTTTTTAATTGAAATTGCAAAAAAGAAAAATAACGTTACCGATAAATCGTTAATCTTAGTTGCAACAAGTGGTGATACGGGTGGCGCAGCCCTTTCAAGTTTTATTCAAAATCCTTTATTTGATACGGTAGTTTTGTATCCTGACGGTGGCGTTAGCGAAATTCAAGAAAAGCAAATGCATTACTATACTAACAAACAAACTAAGGCTATTGCTGTAGAAGGTAATTTTGACGATTGTCAGTCTTTCGTTAAAGAAGTGTTTGCAAATTATCCAAAAAATAACGGCGTAATACTTTCATCGGCTAACTCTATAAATATAGGTAGACTTATTCCACAAATTATTTATTACGTATACGTTTACGCTTATAGCGTTAAAAACGGCTTATTAAAATTAGGCGAAGAGTTTAACGTAAGCGTTCCAACGGGTAACTTTGGCGACATTTTTGCAGGCTATCTTGCAAAAATGATAGGCGTTCCTATAAAACGATTTACTTGCGCGTCAAACGTAAACAACGTTTTAACTAAATTCTTTAATCAAGGCGTGTACGACAAAAATAGAAAATTTTATAAATCTAATTCGCCTGCTATGGACATTTTAATTTCGTCTAATTTAGAAAGACTTTTATATTACGCAGTAAATAAAGACTTTAATAGGGTTAAAGAGTGTATGAATTCTTTAAAAGAAAAGGGTGAGTATTCTTTAACCGAAAACGAAATGAAAAATTTAAGCGAATTTACTGCAAGTTATTCTACCGAAGAAGAAACGCTTAAAACGATAAATAAAGTATTTAACAAATATGCGTACTTAATCGACCCACATACGGCAGTTGCTTACGACTCGTATGAAAAAACTGAAAATAACGGTTTAAAAACGGTAATCGTATCGACGGCAAGTCCGTTTAAATTTGCGTCTACAATGGCCTTAGCGCTTAATATGGACGTAAACAAAGGCGAATTTGAAATAGCAAAAGACATAGCAAATAAAGCAGGGGTTGAAATTCCTTACGGTATTAAAAAATTAATGGACAGCGATAATAAAAAAGTCGTTATGACAAAGGAAGAAATAATAAAGTTAGTTACCTATTAAAACTATTGGGAGCAAAAATATTATGAAACAAAGTGATTTTTTAATCGTAAAAAAAGACGTTTTGCCAGATTTTTATTTAAAAGTTATTAAAGCCGTTGAAATGGTAAACGACGAAGGTAAAAGTGTTAGCGACGTTTGTAAAGAACTTGATATAAGTCGTTCGACTTTTTATAAGTACAAAGATAAGGTTTTTGAATTTAGAAGTGAAAAGGGTAAAAAAGCAATAATTGCTCTTAAAACGGAAAATCAAAAGGGCGTGCTTTCTAACGTTTTAAATTTAATTGCGTTTTATCAAGGCAACGTATTAACGATAACTCAAGAAATGCCGATAAGAAATATTGCGTTTATAACGATAACCTTAGACGTAATTGAATTATCGATAACGGTAAACGAGTTAATATCAAATTTAAAAAGTATACAAAAAATTAAAGACGTAACTTTAGTTGCGTTTGAATAGGAGAAATTATGAACGTAGGAATACTTGGTTGTGGTGTTATAGGTGGTGGCGTATTAAAACTTATAGACGATTTAAACGGTAAAAACGGTATTAAAGTTTTAAAAGTTTTTGATTTGCCAACAAAAAAAGATTTACTTAAAGAAAGATTTAGTGAAAGTATCGACGAAGTTTGTTCTAACCCTGAAATTGACGTAGTAGTCGAAGCAATGGGTGGAGATAAATTTCCTTACGAGTGTATTACTAAAGCATTAAAAAACGGTAAAAGCGTAGTAACTTCTAATAAAGAAGTAGTAAGTAAACATATGGAAGAGTTTTACGCTTTAGCAAAAGAAAAGGGCGTATATTTTCTTTGCGAAGCGTCGGTAGGTGGTGGAATTCCTATAATTTGCTCGCTTATTGATAGTATAAAAGCAAATAAAGTTGATAGAATTTATGGTATAATCAACGGAACTACAAACTATATTTTAACTCGTATGGAGCAAGATAAACTTTCTTTACAAGACGCTTTAAAACAAGCGCAAAGTTTAGGTTTTGCCGAACTTAACGCAACGGCAGACTTAGAAGGTCTTGATATGGTTAGAAAAATTTGTATTTTATCAAGTATTGCTTACGGTGGTTACGTTAAATACGACGAAATTTTCCATTACGGTATTACAAATTTAACCGATGAAATTTTAAACGACGTAAAAAGTTTAGGCTATACGCTTAAATTCGTTGCAGAATCAAAACTTTTAGAAAAGGACGTAAAAGTTTCGGTTGAGCCCGTACTTTTAAAAAGCGATAATCCGTTAGCGTGCGTTAACAATGAATTTAACGGTATTTATTACGACGGCGAAAGTAACGGCACGCTTGGTTTTTACGGCAAGGGCGCAGGTAGATTTCCAACTGCGACGGCAATGGTAAGCGACATTATTAGAATAAACAATAAAGTTTTACCTTATTATTTTGTAAATCAAAATAAGTTTAACGTAAAAAATAGATTTGACGATAGTTCGTATTACGTATACGACGGCGTAGAAGGTAAAATTATCGACAAAATAGACGACGTAAACAAATATAAATTTATAGCAAGAATTTTTTAAACAAGGAGTATTATAATATGAGAAAATATAACGTTGCAGTAGTAGGCGCTACAGGTTTAGTAGGTTCAACATTTTTAAAGGTTTTAAAGGAATATGATTTTCCTATAAAAGAATTAAGTTTATTCGCTTCTTCAAGAAGTGCTGGTAAAGAAATTGAATATAACGGTCAAAAATATATCGTAAAAGAATTAAAAGAAGGTTGTTTTGAAGGTATTGAAATAGCACTTTTCTCAGCAGGTGGCGAAATTAGTACGAAATGGGCTCCCGAAGCAGAAAAAAGTGGTGCAGTAGTCATTGATAACTCAAGTGCTTGGCGTATGGCTGAAGATTGTGCTTTAATCGTTCCTGAAATTAACGTAGACGATTTTGGTGCTTGCAGAAAAATAGTTGCAAACCCTAACTGCAGTACTATTCAATCAGTTTTACCACTTAAACCTTTAAAAGAAAATTTTGGTCTTAAAAGAGTCGTTTACACGACTTATCAAGCAGTTTCGGGTAGTGGTCAAAAGGGTAAAAACGACTTAATTAGAACTTTAAACGGTGAAGAACCCGAGTTTTATCCATACAACATTTCAAAAACTTGTATTCCACATATCGATTCGTTCTTAGATAACGGTTACACTAAAGAAGAAATTAAAATGGTAAACGAAACGAGAAAGATTTTACATTTGCCAAACTTACCTGTTTCGGCAACTTGCGTAAGAGTTCCCGTTTTAAATTCACATGCAGTATGTATTATGGCTGAACTTGAAAAGTCGTTTACTTTAGACGAAATTAGAAATGCTTTTGCAAATCAAGAAGGTATCGTTGTATTAGACGACCCTAAAAACAATATTTACCCAGTTGCGACGGTTTCAAACGATAATGATAAAGTATACGTTGGTCGTATTAGAAAAGATTTATCTTGTGAAAACGGAATTATCTTCTATTGCGTAAGCGACAACATTAGAAAAGGCGCAGCGGCAAACGCTGTACAAATTGCTAAAAAATTAATTAATAGCGATAAAATTTAATTTAAAGGATTGTAATTATGATAACTGTAACTAAATTTGGTGGCAGTTCGGTTGCGAACGCTACTCAATTTCAAAAAGTAAAAAATATTATTGAAAGCGATAAAAAAAGAAAGGTAGTAGTAGTTTCTGCACCAGGTAAAAGGTTTAGCGAAGATACGAAGATTACCGATATGTTATATCTTTTATCTTCACACGTTAAATATCACATTGATTTTACGGGTATTTTAAATCAAATTTTTGATAGATATATTGAAATTGCAAGCGAATTACAAGTAAATTTTGATTTTAACAAAGAAAAAGAAATTTTAGTAGAGAATATCAAAAAGGGTATGGGTGAAGATTATATCGTTTCTCGTGGCGAATATTTATGCGCTAAACTTATGGCTAAATATTTAGGCTATACCTTTATTGACGCTACCGAAATGATATTTACTAACTTTAACGGTAAACTTGACAAACAAAAAACAAAACAATCAATTTTGGAAAAATTTAAACAATACGATAATATTGTAGTTCCAGGTTTTTATAGTGCGTATCCAACGGGCGAAATACACTTATTTTCAAGGGGTGGTTCGGATATAACGGGTTCGATTATGGCTATGGGTGTTAAAGCTGAAAAGTATGAAAACTGGACTGACGTTAGTGGTATTTTAGTAACCGACCCAAGAATTGTTAAAAATCCTAAAAAGATTAAAGAAATTTCTTACGACGAACTTAGGGAACTTTCTTATATGGGCGCAAGCGTTTTGCACGAAGAAACGATTTATCCTATAAAAGAAGATAATATTCCTATTTACATATTAAACACCAATCGTCCAGAAGACGAAGGCACGATTATTTGTCGTGAAGTTAAAGAAAATAAGGACTGTTTCGTTACGGGTATATCAGGCAAAAAGAATTTTAGAGCCTTTACTATCGTTAAGAAGATGTCAAGGGGCAAATTAGCGATAATTAGGGAAGTACTTAACGTTTTTGATAAATATGGAATTGACGTTGAGCATATACCAACGGCAGTTGACTCGTTTACAATCGTAGTAAACGGCAAAGGTACTGAAAAAATCACATACGACTTAATTAGCGATATTAAAAACGTTGACGGTGTTTTATCGGTTGAGGTTGATAACGACTTATCGTTAGTTGCAGTAGTTGGTAGCAATATGGTATTAAAACCAGGTATTTCGGGTACGATTTTCTCGGTATTTGGTGAAAACGGCATAAACATTAAAACGATTTCGCAAGGTATTAAAGAATTTAACATTATCGTAGGCGTTTCAAATAACGACTTTGAAAAGGCTATCAAAGCATTATACGACGGACTTGTTTTGTAACTTAGTTTAAAAAACACGCTATTTTTTATAGCGTGTTTTTTTATAAAATATTTTCAATTCTTAAAGCAAAAGTTTTAGGAATTTGTTCAATTAATTCCATGACGACGTCAAGCTTTGAAAGGGCGTCTTCATACTTTTTATATTCTATTAAAGTACAACTTTCGCCTATCCATAAATCAATTTCCTTAATTTCGTTATGTGGTATAAATACGTGTAAAAATTCCTTCTTCTTTATCCAAAATTTTTGATAGGCTAATATATCGTCTTTAACTGCAGTTTGTTCTTCGGTTTTTTGGTAAACTACGCTTAAATTATCTTTTAAATCTTCAAACGTGTTATTGATAATAGATTGTTCAATAATGCTTAAAGATACTAATAAAATAATAGATAGTACCGTAGATATTATTGATTTTACCATTTTGCCCCTTTAATTAAATCGTAACTTCCCGTAATGAATTTTTTACCTTTTTCTTGTAAGTAAAAATTACCGTTTCCGTCAATAGTAACGACCTTTACGTTTTTAGAATTTTTAACGTTACAAAGTTCAAAAATATTGATAAAATCTTGTTTTTTAACGTTTGCTAATTTTACGTTATCGGCGTTTTCTTTACCGTTTTTATAGATTAAAATAGGCAAAGATTGTTGCTCTTTTGCATCGGGATTTTCAACTGCCGTTAACGTGCCGTTAGACTCGTAAATTGCGTAAAGTACGCTATCTAATGAAAAATAACCAAGTCCACGTAGCGATTCGATTAAATCATCAACGTCAAGGTTGTTTTTTTGTAATTCCTTAAAATCAATTCCGTCTTTATTAATAACGACGGACGGCTTACCAGAAAGAAGGGTCTTAAAAACTGTTTTATAAGCAGAGAGTAACGCCATTAGTTGATGAATTACAAATACGGCGACAATTGCCGAAATTCCGTACAAAAGTGGAATAGAAACGTCGCTCATAGGAATACAAGCAAGTTCGGCGATAATTAACGTAACTACAAGTTCAAAAGGTTGCATTTCACCTATTTGACGCTTTCCCATAAGGCGAATAACTAATAAACACGCAAAATATATAATTGCTGAACGCACGAACACTAATACCATATTAAGATTATTTCTTAAATGGCAAATTTTATACTTATTTGCTTTTCAAAACAAAAAAAATATGTTATATTAAATATAAGCAGAGTAGCCCGATAGCGTTAAGTGTCATAGAATGGGATGTTGTCTATGGACGAAAACATAATTGTTGCGGTTTGAGGGCGCGTCCGTTGCTTTTGGGTAACACCATATTTTAACGGACCTTCTGTAATCAGGGGGTTTTTCTTATGTATAAATTTATTTTTTCAAGGTTTTTAAGTGGTAAATCACACTCTCAAAAAATTGCTTATATAGGCTTAGTTACTGCTATAAACGTCGTTTTTAATTCTTTTTTTGAGTTTAAAATGCTTGATACACAATTTTCTTTTACGATAACTATTTCGGCTATTACCGGTATAATTTTAGGACCTATAAGTGGATTTGTTTCGTGTATGCTTGCTGATTTTATAGGTTACTTGATTAATTCGGCAGGTTATATTTATATGCCTTGGGTAGGACTTTCTACCGGTGTTTTAGCGTTATGCGCAGGCTTAATTTTTGTTAAAAACAATAACAAAGTATTTGTTAAAACTGCTTTAATTTGTGTTTGTTCATTGTTTTTATGTACTATATTAATTAATTCAACGGGTTTTTATTTTTATAATATGAAAATGGGTTTTTCAACAGCCGTTTTAGACTACGTTAACGAGTTTTTTGGTTCTAACGTTAGTTATTTAGCCTACGTTTGTTATAGGTTAATTTTTAAATTACAAATTTTAGTTAGTATATTTAATTTCGTGCTTTTATTTTTAATAATTCCAGTACTTAAAAAAATAAAAATTATTTTATAAATTCTTTAATATTGATTAAGTCGAAAACTTTATAAAAAAGATAACTAAAAATAGTAGTTATAATCGAACAAATTATAACGCTTAATATTTTAGGAATAAATAAAGTTAAAAGTCCGTTTAATAAATAACAAAGTAAAGTTGAAGGCAAAATAAATATTAAACTTGCAATTAAAAAAGTTAATATTTTAGGTGGTTTTTTGCACGTTTTTTTAAGTAAAATTAAATTAAATACCGAAGTTATTATATAACTTAAAAGTAGTCCTAAAATAAGTGAATAAACACCTATATATTTAGGTAAAAAGTAAATACATAAAAGTAAGACGCCAGCGCCGATAAGGTAGTAAAACAGCGTCTTTTTTTCTAAATTTAAACTGTTTAACATACTCGTCGTAATAAGGGTAATACTCATAGGAAACATTATAATACACGCTCTTGAAACGTAATTTCCAGCGTTTTCGTTAGAGTATAGTAAAATGCCTAAATCTTTACCAAGCGCAATAAATGAAGGTATAATTAAACACGCAATAAATACCGAACATTTTATTGCCTTTTCTATATTATTTTTTAAGGTTACGTCGTTATGTCGATAAAAATTGTCCGATAGTTCCGGTACTAAAACGAGTGCAATTGAGCCTATAATAGTTGACGGAATGTAAATTAAGGGAATACTCATACCCGAAAGTTCGCCGTATCTTGAAAGTGCGTCTTGCGAAGAAAGTCCACTTAACACAAGTTGCATGGGTAGTATTATTGCAATAAGCGTGTTTATTAGTGAAGTAGTCGTTCGCATAACGGTAATAGGCGACGACGAACTAAACAACGGTTTTAATTCTTTAAAGGGGTTTTGAAGTCTGCCACCGTTTATAAAATATAATAAAAAAGCAGTTACAAATGAAAATATATATGAAAACAGTACGGCGTAACCTGCTTTAATAACGCCATCGTAGATAGATACTGCGTTAGAAATTAAAATTATGCCGACTACTATCATAACGATTTCTTCAAGTAGTTCGATAATTGAGTATGTAAAAAACTTTTTTTCGCCCCAAAAATAACCACGTATTACCGAGTATATTGAAGTTATTACTACGCCGGGTAAAATAATATTTAACACTTTAGAACATAATTCGTCGGTAAAAACAAAGTTCAAAAAGTTAGGAAAAACAAGTAAAAATACTACGATAGGTAAAGAAATTACAAGGGATAAAAACAACCCCGAAGATACCGTCGTAAATCTGCTTTCAGTACTTCTTTCGGCTTTATATTTAACCATTAAGCGTGAAACGGTAATAGGTATTCCCGACGCTGTAATCGTCATTAAAAGTCCAACGACGGAAAGAGAAATTTGGTAAATTCCCATACCTTGACTTGTTAGCGTACGTGATAGAAAAATTCTATATATAAAGCCTAAACATCTTTCTATGCAAGAAAATATAGTTACTATAAAAGTAGTTTTAACAAGATTTTTAATAATGCCACCTCATACTGTATTATTTTATTAAAAGAAGTGGTCAAGTAGAATAGTTTTTAATTAAAATAAATATATTTAAGTATGGAAAAATTAGAAAACGCAATTATAAAAAACGGCAAAGGATTTTACTTTGTAGAAGAAAACGAAACTTTATCTACGGTAGCAGAAAAATTTTCTACTACAGAAAGGGTAATATTTGTTGAAAATTCCTTGAAAAACCAAGAAATTAGTGGTAAAATTTTATATATAAGAACCTTTAAAAAAATATATAAAGTCGACGTTTTTGATACAATCGAAACGGTTTGTGAAAAGTTTAAAATTTCAAAAGAAATTTTTAAAAAAATAAATTACGTCGACTACGTTTTTTGTGGTCAAAGGGTAATAGTTGATGAAAACGTTTAAAACAAAAGTTAAAGATTTTATCGTAGATAAAATAAAAGAAAATATATTTCCACTTAACTATACTTGTAACTGCTGTGAAAAGGAAGTTTTTGATAAAGAATATTTTTGTAAAGATTGTCAAAACGAAATTTTTAAAATTAACGAAAATAGGTGTAATCATTGTGGAAGAAAAACCGTTTATAGCGTAGCATATTGCGACTCTTGTATTGATAAAAATTTAGATTTTCACGAGGCAAGAAGTTTATACGAATATAAAGGGAAAATTCCTAAAATAATCAAAAATTTAAAATATGCCGAAAAGACTTATTTAATCGATATATTTTTAGAAGATTTAAAGAAATTGTACTTTGGTAGGTTTTATAATTGCGACGTAGTAGTCGGCGTTCCTATGACTAAAAAATCGTTAAAAGAAAGGGGATATAATCAAGCGCAAATTTTAGCAAAAAAGTTAGCAAAGGAATTAGATTTACCGTATGACGGCGAGTTAGTTAAAAAGGTAAAAGAAACCGAGCGTCAAGCAACGTTAGACGTAGTTGAAAGAAGTAAAAATTTAAAAGGCGCGTTTAAGATAGATAATAAAAAATTTAAGTACAAAAACGTATTACTTGTAGACGACGTTTTAACTACGGGTACGACTTGTAATTTAATAAGTCAATTATTAAAAAAGAAAGGTGTAGAAAAAGTATTCGTTTTAACGATAGCGTCGGTACAAAAGGAATACGAACAGAAGTAAATTTAATAAATTACTCGTTTGATTTTATTACAAGCGAGTTTTATTTTTTATCTTAAAAATTAATAATTTTTAATAAAAAGAGTTAAAAATCTAAAAAAATCTAATAAATTAACAATTTATGGCAGTAAAACTCAAAAAAACTGTTTACTAAAACTCGAAAATGTTGTAAAATAGTAAAGTATATTATTTTTGTAGGAGAAAGTTATGGGACTTATTAAATACATACTCAATCACGACACAAGGGTAAATTTGCGTAATATTAATAAAATTGCCGATAAAATTATTGAAAAAGCGCCTATTTATGAAAAGATGACCGAAGAAGAACTTAAAAATCAAACTAACGTTTTAAAAGATAGATTATCTAAAGGCGAAACGCTTGACGATATATTAATCGACGCTTTCGCAACGGTTAGGGAAGCAAGTTTTCGTGTTTTAAATATGCGCCATTATAAAGTGCAATTAATGGGTGGTATTTGCGTATTCCAAGGTAGGGTTGCCGAACTTAAAACTGGTGAAGGTAAAACTTTAATGGCAACGCTCCCAGTGTATTTAAGCGCGTTGACGGGTAAAGGCGTTCACGTAGTTACCGTAAACGACTATCTTGCACAGCGTGACGCTGAGTGGATGGGTAAGGTATATAGATATTTAGGTTTAACGGTAGGTGTAAACGTTCACAATTTAACCGACGACCAAAAAAGGCAAGTTTACGCTTGCGATATAACTTATGGTACTAACAACGAATTTGGTTTCGACTATTTAAGGGATAATTTAAAAGTTAAACTTGAAGATATGGTACAAAGGGGACTTGCTTTTGCGATTGTCGACGAAGTTGACTCGATATTAATTGACGAAGCAAGAACTCCACTTATAATTTCGGGTCGTGGTGGTAAGTCAAGTGAAATGTATATACAATCAAATAGGTTTGTAAAAACGCTTATTAAGGAAGTTGATTTTACCCACGATATAAAAGATAAAAGCGTTCAATTAACTGAAAGTGGCGCAGTAAAAGCCGAAAAGTTTTTTGGCATTAACAACTTTGCCGATATTGAAAACGCTGATTTATCACACCATATTCAACAAGCGTTAAAGGCTCACCATATTTTTAAAAGGGATAACGACTACGTCGTTCAAGACGGCGAAATTATAATTGTTGACGAATTTACGGGTCGTCTTATGATAGGTCGTAGATATTCAGACGGACTTCACCAAGCAATCGAAGCAAAAGAAGGCGTTACCGTTAGAAACGAAAATAAAACGCACGCAACTATAACTTTCCAAAACTATTTCCGTCTTTACGATAAACTTTCGGGTATGACTGGTACTGCAAAAACCGAAGAAGAAGAATTTAGAACTATTTACGGGCTTGACGTACTTGAAATACCAACTAACTTACCTATGATTAGAAAAGATATGCCAGACGTTATCTATTCTACTGAAAAGGGTAAAATGCGCGCAATTATTGCCGATATTATTGAAACTCATGCTAAAGGACAACCTATCTTAGTTGGTACTGTAACCGTTGAAAAATCGGAAGAAATTTCTAAATATCTTATTAAAAATAGGATTAAACATAATATCTTAAACGCTAAAAACCACGAAAGGGAAGCGCAAATTATAGCCCAAGCAGGTAAAAAAGGTGCAGTTACGATTGCTACGAATATGGCTGGTCGTGGTACGGATATTTTACTTGGTGGTAACCCCGAATATCTTGCAAAACAAGACCTTAAAAACAAGGGTATTGAAGACGGCGTTATTAACTTAGCAACGAGTTACGTTCAAAACGTTCCAGACGAAATTTTAGAAGTTAGGGCAGAATATAAAAAATTACTTGAAAAACACAGCCAAGAAACTGAAAAAGAAAAACAAGAAGTAATGGCTGTTGGTGGTTTACACATTATTGGTACTGAAAGGCACGAATCACGCCGTATCGACAACCAACTTCGTGGTAGAGCAGGTCGTCAAGGCGACCCAGGTACTTCGGTATTCTATATTTCGTTAGAAGACGATTTAGCAAAGCGTTTCGGTGGCGACCGTCTTATGCGTATTTACGATATTTTCAAAGTTGACGAAGATACGCCTATTCAATCAAAATTAATGTCACGCCAAATTGAAAACGCGCAAAGAATGATTGAAGGTAAAAACTTTGGTATTCGTCGTCAAATTATTGAATACGACGACGTATTAAATACTCAACGTCAAGTTATCTACGACGAAAGGATGAAGGTTTTAAAGGGCGACAACGTACACCAAGACGTTTTAAATTTAATTCCAGATTTTGTTGCAAGGGTAATTGCAAGCGCAGTAAACGTTGCACAAGACCCGTCAAAATGGGATAAAGACGCTTTAAATACAGCGTTAGAAGAAAAACTTTTACCAAAAGAAACTAACTTTGTAACTGACAGTAGACTTGAAAAGTGGGATTATAATGAATTTTTAAACAGAATAACTGCAAAAGTTATTGAAGTTTACGAAGAAAAAATTGCTCGTTATAACGAAATGGGTATTGACTTTAGCGAAGTTGAAAGATTTATTTTCTTAAAGAACGTCGACGGAAAGTGGATTGACCATATCGACGCTATGACGGTATTAAAACGTGGTATATCTCTTCGTGGTTACGCCCACGAAAATCCTATAAACGCTTTTAAACGTGAAGGTTTAAATATGTTCGACGAAATGGTTGAAAATATCCAAAACGATACGGTTAGAACGTTATTAAAGGGCGAAATTAGGACAACTCCCGTTAGACGTGCAAGTGTTAACGACGAACAAAGACCTCAAGGCACGGTAACTCGTACCGTTAAAAAGGTAGGAAGAAACGACCTTTGTCCTTGTGGAAGTGGTCAAAAATACAAAAACTGTTGTGGAAAAAGTTAATTAAGTATGATTAGAACTGATTTATACAGACAAAAAATTATAGATTTAAAAGCAATTTTAAAAGAGGCAGGCTATTCCCTTGATATATCAAAAGCAAGGGAAGAACTTGACTTTTACGAAAAGGAACTTCAAAAAGAAGAAGTCTATACTAATTTGCAAAAATCAACTGAATATTCAAGAAAGGCTCAAGCAATAAGAAATAAAATCGAAGTGTTTGATAAAGCCGAAAAAGCCATTGCCGACGCTGAAGAAATTATAGTTTTAGCCGAGGAAGAAAACGACGATACTTTTTTAGAAGAAGTAGACGCCGACTTAAAAAAGGCTGAAGAAGATATTGAAACTATACGTCTTCAAGCGCTTTTAAGGGGCAAGTACGACGGCAGTAACGCCTTAATGACTTTGCACGCTGGTGCAGGTGGCACTGAGGCTTGCGACTGGACGGAAATGCTTTACCGTCTTTACATTTTATACGCTCAAAAACACGGTTATAAAATTACTGAACTTGACCGTCTTGAAGGTGATAGTGCAGGTATTAAAAGCGTATCTTTTAGGGTAGAAGGCGTTAACGCTTACGGTTATTTAAAAAGTGAAAAGGGCGTGCATAGACTTGTAAGAATATCACCATTTGATGCTAACGCGCGTAGGCAAACTTCATTTTCTTCAGTTGAAGTAATGCCTGAAATTGAAGATAGTGACGAAATTGAAATTAGACCAGAAGATTTAAAAGTTGATACCTTCCGTTCTTCTGGCGCTGGTGGTCAACACGTTAATAAAACCGAGTCAGCCATTAGAATTACTCATATTCCAACGGGCATAATAGTTGCTTGTCAAAACGAACGCTCGCAAATTCAAAATAGAGAGCAAGCAATGAAAATGCTTATGAGTAAACTTGTTGAAAGGCGTGAGGCTGAAAAAATGCAAGAAGCCCAAGAAATTAAGGGCGAAATTAAAAAAATCGAGTGGGGTAGCCAAATTCGTTCTTACGTATTTTGTCCTTACACTCTCGTTAAAGACCATAGAACGGGTGCTGAAAGTAGCAACGTTCAAGCCGTTATGGACGGTGAAATTGATAACTTTATTATAGAATATCTTAAAAAATCGTAATGTATAAAGATGACGTATTAAAACAAGGCGTTAAAAAAGACGCCGTAATACTTGCAATTGAATCAAGTTGCGACGAAACTGCTTGCGCCATAGTTAAAGGGGGCAGGCAACTTTTGTCGTCTTGTATTATGAGTTCGTGTACCGAGCATATCAAGTTTGGTGGCGTTGTGCCCGAAATAGCGTCAAGGGCACACACCGAGGCAATATCAAAATGTGTTGAAAAGGCAGTAAGCGATGCTAATTTAACGCTTAATGATATTGATGCAATCGCCGTAACGTACGGTGCAGGGCTTTTAGGTGCTTTGCTCGTTGGTGTCTCATACGCTAAAGCGCTTGCGTTTTCACTAAAAGTACCACTTATTCCCGTAAGTCATATTAGGGGGCATTTGTCTGCGTCTTATTTATGCGATAAAGATTTAAAGCCACCTTTTTTAAGCGTTTTAGTAAGTGGTGGACACACGGCAATTATAGGGGTTGACGATTATTACTCTTATAATATAATAGGAAAGACGCTTGACGACGCCGTTGGCGAGGCTTTTGATAAAGTTGCAAGGGTGCTTGGTTTAGATTATCCGGGTGGCCCTAATATTGAAAGACTTGCTAAATACGGTAAAAATTGTATAGAATTTCCTAAAATGTTAAAGGGCAAAAAAGGTTACGATTTTTCTTATAGTGGTTTAAAAACTGCCGTTATCAATTACGTGCACACTAAAAAACAAAAGGGTGAAAGTAGCGAACCTTGTGATATTGCTTGTTCATTTCAAGAAAGTGCAATTAGCGTTATAGTTGAAAAGACTGTAAAGGCGATTAAAGAATTTGGCTATAAAACGGTTACCGTTGGTGGTGGCGTTGGCGCAAACGCTTTACTTAGAGAAAAATTGACTATCGCTTGTGAAAAGTTAGGCGTAAAATTAGTTTTACCTGAAAAATGGCTTTGTACCGACAATGCAGGTATGATAGGCGCTGAAGGATATATTCAATATATAAAAGGCAATTTTGCCGACCTTACTTTAAACGCTAAAGCAAGGGTTGAATTAGAATAAAACTTAAAGAATAAGCGAGATTTTTCCGTTTATTCTTTTTTATTTATAAAATAAATAAATGTTTTTAAACTTTAGTTTTCTTTTTTTAAGTATAGAAATGCATAAAATTTGTATTTATGCATAAAATATTGCATAAAAACGACAAAAAATACATAAAAATGAAAAAATATAAAAAATTTTAAATATTTATGCATAAATAGTTGACTTAAAAAAACAAAAGGTGTAATATATTCGTATCAAAGCAAGTAAAGGCTTTGAAATTAAATTAAAAATTTTTAGGAGATAATAATTATGAAAAAGTTTTTAACAGC
>JAZRCS010000058.1:0-9187 GCA_045659885.1 Christensenellaceae bacterium
TACGACTTAATGCGCAAAGAAAATTTAATTAAATAATAGGTAAATTATGAAAATATTGATAAACGGAATGTGTGGGTTTATGGGCAACGAAGTCCTTAAACTTTGTAAAGACAATTATTTAGGCTGTCAAGCCGTTTGTGGTGTTGACGCTTTTTGTAAAGAACAAAGCGAAATTCCTTGCTTTAAAAGTTATAGTGAAGTTAATGTTGATGCTGATTGTATCGTAGACTTTTCTCACCACAGCGTGACCAAAGATTTATTAGAGTTTGCAGTTTCTAAAAAATTGCCGTTAGTTTTATGCACAACAGGACACACAGAAGATGAAAAACAAGCAATTTACGATGCAAGCAAAAAAATTCCTATATTTTATTCGGCAAACATGTCGGTTGGCGTATCACTTTTAATTGAACTTGCAAAAAAAGTTGCAATAAGTATGCCAAATGCCGATATTGAAATTATTGAAAAGCATCATAACAGAAAGGTTGACGCTCCAAGTGGAACGGCGCTTATGTTTTACGATGCTTTAAAAGAAGTTAGAACTGATGCTAAAGCCGTTATGGGTAGAAGTGGACAATCTAAAAGAACGGTTGAAGAAATAGGTATTCACTCACTTCGTATGGCAAACGTTGTTGGCGAGCACGAAGTTATAGTTGCAACGGCAAACCAAACGATAACGCTTAAACACGAAGCGCATAGTCGTGCACTTTTTGCCGAAGGCGCTTTAACTGCAGGCGTTTATTTAGTTAAACAAGTTGCAGGCTTATACAATATGAAAAGTATGTTAGCCGAATAAGGTGTTTTATGAAAATAGCAATTTACGGATACGGCAATTTAGGTAAAGGTGTTGAAATTGCCACAAAATATAATAGCGACGTTGAACTTATAGGTGTTTTTACAAGAAGAAATCCAAACGACGTTAAAACTCTTTTAAACACAAAAGTTTACAGCGCCGACGAAATTTTATCTTTTAAAGACCAAATCGACGTTTTGATAATTTGTGGTGGTAGTGCAACCGATTTGCCTATAATTACTCCAAATTTAGCAAAAGATTTTAACGTCGTTGATAGTTTTGATACGCACGCGAAAATTCCAAGCCACTTTGATAACGTTAATAATGCAAGTTTAGAAAACGGACGTATAGCGTTAATATCGTCGGGTTGGGACCCAGGCATGTTTTCAATTCAAAGACTTTACGCGCAAGCAATTTTACCAAACGGTGCAGACTATACTTTTTGGGGAAGGGGTGTAAGTCAAGGTCATAGCGACGCAATAAGAAGAATTAAAGGCGTTATCGACGCTAAGCAATATACCGTTCCTATCGAAGACGCTTTGGATAGCGTAAGAAGTGGTATTCAGCCTACTTTAACTACAAGACAAAAACATTTAAGAGAGTGTTACGTGGTAGTTGAAGAAGGTGCAAACAAAGAAGAAATAGAAAGACAAATTAAAGAAATGCCAAACTATTTTGCCGACTACGACACTACGGTTAACTTTATTAGTTTAGAAGAATTAAAAGAAAAACATAGTGGGATTCCACACGGTGGCGTTGTTATAAGGACAGGCAAGACGGGACAAAACGACGAAAACACCCACGTTATAGAATACAAATTAAAATTAGATAGCAATCCAGAATTTACTGCAAGCGTGTTAGTTGCTTGCGCAAGAGCGATATATAAGATGCACCAAAGGGGCGAAAAGGGTTGCAAGACGATATTTGATATTGCGCCGGGCGATTTAATTAATATGTCGTCACAAGAAATAAGAAAAACACTTTTATAAGAGAGAATTATGGTTAAAGGTTTAATTTGCGACAATTTAACGGTAAACGATAACGGAGAATTGCTTTTTGCAGGTGCTAACACGGTTATGCTTGCTAAAAAATACGGCACTCCTTTATACGTTATGGACGAAAATAAAATAAGACAAAACTGTCAAACTTATTACAACGCCGTAAAACAAGCGTTTGGTGATAAGGGTGGCGTTTTGTACGCGTCGAAAGCGTTGTCGTTTAAAAGAATATACGAAATTGTCGGTGAAGAAAATTTAGGAATAGACGTCGTTTCGCAAGGCGAAATATTTACGGCAAAAAACGCAGGTTTTCCACTTGAAAAAGCCTACTTTCACTCTAACAATAAAACCGACGAAGATATAGCCTTTGCGATTGATAACGGCGTTGGATATTTTGTAGTTGATAACCAAGAAGAACTTTTAGCAATAGACGAAATTTCTATAAATAAAGGGGTAAAATCAAAAGTTTTATTAAGGTTAACGCCGGGTATCGACCCACACACTTACGAGGCTATCTCAACGGGTAAAGTCGATTCGAAATTCGGCTCGCCAATTGAAACGGGACAAGCCTTTGAAATTACGAAAACTGCACTTTCTTTAAAAGGTATTGAACTTTACGGTTTTCATTGTCACGTAGGCTCGCAAGTGTTTGATTCAAGCGTGTATTTTCAAGCAGTAGACGTAATGTTTGATTTTGTTTACCAAGTTAAAAAAGACCTTAATTACACAACTATACAGTTAGATTTAGGTGGTGGCTACGGTGTTAAATACGTTGAAAATCAACCTAAAATCGATATTGCCGAAAACATATTGCAAGTAGGTAGGTATATCGACGAAAAAGTTAAAAAATTAGGACTTGAAACGCCGTTTATTTTGTTTGAACCTGGTAGAAGTATCGTTGCAGATAGTGGCTTAACCCTTTACACGGTAGGTACGGTAAAAAGAATTAAAGGTTATAAAAACTACGTGTCGGTTGACGGGGGTATGACGGATAATCCACGCTTTGCTTTGTATAAAGCAGACTATACTGTAGTGCCTTGTTACGATATGAATTTAAAGCGTGATATGACTTGTTCTGTGGTAGGTAGATGCTGTGAAAGTGGCGATATTATACAAGAAGAAGTTCAAATGCCTTCGACGGTAAAAAGGGGCGATATTATCGGTTGCTTAACAACGGGCGCTTATAACTTTTCAATGAGTTCAAATTACAATAAAGTATTAAGACCAGCCGTTGTAATGGTAAAAGACGGTAACGATTATTTAACTGTAAAACGCCAAACTTTAGAACAATTAGTAACAGGCGAAATTTAAAATTTTACATAAATAAAAAGACTAACGAAATTTTGATGTGAACCCAAAAGTTTAGACAAACTTTTGGAGGTGCATTTCAAAATTTCGTTAGTCTTTTAGTTTTGTCTATTGATGTTTGATATTTAAGATATCGTCAGCCGAACAATCTAAAACCGTGCATAACTTTGATAAAGTTGCAAGGGTTGGTTGCGCTCTACCCGAAAGGTATTGTGAAACCGTTGCTCTTGATACCCCGATAGCGTCAGCAATTTGACTTTTCTTTAAACCTGATTGCTCAATTTCTTTTTTTAAATTTTCACTTATTATTAAATCTAAACTTTTGTCCATAATACAATTATAAGGTATTGCCTAATAATTGCTTGACAATTAGGCAACGCCTAATTATAATATAAGCAGATTTAAAAATTTTATAAAAAACAATGAAAATTTGCTGTATTATAGGTCATAGAAATTTTGAGAAATCAAAAGAATTAGAATTTAAATTAAAAACAACTCTTATTAATTTAATTGAAAACAAAAACGTAACGACGTTTTTGTTTGGTAGCAAGAGTACTTTTGTTGATTTTTGTTACGAAGTTTTATCTAGTTTAATGAATAGTTATTCAAACTTAAAAAGGGTTTACGTTAGGGCAGAATATCCTGTTATCAACAGTGACTATAAATCCTATCTGTTACGACTTTACGAGGATAGTTACTTTTTTAGTAAAAATTTAACAACTAACAAATATAGCTACATAAAACGAAATCAAACTATGATTGATAGTAGCGATTTTTGTTTGTTTTTTTATAGTGAAAACTATAAAACAAAAACGCAAAGCGGTACGCAAATAGCATACGCTTATGCAGTTAAAAAAAACAAAAAAATAATTAATATTAACGATATATAAAAACACGGTAGCCGTTTGGCTACCGTGTTTTGTATTGTTAATTATAACGATTTAATTTTATCTAATTTATTTCGTTTTCCGTACATAATAAGTTTTGAAATTTCAGTAAACGGAATAATCGTTATTGAAAGCCCCATTGCGATAAAGTATTCAGCAGGAGAGATAGGCGCAAATTCAAACATTGTATTGATGCCTGGAACATAAATAACAGCAGTTGTTAATATAAGTGATGCAATAAACGCGCCCCATAAGAACCAGTTTTGCTTTTTCATTGAGAATACTGAACGGTTAATTGACCTTGTGTTGAACGAGTGGAACATTTCCGTCATTGAAAGCGTCAAGAAAGCCATTGTCATACCGTCTTTGCTAAAGCCACCTTCAAAAGTAAATTCCCATTTCCAAACGCCTGTTGTTGAGTAAACTTCAAAACAATGTCCTAAAATGAAAGCAAATAACGTCAATAAACCAACGTAAACGCCTTGAACAATTACGTTAATACCTATGCCGCCAGCAAAAATACTTTCGCCAGGCTTTCTTGGTTTTTTAAGCATTAAATCGTCTTCACCGTCTTCCATACCAAGTGCTAATGCAGGGAAAGTATCGGTAATTAAGTTAATCCAAAGCAAGTGCATAGGTTTTAAAAGTGTAAAGCCCATAATAGTTGCAATAAACATTGAAACTACTTCTGCAAGGTTACTTGATAATAAGAATTGAATTGACTTTCTAATATTTTCGTAAATCTTTCTACCTTCGCCAACTGCGTCAACGATTGTAGCAAAGTTGTCGTCTTGTAAAACCATATCGGCAGCAGATTTTGTAACGTCAGTACCCGTAATGCCCATACCAACACCGATATCTGCGCTTTTAATACTTGGAGCGTCGTTTACGCCGTCGCCAGTCATTGCAGTAATATAGTTCATTGCTTTAAAGCATTTAACTATTCTAACTTTATGCTCAGGTTGAACGCGCGCAAATACCGAAACGGTTTTAAGTTTTTCACTAAACGCTTGGTCGTCGTATTCGTCGATTTCGGCGCCCGTCATTGCTTGTGATGCGTCTTCAATAATGCCAAGTTCTTTTGCGATAGCAATAGCAGTATCTTTATGGTCGCCCGTAATCATAACTGTTCTAATGCCGGCTAATTTACATTGACTAACGGCGTCTTTAACTTCAGGACGAACAGGGTCAATCATACCCGTTAAACCGATAAACACAAGTTCATTTTCAATTTCGCTTGGCTCTTCAAAAGTAGGGCAAACGTCGTAAATTTTTTGACAAGATGCTAAAACTCTTAAAGCGCTATCTGCCATTTCTTTGTTTGCAGATAAAATTTCTTGTCTAATTTCTTCGGTTAATTCAACCGTTTTGCCATCTTTAATAATATATTTACAACGTTTTAAAATTTCGTCGGGAGCGCCTTTGGTGTATTGAACAACTTTTCCGTCAACATTGTGAAGTGTAGACATCATCTTTCTCATACTATCAAACGGTGCTTCGCTAACTCTTGGATAAGACTTTTCAGCATCGTTTTTGTTAACGCCTTCTTTATAAGCGTAGTTAACAAGCGCGCATTCAGTTGGTTCGCCTTTTGCAGATAAAGTGTCTTTATCTAAAACAGCGTCGCAACAAAGTGTCATTGAAGTTGCTAAAAGTTTTTCGTCGCTTGTGTAAGTTTTAACAACCGTCATTTTGTTTTGTGTTAAAGTACCCGTTTTGTCCGAGCAAATAATTTGTGTGCAACCTAAAGTTTCAACGGCAGTAAGTCTTTTAACAACGGCTCTGTTTTTAGCCATTTTAGTCATGCCCATTGATAACACGATAGTTACAACGGTAGCCAAACCTTCAGGAATAGCGGCAACGGCAAGTGATACGGCAGAAATGAAACTGTCTAATATCAATTCAGCGTCAATACCTATATTTATATTAAGAATAATCTTAAATGCGAAAATAAATACGCAAATACCTAAAACAAGGAAACTTAAAATTTGCGATAAAGAGTTAAGTTTCTTTTGAAGTGGCGTAGTTTCGTTAGCAGTTTGAGTTAAAACGTTAGCAATTTTACCCATTTCGGTATCCATACCAACGGCAGTAACTACTGCAACGGCACGACCATAAACAACGCTACAACCCATAAAGAGCATGTTTTTTCTATCGCCAAGTGGAATATCTTTTTGTGAGCCAAGTTCAAGCGTGTCACTCGTTTTAGTTACGGGAACGCTTTCACCTGTAAGTGCCGATTCTTCACTTTTAAGTGACGCGCACTCTAAAATACGAAGGTCTGCTGGAACAGCGTCGCCTGCTTCTAAAATAACTATATCGCCAACTACGATATCTTCGTTCTTAATAGCAACTAATTTGCCGTCACGAAGAACTTTACAAGTTGACGCCGTCATTTCTTTTAAAGCCTCAACGGCTTGCTCGGCTTTGCCTTCTTGCACAACACCTAAAATTGCGTTTAATAAAACAACGCCAACGATAATAAAGAATTCTGCAAAAGATTCGTTACCACCTTTAGCCCTTTCAATGATAACCGTTACTAAGTTAATTGCAGCAGCAACTAATAAAACGATAATCATAGGATTTGCAAGTTGAGATAAAAATCTTTCAAGCGCAGTTACCTTTTTACCTTCGGCAAGTTTATTTTTACCGTTTTTCTCAAGACGGGCGTTTGCTTCAACGTCGTTAAGACCGTCTTTAGACGTGTTAAGGCTCTGTAAAACCTTGTCTTTGTCTTGTAAATAAAATTTCATTTACTTAAACTCCTATTTATAATATTGTTTTTTATTTGTTTAATAACTTTTAGCGTTTAGTTAAAACGCCATACAATAAAATTATATAAAAAATTAGCGAAAAAGTCAATTTAACACGGCGCGTTTAACAGTATTTTTTTGTAAATACTTAAAAAAATTAAAAAAAACGACGCAAAAACATCGTTTTTTTAACTAAAATTAAGTTTTAAAATGTAATTTTGTCTTCATAAACAGGGCTACTTGTTAAGTTTACGCCAAGTTTTCTTAAAAGTTTATTATCAATATGTGGTAAAACTATTGACGAGTGTACTTCGGCGTTTTTAAGTTTTGGTAATTGTTTAATAGCAAGTTCGGCATTTTTATTAGCCACCGTACTTGAAGATAAAGCAATAAGCATTTCGTCGATATGAAGTCTTGGAGTTTTGCTTTCAAGATAGTTTACTTTAAGTTCGGTTATAGGAACTATTCTTTCAGGTAAAAGCAATTTTTCTTCGTCGGGAATATTTGCCAAGTATTTTAAAGCGTTTATAAGCATAGCGCTTTGACTTTCAAAAAGCGCAGTCGTTTTGCCCGTAATAATAGTGCCGTCGGCAAGTTGAATAGCACAGCAAGGCACACCCGTTAAATCTTGCTTTTGTTGACAAGCAACGTAAACTTTTCTATCGTCAACCGAAATTCCTAAACTGTTCATTAAAAGGAAAATTTTGTCCGACTCGTTGCTGTCAAGGTTATTTCTTCTTTCGTTTTCAAGGGCTTTGAAATAACGTCTAATAATTTCTTGTTTTGATGCTTTTTTGCAAACTTCGTCGTCACAAATTGCACTTGCAACCGTATTAACGCCCATGTCTGTTGGAGATTTATAAGGCGAAGTTCCCATAAGTTTTTCAAACAAGTTGTTTAATACAGGGAAAACTTCAACGTCTCTGTTATAATTTACGCTCGTTTCGCCGTATGCTTGTAAATGCCAAGGGTCAATCATATTAACGTCGTTAAGGTCGGCAGTTGCAGCCTCATACGCAACGTTTACAGGGTGCATTAAAGGTAAATTCCAAATAGGGAAAGTTTCGTATTTAGCGTAACCGGCCTTAACTCCTTTTTTATAGTCGTGATAAAGTTGAGATAAGCAAGTTGCCATTTTACCACTGCCAGGACCAGGAGCAGTTACAACAACTAAATTTTTAGTCGTTTCAATATAATCGTTTTTACCAAAACCCTCGTCGCTAACAACGAACGGAACGTTTGTTGGATAGCCTTTAATAGGATAATGACGATAAACTTTAAGATTCATTTTTTCAAGACGTTTTTGGAAGGCGCAAGCAGGTTCGTTACTATCGTCGAACTTAGATAACACTATACTGCCAACTAAAAGACCGTTACTTTGTAAAATTCCTATTAACCTAATAACGTCAAGGTCGTAAGTAATGCCAAGGTCAGCCCTTACTTTATTTTTTTGAATATCAATTGAGTTGATAACGATAATAATTTCGGCTTTATCTTTTAATTCGTAAAGCATTTTAATTTTATTGTCGGGAGCAAAACCAGGCAATACCCTTGACGCGTGGAAATCGTCAAAAAGTTTGCCACCAACCTCTAAATAAAGTTTGCCACCGAACTCTTTAATGCGTTCGTCAATTTTTTTAGATTGTAATTTTAAATATTTTTCGCTATCAAAACCTAATTTCATAAAAATTCATCCTAAAAAGTAAAAGTAATACAAACAATACTTATATGATACCATATTGAAAAAGATTTATCAACTTTAATATTAAAAAAGAAATATTTTTATTTTTTTAAATCGTATTTATTTTTTTGATATTTGTGATATAATATTTACAAACTCTAAAAAAGGTGGGTAAAAATGGGCTGTTCTCATAATTGTTCAACTTGTAAAGATTCAGGTTGTAAAGATAGGCAAAATTTTTTAGAAACTCCAAAGCCAACTACCAAAATTAAAAAAATAATAGGCGTAGTTAGTGGAAAAGGTGGCGTAGGCAAATCGCTTGTTACTTCGCTTTTAGCAGTTGCAAGTAATAATAAAGGGTACAAAACTTCTATAATGGACGCAGATATTTTAGGCCCGTCAATACCAAAAGCCTTTGGCTTTACAGAAAGCGACAAAGCGCAAGGTAGTGAAGAAGGTTTATTCCCCGTAGTTACAAAAAAGGGCATAAAAGTAATGAGTATAAATTTACTTTTAGAACAAGAAACAATGCCCGTTGTATGGCGTGGTCCGGTAGTAAGTGGGGTAGTAAAGCAATTTTATACCGACGTTTTATGGGGTGAAAACGACGTAATGTTTATAGATATGCCACCAGGCACGGGCGACGTTCCACTTACCGTATATCAAAGTATTCCATTAGACGGAATAATCGTTGTAGCAACGCCACAAGACTTAGTTAAAATGATAGTTGAAAAGGCTGTTAATATGGCAAATATGATGGCTGTTCCTAT
>JAZRCS010000059.1:0-2752 GCA_045659885.1 Christensenellaceae bacterium
TCAAATAAACTTACTTCAGCGTCGTTAAGTGGTGTAACTTCGATTTTTACAAATTCTGCGCCTTCAGGCATAGCGTTTTCGATAGAACCGTCAAAATTGTCAGTTAATTCACTTGAAGAAGAAATATATTCTTTATCTTCGTTATAGAAGTGAAGAGTATACGTAACGTTAGCGTCTTCTTTAAGTTCAATTTGTAAACCGTCAGTCGTTACAAAGTCTTTCATAACTGCGCTTGACGTATCTTTTAAATATGCGCCACTTTCGTCAATAGCACCTATTTCAAACGTAAATAAGTTGTTTTGTAAAGTCTTTGTCGTATCATTGTTAGACACCTTTACGCCGACTGCTATCAGTCCGATAGATAAAATCGAAATTAATACAGTGGTAATAATCCACTTGATTTTATCACCTTTCTTGTGTTGTTTAAGTTCTTTGTTTGCCATATTTTTTCCTTATGTTTAAAGTCCACGTGACTATAAATTTTTTATTTATTAAAATTTAGTTGACTTATTTTAAAAACTTTGATATTATTTTCATATAAGTTAGTCAATTCCGTAACTTTACAAGTGCCAGGAAGACTATGAAGTAATCGCTTAAATCAGCGATGGTGAGCGACATTGAGTTCGCACAACAGCAGTCTAATAAACTGCTGTTATTTTTTTCTTAAAATTTGTTTAATTTTTGTTTTATCATTATTAGTTAAACTCGATAAATTTTCAACATATTTTTTTTCGTAAATTTCACTTTTACTTATCCAAACTTTTTTATTCCCAACTTGCCGAGAAATATCATTATCTAAAATAATAGTTTTTGTAGTTCGTTTTTCCAAAGGTGAAACTAATATTCTATCTTTATTATCTTCATCAATAACAATACAACCACGTGGTTTAGAAATTTTATTTCCAAAATACTTATCATTTGTAACAATAATGTCAGGTTCATTATAAGAATTTTTAATAGAGCCTTGCAAAACTGACAATCTATGTTCTGCATAAGCCTTTTTATATGCTGGCAATCTTTGACCAGGTTTTAAACCTTTACCACTTAATATTCCTTTAAAATAGTTAATTTTCTCTCGCACAGAATAATATATTTTTTTCGTTTTACCATGTTCAAACATATATAATTCCTTTACCGTCCTTTTAGGACGATTATTTTTTTTATAAAACTAAAATTTAGTAAGGTTTGCAAGTTTAAATTTGTTTTACATAATGCTACACACTTGATATAATAGAAATACCACTAACATTACAAAAAGGAGGTATAGCATTATGTCTTTACTAAAAGCAATTAGCAAAGCCGTTTTACGTTCCGTCAACGAATATGCTTATTCGTTAGATAAAAAGCACGCTAAACAAAAAGCATTTAATAGTGTTGGTTTATTTATAAATAATGCAAAGAAAAACGGACACTACGTGAACGGAAGAAATGCTTTTAATAAGCAATTGAATTTGCAAACGCTTAAAGCCAAAAGAAGGTTTTTAAAACGTAATGATTTTATAAACGACTTATAAAACTAAAATTTAATCAGGTTCAAATTTTCCGTCTAAGTAAGAACCTTTAATTCTTCCAGTGTCCGTATAATCAAAATCGTCGGCTATACTAGAAACGTTTTTTGGTCTTTAAAAACCAGTAATTTTCTTATTATAAAATTCTAAAAAACCACTAACAGCGCCTTTATAAAAGTCTAATTGTGATTTTGTTAAATTTTTACCTTTTCGCTTTTTTGTTTTTATAATTTTATCGCAAGTCATACTTGCTTTATCAGATTTTGCAACACCTACTTTACCGTATAATTCAACGTTCTTTCTAAATATTGCAAAACCCCAGCGTTTACCTTTGTTAAAATCTAATTTTGCCATTTTATACCTCGACTACTATTTTTTAATTAAATACACTTTTTGACGAGTGTTTTTTGCAGGTTTACCTTTATTGTTTAAAGATTTTTCATACAAATATTTAATTACTTTAGTTTTTAATTTTTCTGTCATAGCTGAAAAATCGTCATAATATTTACGTTTTGTTTTTATATTTTTTATCCTTGCGTTTAAAGTCAACACGACTATTAATTTTTATTTATTAAAATTTAGTTGACTTATTTTAAAAACTTTGATATTATAATTTTGATGAACAAAAGTGTTTCACTTTACGTGCGGGCATTACACTGATAATGCACCTATCGAGTTCATCTTTTTTTATTCCATTTTTTCTTATTAACATACCAGTTTTTAGGTTTTTTATTTAGACTTTTATTATAAGTTTTTATAACGTGTCTAACAACCGGCATGTCTTTTTTGTTAAATTTCCAGCCATACTCTATTTTAGGCATATATTTTTTATGAGTACTTCTTGTTTTTAATCTTAAATAAGACGTTTCATTAGATAAAGGATTAGGATTTTCTATTAATTCATATTTCCTACATTTATCATTTTCATTAGTTGTTAGTCCAATCGACTTATAATAATTATCAGTTTCACCGAAAACATAATCATAATGACCCCTTGCAGATGGACTATGATTTTGCCTAAACTCATTTAACGGCTTATATTTTCTACTCTTGTAATTTTTACTGTGTCGCATATTTACCTTTAACTTGACTATACAACTAATATTTCGTAATAATCATAATCTTTAACTTGCGTTGCAAGTAAAAAATTCTTATTAAAAATTTCTAATTCCTTTTTCGTATTTCTACCTATTAACTGTTTTATACAGTTGTGATTTTTAAAAAAATCAATTCTTATGTAACTA
>JAZRCS010000060.1:0-15517 GCA_045659885.1 Christensenellaceae bacterium
CCACGCGTTCCACCCGTAACTAATACTACCATAATTTAAAAAAGCCCAACTAAAGTCGTTGGGCTAAAATTTTTACTTTTTAACTCTTTCCATATATTCGCCTGAACGAGTGTCAACACGAATAACGTCGCCTTCGTTTACAAACATAGGAACTTGCATACTAATACCCGTTTCAAGTTTAACGATTTTAGTTGCGTTAGTAGCCGTGTTACCAGCAACGCTTGGTTCTGCTTCGGTTACAAGTAATTCTACGAAGTTTTCACAATCTACCGAGAAGGCTTTGCCTTTATAGAATTTAACCGTAACAGGGTCGTTTTCTTTAACGTATTTTAACGCTTCTTCAACTTGGTCGTAATCAAGAATATGTTCTTCAAAATCTTCATCATAGAAGTGATAAAGTTCACCGTCGCAATAACTGTAAGTCATTTTCTTAGTTTCAATTATAGCATTTTCAAATTTTTCAGTAGGGTTGAAAGTAAATTGTAAAACTTTACCATCCATAACGTTTTTTAAAGTAGTTCTAACAAATGCCGAACCCTTACCTGGTTTTACGTGTAAAAAGTCTATAACCGTATAAACTTTTCCTTCATACTCAATCGTAACGCCTTTTCTAATATCGCCTGCTAATACCATAAAAATAATTTCTCCTTAAAATTGTTAAATTAAATATATTACGCTTAAAGCGTCGTTAATTTTTTATCGTCGTTCATAAACGACTTGCACTTACCGTCTATTAAACAATAAGTATCTTCAATTCTTATACCAAACGCGCCTTGTAAGTAAACGCCTGGTTCAATCGTGAAAACGTTGCCGTTTTCAAGCACGCCTTGACTTTTGTACGAAAGCCTTGGCTCTTCGTGGACTTTTACGCCTACGCCGTGCCCTAAACCGTGCGTAAAATATTCGCCGTAGCCACTTTTGCTAATAATATCACGAGCAAAAGCGTCGGCACTTTTGCAAGTAGTGCCCGTCGTTATGTTTTCTACAGCGTTTTCGTGCGCTTTTAAAACTATATCGTAAACCTTTGTGTATTCGTTTGACGGAGTACCAAAGTAAAACGAGCGTGTCATATCCGACGCGTAGCCGTCAACTATACATCCAAAGTCCATAAGTATAGGTGTGTTTGGCTTCAAAACTACGTTTGACGTTTTATAGTGTGGAATTGCCGAACCTTCACCAAAAGCAACTATCGTATCAAACGAAGTTTTGCTTGCGCCGTTTTTCTTAAAATAATATTCTAAAATCGCCGAAAGTTCAAGTTCCGTTATGCCTTGTTTTATATGCTTAATTGCTTGATAAAAAGATTTTTGACAAACCTTGCAACTGTTTTTAATAAGTTCAATTTCTTTTTTGGTTTTAATTTGTGATAATGACGAATATTCGCTATCAAAATTATAAATTGTAAAACCGTTTTTCAAAAGACTATCACTTAAAGATATTAAACTATAATTATAAAGTAAGCCTACTTTACTAACGCCTTTACTTTTTAAAAAATCAATTATTTGGCTATCCTTTTCAAGTAAAATTTTAGTATAATTGTTTGAAAGCGAAATAGCGTCGAAATATCTTTTATCGGCAAAGATAAATTTTTGATTATCTAAAACTACTAAATAACCGTCTTCATACCAAACTGAAGTATAATAAAATATAACGTCGCTATCGGTAATAACTAAACATTTTTTAAAAAGCACTTTATCTTTACCCCGTTAGTAAATTTAGACACGTTTTATTTATGTTATAATAATAACATATTTTTTACTTTTAGTCAACGGTTATAAGTTATTAAATATCTTAAATAATCAAATTCGACAAAAAATTTTTTAATTATTGATTTTTTTATCACTTAAATTATATTTTGCTTGATTTTAACTGAAATTAAGTTATAATATATGTATGCAATCACAAGAAAATTTTAATTTAACGGTAAGCAAAAACCTTATCGCTTACAGAAAACTTAATAATTTAACTCAACTTGATTTGGCTGAAAAATTAAACTACTCGGACAAGGCTATTTCTAAATGGGAAAGGGGCGAGTGTTTGCCAGACGTTTACACTTTAAAACAAATTGCAAGTCTTTACAATATTACGTTAGACGATTTGTTAGCAAGTAATACACAACCTAAAAAAGTCGTAAAAAACAAAAAATTTAAGCCATTTTTTATAACTTTATTATCGTCTTGCTTAGTGTGGCTTGTGGCGACGGCAATTTTCGTTTTATTAAAAATGATTTTTGTAAGCGCTGAAAATTTATGGCTTTCTTTTATAATCGCTTTGCCCGTAAACTTTATCGTTTTAATAGTTTTTACTTCAATTTATAAAAGTAAATTAGGTCAATTAATTTCGGTTACCGGCTTAGTTTGGACTACCATTTTAAGTTTAGACTTATGTTTAAAAAATGCAGTAAATCAAATTTCGTTACTTTACATTATAGGAATACCACTTCAAATTGCAGTTATTTTTTGGTATTGTTTTAAGTGGTATAAAAACGCTAAAAAATCGTAAATAAACACAAAAAATCCTTGTTTTGCAAGGATTTTTTATTTTACTTTATTAAGTTTAAATACATTTTTTTCATAGTCAATGCGTCGATATCTTGCGTACCAGCACTTTCACTAATAACGTAAGGTTTTGCACTTTTTTTTATTATTGCTTTTATAAATAATTCGGGGTCTGGACCAAAAGAAGTATCTTCAAAAGTTAAGTGTTTAACTTCGCCTTTTTGACTGTACATAATTTTAGAAAAATGAACGTGCATATTTTCAAGTTTTTCTCTGCCTGCAATTTCTTCAATAATATCAAGTTCACGTAAAAAATCTTCTTCGGTTTTTAAACCACCAAGCGTTCTACAATTTACATGTCCAAAGTCTATGCAAGGATAGAAAAACGGCGCTATAGTACAAAATTTGGCAATTTCTTTAGTAGTACCTATTTGCGCAAATTTGCCCATAGTTTCGGGACAAATTATCATATCGTCATACCCGTTTTCTATAATTTTTTGCGCTAAAATTTCAAGTCGTTTATAGGTTAAATTTACGGCTTCTTCTCTACTTAATTTACCTTGCGACGAGGGGTGAAAAACTACCCTTTTTGCGCCCATAATTTTACCCATTTTGCAAGAGTCTAAAAGGTATTTATAAGACTTTTCAACCATCTCGTCGTCGGTATTTGCAAAGTTTATAAAATACGGTGCGTGCACGCTTATTTCTACAACGTTTTCTTCAAAGGCTTTTCTAATTTTTTCGGCTTTTTGACTTGATAAATTCACTCCCCTACCAAAAGAATATTCAAACGCGTCAAGCCCCATTTCTTTAACCCAAACGGCTGATTTTTCGGTATCGGTTAAGCCTGCTAACGAAAAGGCTAAACTGTTTCCACTTGGTCCAAATTTTATCATTTTAACCACCTTTTATCTTTTTGTAATTGTTCTTTTAAATCATCAATATCGTCAAATTTTACTATATCTCTAATACGCTCGATAAAATATACCGTGAGTATTTTTGAATATAAATCGCCGTCAAAGCCGTTAATATAAGTTTCAACGATATACTCTTCACCGTCAAAAGTAGGCTGTACACCTACGTTAGTAATTGCGTCGAATAATTTTCCGTCAATTATCGTAAAAGTGTAATAAACGCCTTGTTTTAATAGGTATTTTTCACTACTTAATTTAATATTTGCAGTTGGAAATCCAAGACTTTTACCTAATTTTTTACCACTTATAACCTTACCTTTAATAAAATAATTATCACTAAGCAAAGTGTTTACACTTAAAATATCGCCACAATCTAAGTGTTTTTTTATTACGGTTGACGAGATTTTATTACCGTTTTCATCTTTTTTAAGGCTTATAACTTTTACTTTAACGCCTTGTTTTTGGCAAATTTCTTTAAGTAATTTTACGTCGCCTTCGCCGTTATAACCAAAAGTAAAATCTTCGCCTACGACGATATATTTAATATTGTAAAAAGAAAGTAATTCGTTTATAAAAGTCGTTGGACTTTTTTTCATAAAATCGTTATTTAACTCTTGTAAAACAACTTTTTTTATACCATTTAGGTATAGTTTTAACAGCCTTTCCTCTAAAGTGAACACGTTTTTTTCGCCTTTAAACGAGCCTGTAAATAGCAAAGACGTAGCAGTTAAATTGTGCTTTAACGCCAACTTTTTTGCAGTGTTTAAAAGTTGTTTGTGCCCTTTATGAATACTGTCAAAATAGCCAAGAGCAATTACGATATTATCGTTTTTATTAATTTCTCCGTAATTTAAAATTTCCATATCAATCTTTTATATAAGCCTTAATCTTTAAAGATTTATTATTAATTTCACCAACGCCTACAAATTCGTCTTTATCAAAAATTTTATATAGTCCGTCTTTTTTATCTAATAAAACTTGTCTACCAAAATTTAATTCTAAAGCATCTTTTTCGTTTAAACTAATGCTTTCAAAATTCACTACGTCTTGAGGCTTAATTAGGTGTTTTTCATAATCAAAGCCGTCTAAATCTTCTAATTTAATAGAGTTTTCAATACTAAAACAACCACTTTGCACTCTTGAAAGTTTAGTCATAGTAGCAAAAGTGTTAAGCGCGTACGCCATATCACGGCAAATTGAACGAATATAAGTGCCACCTTTACAATAAATTGTAAACCTAAAAGTATCGTTTGATACGACTTTAGTTAACTCAATATTCATAATTTCAACTTTTTTAGGTGGTAAATCAACTACTTTCCCTTGCCTTGCGAGTTGATAACTACGCTTTCCGTCAACGTTTTTTGCGCTATACGCTGGTGGAACTTGTAAAACTATACCAACTAACTTAGGCAAAACTTTTAAAATTTCTTCTTTAGACGGAACTACACTGCTTTGATTTATAACTTTACCGTCACTATCTAAAGTGTCCGTTTCAAAACCGAAGGTAAATTCTGCCTCGTAAACCTTTTCTTTATCAAGCAAGTAATTAAAAAGTCTATTGCACTTTCCTATTCCAACGGGCAAAACGCCACTTGCCAACGGGTCTAAAGTTCCCATGTGCCCTATTTTTTCGCCTTTGAAAGTCTTTTTAATTTTAGTTAAAGCATAAGCCGAGGTTATACCACTCGGCTTAAAAATATTTATAAATCCATTCATTTTATAACCTTTGTTTTACGTTATAAGTAAGTTTATCAATAATATCTTCTAAGTAACCGTTCATTACTGCGCCACTTGCTAAGATATGTCCACCCCCACCGTAGATAGACGCTATTTCGTTTACGTTTACCTTACCTTTACTTCTAAAACTTATTTTATATGTTTTTTCGTTAACTTGCAAGATAGAAATCGCAACTTCAACAGTGTCGACGGAAAGGGCGTAATCGATAAAACCTTCGGTCATTGAAGATTCTGCGCCCGTTTTTGCTAAATCGTTTAAAGATATTGTTAAGACGGTCAATTTGTCGTCAAGATAATATCTCATATTAGAAATTGCTAAAGCGTATAATTTAGCCCTTTCTTTTGTTTGAGTACGGAACATTTTTTCAGTAATTAAGTGTAAATCTGCACCCTTTTCAACTAAACTTGCAATAATTTGCATAGTTTGAGTAGTTACGTTAGAGTGTCCAAAATTGCCCGTATCGGTAACGATACCAAGTGCTAAGCAATTTGCAATATCGCTTGTAATTTCAACTTCTAAAAGTTTAATAAATTTGTATAATATTTCGCAACAAGCACCCGTGATTTCTAAGTGATTATATTTAGCGTAATTTGAGTTTGATACGTGATGGTCGATATTTACGGTGTTTTTATTTGAAGAATAAAGAGAATAGGCTTGTCCAAACATACTTTCGACCGAACAATCGACTGAAATATGAAGGTCGTGCTTTTTTTCTATATTTTGTGGCAATAAGAATTTATCAACGCCTTTTACAAAATCGTATTTTTTAGGAACAAGCGAATCGCATACGATTTTATTTTCAACACCTAAACTGTCAAGCGCTAAAGATAAGGCAGTACTTGCGCCTATCGTATCGCCGTCCGGTCTATGGTGGCTAAAAATTAAAACCGATTTAACTTCGCCACTTTTTATTGCATTTTTTAAAAAATTAGCAATTTCAGTTATCTTCATTATCTTCCCCGTAAGTAATCGTACTTAATATTCTATCAATTTTTTCGCCGTAAGACGACGACGCGTCTTCAATAAAACGTAAAGTAGGAACAGTTCTTGTACTCATAACTTGTGATAAACACTTTCTTATTTCGTTACTTGCTTTTTTAATTTTATCAAAAGCCTGTTTTTTCTTTTCGTCGTTTTGGGCGTAAATGCTTACGTAAACTTTAGCGTTTTTTATATCGGGCGAAATGTCTACTTCAGTTATCGTAAACATAAAAAGCCCTTCGGTAAGCATTAATTTATTCGTAATTATATCGTAGATAGCCTTTCTAAATTCGCTGTCTAACCTTTGATTTCTTCTTGATTTCATATTAAGCCTTTTGTTCTTCTATAGTATAACACTCGATAAAGTCGCCAACCTTAATATCGTCGAATTTTTCAATAGATATACCACATTCATAGTTAGTTTGAACTTCTTTAACGTCGTCTTTAAAACGCTTGAGTTGTAAAACGTTACCTTCACAAATCATTATATCGTTTCTATAAATACGTAATTTGCCCGAACGAACGATTTTACCGTCAACGACGTAACAACCTGCAACCATACCAACGCCCGAAATTTTGAAAGTTTCACGAACTTCGGCTTTACCGTTGTAAACTTCTTTAAATTTAGGTGCAAGCATACCTTTCATTGCTTGTTTAATATCTTCGATTGCTTCGTAAATAATTCTATAAAGTTTAACGTCGATTTTGCTTGACTCAGCAAGTGCCCTTGCCTTAGGGTCAGGACGAACGTTAAAGCCTATTATAATTGAATTTGAAGAATCGGCAAGACTTACGTCCGTTTCCGAAATCGCGCCTACGGCAGCGTGAATAACGTTTACTTGTACTTCGTCGTTAGAAAGTTCGGTAAGCGAGTGTTTTACTGCTTCAACCGAGCCTTGAACGTCTGCTTTAACAATAAGATTTAAAGTTTTTAAATCCCCCGTAGAAATTTTTGAGAATAAGTCGTCAAGAGAAACTTTTTGTTGTTCCCTAATCATACTTTCCCTTTCTTTATTCTTTCTTTCGTTTGCAACTAAAACAGAAAGTTTTGCCTCTTCAACGGCGTAAAGCATATCGCCTGCGTTTGGAACAGATTCTAAACCTAAAATAGAAACCGGCATTGATGGACCTGCGCTTTTCACGTTTCTACCTTTATCGTCTATCATAGCCCTTACTTTACCACTAATAGTACCGGCAACTAAATAATCGCCTACCTTTAGCGTACCCGTTTGTACTAAAACGGTTGCCATAGGGCCTTTACCTTTATCTAATTTTGCTTCAACGATTACACCTTTTGCCATTCTATCTGGATTTGCTTTTAATTCCTTCATTTCCGAAGTAAGAATAATCGTTTCTAAAAGGTCGTCGATACCTTGACCTGTTTTTGCTGAAACGGGAACGAAGGCTACGTCGCCACCCCATTCTTCGATTAAAACTTCTTGGTCGGCAAGTCCTTTTTTAACCCTTTCAATATCGGCAGTTTGTTTATCTACCTTGTTTGCGGCGATAATTATTGTAACGCCTGCAGATTTAGCGTGGTTAATTGCTTCAATAGTTTGTGGCATTATACCGTCGTCGCAAGCAACTACGATAATTGCTATATCGGTAAGTTTTGCACCCCTTGCTCTCATTTGAGTAAAGGCAGCGTGTCCCGGCGTGTCAAGGAAGGTAATTTGTTCACCATTAACTTGTACCGTGTAAGCACCTATGTGTTGAGTAATACCACCTGCTTCGCCACTTGTAACGCTTGTTTTTCTAATATAGTCTAAAAGTGAAGTTTTACCGTGGTCAACGTGACCCATAACCGTTACAACCGGTGGACGTTTGATAAGTTTTGCATCGTCTTCTTGCTCTTCACTAAAACCTTCGGTTAAAACGTCTTCGGCAGTTTTGTCAAGTTTAAGTTCAAGTTCAATACCTAAACCTGCAGCAATAAAACCTGCCGTGTCGTAGTCGATAGAATCGTTAATAGTTTTCATAACGCCTTCTTTAAATAAGATTTTAGTTATTTCAATTGCTTGAATACCTAAAAGTTCGCTTAACTCTTTTATCGATACGATTTCTTTAGTAATAACTGCTTTTTCAATTTTAATAGTTTGAACTGCAGTTTCTTTATTTTTATCCTTTTTTCTAACCTTTCTATAACCCGTCTTATTTTCGTCAAAGTCGTCGATACTCATTTGACCTTTGATTAAAGACTTTTTATTAATAACTTTTTTATCTTCGTAATTGTTTTTTTCGTTATTTTTCTTTTTAGACGGACGAACGCTACTTTCCTTTGGAACGAAAGTAGTTGGTGCTTGAGTGAAAGCAGATTGTCTTGGTTGATTGAATTGACCTTGCTTTCTTTCTGGTCTATCACCTTGACTTTCCTTTCTTTTTTGTCCTTGATTATTGTTTTGTGGAACGAAAGTTCTTTTTTCTGGTCTTGCACCACCCTTAGAAGTGTCCTTTTGAACAGGTTTTGCATTTGGCACAAACACCCTTTTACCGTTGATAATTACGATATTTGGATTGTCTGTTTTTTGGATTACGGGAGCGTCGGTAGTTTCACTTGTCTTTTTAGGCTCTTCAACTTGTTGCGTTTGCTTAACTTGTTCTACTTCAACTTGTTCAACTACTTTTTCAATCTTATCTTCTTTCTTTTGAGCCGTCTTTTTAACCGTTTTTACTTCTTGAGTAGCAGTTTCTTGTTGAGTTTCCACTACCGTTGTTTTTGTTTCAACTACAACTGCTTCAACTTGTTTTTCCCTTTCCTTTCTTTCTTTTTCAAGGGTTTGTTTTTTATCTGTAATTTTTTTGTTGACACTTTTAAGCGATACTTTTAAATCGCTTAAAATATCAAAACTTTTATCATTTTTTAAAATTTCTCTAATGGATAAAATTGCTTGTTGTTGTTTGTTATTGTTTTTTTCCATAATTTATTCCATAACCTCCCGAATACTTTACAAAGTGGCTGTCAAGATTATCTAATATTGCGTTTGCTAAACTTTCATCTTCAACTGCTAAAAGTTTACAATGCTCTTTATTCACTATATCTTCAACTTTATTGTCAACGCTTATAATTAGCGTGGAATTTAATTTTTTTGCGATTTTTACGACTTCGTCAAAAGTGTTGTTAGATGCAGTTGCGCAAAGTATTAAAACTTTTACGCTTTTTTTAATAGTTTTTATTGCATTTACGCCACACCTTAATTTTTTTGCCCTTAACGAAAAACCGATAAAGGTTAAAACTTTACTCTTCTCCAAAAAACTCACCCCTAATAGCGTCGTACACTTCACTTGAAATTTCCATAGAAAAAGCACGGTTTAACAATTTGTTTTTTATTATTTTGTTCATACATACTGCGCTATCGCAAACGTAAGCGCCCCTACCAGACGCTTTACCACGTCTATCAACGCTAAACACGCCTTCTTTATTCTTTACGATACGAATAAGTTCTTTTTTAGCCCTTTCCGTTTTGCAAGCAATACAAGTTCTTATAGGTATTTTCTTTACAACCATATTCACTCCAAATTTATTCGGTCTATTTCAATTATTCTTGTTCTTCAATAGTAGGTTCTTCAACTACTTCACCAAATTCTGCTAATGCTTTAGATTGACTTTTTACGTCAATTTTCCAACCCGTTAAGCGTGCTGCTAAACGAGCGTTTTGACCGTCCCTACCGATTGCTAACGAAAGTTTATCGTCAGGTACGATTACCCTTGCAGACTTATCGTCAATCATAGTTACGCTTAAAACTTTTGCTGGCGCTAATGCTTTTGCGATAAATTCAAGTGGGTCTTCGCTCCACTCGATAATATCAATTTTTTCGCCACCTAATTGTTCGGTAACGGCACGAACACGCATGCCTTTGTTACCAACGCAAGCGCCAACTGCGTCGATTTGTTTATCTTCGCTATAAATAGCAACCTTGCTTCTTTGACCTGGTTCACGAGAAACAGATTTAATTACTACGATACCTTGTTTAATTTCTGGAACTTCGTTTTCAAAAAATCTTTTTACAAGGTTTGGAGAAGTACGAGAAACGATAATTTGTGTGTTTTTACCAACCGTTCTTACCCTTTTAATATATACGATAATTTTATCGTTGAGCGCGTACTTTTCGCCTGGAACTTGGTCTTGTGGTAACATAACGCCTTCAAGTTGGCCACTTGCAAGTTCAACGTAAACGTTGCCGTTTTCAATCTTTCTTACGATTGCTACTTGAATTTCATTTTCTTTTTCTTCAAACTCTAAAATAGAGTTAGCCCTTTCGGCTTCCCTTACCTTTTGTAATACGACTTGTTTTGCTGTTTGCGCTGCAATTCTTGAAAAATCTTTAGGAACGAATTCTTTTTCAAAAACATCGCCCATTTTGTATGATTTTTTGTGTTGTTTTGCTTCTTCAAGAGTAATTTCTTTATTAGGGTCAACGACTTCTTCAACGATAGTTTTTACCGTGTAGAATTTAATTGAACACTTTTCTTCATTAATCTTTACTTTACAATCACAAGCGTCGCCACCTAATTTTTTGTACGCTGACGCAAGCGCCGATTCTAACGTGTCTAATAGACCTTGTTTGTCCATTCCTTTACCTGCAAGCTCGTCCAAAGCCATAAAAAAGTCTTTGTTAATCATTTTATCTCCTTATTTTTGTATATTTTAATCAAATATAATTGCTTGATTTATTTTCGCTATTTTATTAAGTTCAATTTTCAATTGAACGTTTGAAACGTTAATTACAACGTTGTTTCCGTCGTAAGAAACAAGTTTGCCTTCGTAAAACTTTTTACCACCAAGTGGAGCAAATAATTTTACTTCAACCATATTGCCTATATTCTTTTCAAAATCCCTTGCCGTTTTAAAAGGCCTATCTACGCCTGGGCTTGAAACGTTTAACGTGTACGCTTGTGGGTACGGGTCAAACTCGTCAAGTGGTGCGTTGATAGTGTTGTGAAAAAGTTCTAAAGTGTCAAGGTCAACGCCACCTTCTTTATCAACGTAAACGGTGAGCGTTGGATTTTTACTTACCTTAAATTCAACTTCAACAATTTCTAAATTCAAATCGTCGGCATAAGGTTTTAAAAACTCAAAAATACTTTGGTTTGATTTTGCCTTCATAAAACCCCCTATAAAACAATTTGAGAGTGTCGCAAAGACACCCTCAAATACTAGCCTGTATAATCTATGATTATATTAACATATTTTATTCCCTTTTGCAAGCGTGTTAAACGCTTTTTGCAATTTTTTACTTAAAAATTAAAGTTTTTTACAAGTTTTACCATTTCAATTAAGGCTTCTGCAGTAGCGTAAGCGTCAGCAAGCGCCCTATGATGAGTAAATTCTATATTAAAATATTCGCAAACGGTGTTTAATTTATGGTTTTTTAATTTTGGTAATACTTTGCACGATAACGCACAAGTATCTAAAATTTTGTTTTGAAGAATATATCCGTTATCTTTGCCTGCTTGCTTTAAAAATTTAAAGTCGAAGTCGGCATTATGCGCAACGAAAACGCTGTCGCCTAAATATTTGAAAAAGTCGTGATAAACTTCTTCGATTTTAGGAGCGTCTAAAAGCATTTCGTCAGTTATTCCCGTTAGTTCAATATTTTTTTGAGTTAATTTCATAAGTGGATTAACTAAAGTTTGAAAACTGCTTACGATTTTACCATTTACTATTTTAACTGCGCCTATTTCGGTTATTTTATCGTTTAAAAGTTCTAAGCCCGTCGTTTCAATATCTACTACCGTAAATTCTGTATTTTTAAAATTATCTGGCAATACCACCTCTTTAGAAAATAAATCGCTTTGCAAAACGGTGGTTATTTGTTTAGGTTTTATAAGTTTATATTCTGCCCCTGCTTTTTTAGACGGTTTTTCTTTTGGAGTATAATTTTTAGGAAATTCACATAGGTGAAGTCCTTTTATATTTAAACTTAAATTGCCGTTAAATTCTTCGTTTTCACAACGCATTATAACTACGCTGTTTTCGCCTAACTTTTGAAGTTTTTTAACTTTTGCTTTATCGTTTGTAAAAAATCTACCCGTCATTTTACCCGAATAATCGTCGAAAGTTATTACGAAAAACGGTTTATCGTTTTTAGTTACCTTTTCTTCAATTTGCAAAATTCTTCCACATAAAGTAAGCGTGCCTTTTGAATTTTCCACGTCTTCAATATAGACTGCCGTGTCGTAAAGCTTATCGTCTAAAAACTTTTCAACGTTACACATTTTTACAAAACGAATAGTTGAACTTTCTAATTGACTTGACTTTATCGTTTCAGGCTCGTATTTTTCTACTTCTATTTCTTTAGTTACTATACGAATATCGCCTATAAACTCATTAACGAAATTACTCTTTAAATATTCGTCGCACTTTTCTATAAAAGAAGTCCTTAAAAGATAGTCGTAAATTGAACTATCAACGCTAATTGAATACTTTATATCGTTTTTAGTTACGATAGTTTCTAAATCTTCTAAAGTTATAAAATGCGCGATTGTATAAAATTTATCGTTTATAAACGATAACAAGGCTTTTTTAGTTATATCACCGTCGGCAATTGCCTTTTCGATATTTACTATGACGCTTATACCGTTTAAATTTTTAGAAAATTCTTCTTGAATAAATAACCTGTCTTTTTCACTAACCGTTACGTTAGAAATAAGACTTAAATACACCGTATCTTGGCTTTCTTCGTATACTACCGATTTTATCCTTAATTCACCTTGAATTTTTATTAAGTTTGTTAAACTCTTTAATAAAATATCACTTTTCGTTTGCAATTTCTTTAATTATCCTAATAAATTCTTCTTGCGCTTTGTCAAACGCCACTTTTTTTATAATTTCGCCCTTTTTAAAAATGACGCAATATTCTTTCGAGCCTGCTATACCAAGGTCGCAATCCTTTGCCTCGCCCGGGCCGTTTACGACGCAACCCATAACGGCTATCTTTAAAGGTTTTTTAATATTTGCCGTTAAAAGTTCAACTTGATTTGCTAAACTAATAGAATCATAATCGCATCTTCCACAAGTTGGACAAGATATTACTTCTACCCCTTCGTTATAAAGCCCCGAATATTTTAGTATTTTTTTAGCAACTAAAACTTCTTCAACAGGGTCGGCTGTTAAACTTACCCTTAAAGTATCGCCTATGCCGTCTAATAAAAGCGAGCCTATACCTATACTGCTTTTAATAATTCCACTATTAAGCGTGCCTGCCTCGGTTACGCCGATATGTAACGGATAGTCGGTTTTAGATTTTAAATATCTATACGCTTTTACAGTTAACGGTACGCTACTTGCCTTTGTTGAAATTACTATATCGCTAACGCCGTATTTTTCAAGGGCGTATACGTTTTTTAACGCGCTTTCAACAAGCGAAAATTCGTTTTTGCCGTATTTAGATAAAAATTCCTTTTCTATACTACCCGTGTTAGAGCCTACCCTTACAGGAATTTTATACTCTTTTAAGCAGTCTGCAACCATTTTAATTTTATCTTCACTACCGATATTGCCGGGGTTTATTCTAACTTTATCAGCACCGTTTTCAATACTTTTTATAGCAAGTTTGTAATCAAAATGAATATCGGCTACGATAGGAATTTTAACCTTGTCTTTTATACTTTTGATGCTTATTGCATCAAATTCGTCCCTTACTGCAACCCTAACGATATCGCAACCTGCATTTTGCAATTTGAGTATTTGACTAACCGTTTCTTCAATATTAGAAGTTTTTACGTTAGTCATTGATTGAATTAATATTTTGTTGTCTCCACCTATAAAAAGGTTGCCTATTTTTACTTGTTTTGACATTTTTACCTACTTATTCATATCGTAAATTCTTTTTAAACCTTCAAGCGTCAACATTCTGTCAGTTTTATTTATGCACGAAACTTCTTTTGCAATTACTTCGCCCATACCACCCGTTGCAATAACTTGAATATCTTGGTCACAAAGTTCGTCTTTAATTTTTTTAACTATGTTTTCAACTAAACCTGCAAAACCATATATTATACCTGCTTGCATACAAGAACGGGTGTTTTTACAAATTATACTTTTTGGTGGAACAAGGTCTATCATAGGTAATTGCGCTGTATTAGAAACTAAACCTTGAAGTGAAGTTTTTATACCCGGCGCTATTACTACACCTATCAAAGCGCCGTCTTTAGTTACAACGTCAAAAGTAGTTGCCGTACCAAAATCAATTACTATTAAGTTTTTGCCTTTGCCGTATTTATTGTACGCCGAAACGCAGTTTGCAATAATATCAGCGCCCACTTCTTTTGGAGAGTCGGCTTTAATATTTATACCCGTTTTAACCCCTGCGCCTACGATAATAGGCGTTACGTTAAAAAAGTATTCGCACATATGAACGATTGTGTAGTTTAAAGATGGAATTACCGAAGATAAAATTATTCCGTCAATATCTTGCCTTGAAATATCGTTGCTTGCTAATAAGTTTATAAGCGTTGCGCCGTATTCGTCGGCAGTACGAGTATGACGAGAAGACACCCTATAAGACGCCTTTAAATTATCACCGTTAAATACTGCGTATTTAATGTTCGTGTTACCTATATCGATACATAAAATCATAGAATCACCTTTTTTTAACTGCCTTAAATACCCTATAAAGAGCAGAAGCACAAACTATATTTATAATTAATTCTGGTATAAAATTACATACGACGATGCTAAAACTAAAAAAGTATAAGAGCGAACCACCTTCTAAGATGTAAACGCTAATAATGTCTAATAAAAAAATTGAACCGATTAAGAATAACCCCGTATTAACAACGGGTGTTACGATAGATGAAATCAATATGCCTTTTTTTTCATTTTGTTTGCCAAATTTTTCAAAAACAAAACCACCCATAAAACCTGCTAATGCACCTTTTACAAGGCAAATTAAAATAGTGATAATAGGACTATATATAAACAAAATATGAGTAAAACCGTCCATTCCAACTATACCCATAACGGCACATATAACTCCAAATACTAAACCTAAAATAGTGCCGACACCCTTACCGTAAAAAACACCACCTAAAACGATGGGAATTAAAACGAAAGATAACGACACTAAACCAACTTTAAAAAACCCACTTAATAACTGCAACACTATTATTACAGCAATTAATATCGCAATACCAACAATACGATATGAGCCAGAAAATTTCTTATTCCCCATAATAACCTCCAATCGAGTTCTAAAAAGATACCCGTAAGAAAAAAATAAAAATATGTAATCAAACCCAAAATGGTGTTTGTTTATTATATAATAATACAAATTTAAAAAAAATACAAGTATAGTAACAAAAAATAAGTAAATTAAATAAAATATTAGTGATAGCCAACTTTACGGCTTATTTGGAGGAATAAAATTTATGTTTAATTGTTTTG
>JAZRCS010000061.1:0-4202 GCA_045659885.1 Christensenellaceae bacterium
TTATTATTTAAACCTTTCTTCGTTATCTCAAACACCGATAGACACACAAGTTTTTTGTACGAGTTTTTCCGTAAACGGAACTACGCTTATTACAACTTTATCAAGTACGATTAACTCTTATACGTTAACTAACGATAACGGTAACTTGTCTATATCTAACCATAGCGAAATAAAAGATGCTTTTGAGCCGTTGAACGTAATGCTTTCGTCAAACGGATATATTTACTACACGGTAAACTCTAAAGAATTACGCCTAATTGACACGACTTTTACAGAAAGAACTGTAACGACTTTAGATAAAACAATAGTTAACTTAACCGAGTACGGCGATTATATTTATTTTACGGCGTCGGACGGAATTTATAAAATTTTAAAAAATACTCCTAACACGATAACTAAAATTTTTGACGTTTCAAATCAAACAACACTTGGTTACGTAGTTGACCCTACGGGCATAACCGTTACCGATAATTCTATTTTAGTTGCTGATAAAAAATTAAACTGCGTACAAGAAATTTCACCTACTACCGATAAATTTACAACCTTTGCTATAACTACGGAATCAACTTGCGATTATCGTCTTACTGCAAGCGCCGAAAATTTAGTTTTATCTGAAAATTATATTTACGCACTTGACAATACTTTTGAAAACAAAAAGCGTATTGTAAAAACTTCTATTGATAACACCCAAAAAATTTACAAAAAGATTGATTTAACTGCTTTTTACAATAATTACGAAGGTTTTGAAGTAATTTCGTTTACAGCAAGCGACGATATGCTTTTAATAAACTATAAAAGCACTACTCTAACCGAAACTAAGTACTATTTAGGTTTATATAAGCAAATTGACGGTCAAGTTATTACACTTAAAAAACTTTATGAAATTGAAAATAGTAGCGTATCTTCGTTATTTTATTTAAGTAAAGAGTTTTATTATACCGATAAATACAACGCGTTTGACGCTAAAGACTACATCAATATCAACAAAATCACTTATACTACTACCGAAAACGACACACCAACAATTAAAACTACCAAAGTTACTAAAAATACCGAAATTGAAGGTGTTTTAGTAGACGCAACTATTGACGTTTTTGGCAACTATTATTTAATATATTCGATTAATAACACTTCTTATTTAATAAGATATTATAACGGCTCGAAAACACTTCCCGTTGCGATTGATTATAACGTATTAAATACTAAAACAGACTTTAACGGCAACGTTTACGTGCTTGACGACAATAATCGTATTCACAAATACGTATACGATTTTACTAATAAAACGTTTGACGAAACGTCTTATGAAATTAACGTTAGAATTAACGGTTTAACTTGCAAAGACTTTGAACTTAACTATCAAAACGACTGTTTTTATGCTTTAAGTGAGGCGTGCATATTAAAAAGTAGCGACAATACCTTGCAAATTGAACATTTAAAAAGTATTTCGGCAAACGACGTTGAACTTAAATCAATCACAACCGATTTGAAATTTATTCAAGTAAACCAAACGGCAAAAATGTTTAAGGTTTCGGTTGACGATTTTATAGTAGACGGGAATAATAAATATTTTAAAAATATCGAGGCAATTTCAAACCCTAACACTACTAAAATTTATTTAGTTATTAGCGAACTTGAAAATTATTATTTAATTTCATATTCACCAAGTTTTTACGCTTTAGTTAGAAAATCTTCAGTTGAGGCCGACGCTACTTTAATTACAAATGAAAATTACGCTAAAAACAACATAACTATTAAAGATAATAACGGCGAAATAAAATATATTACTAACGATACAGCCACCTACTCACGTGCGATTATCGACGAAAAAATTGAAGTTGGTACGGCTTGCAAAAATAATAAAGTTTATCTACTTAAAACTATAACCTTTAACAACAAGACTATTGCTTTAATTTCTAATAATGATAATTTAACGCCAACAGGTTATATTTTACAAGGTTATTTAAAAGACGAAATTGAAAATCCAAACACCTTAATTAGCCAAGAAATTACAGTAATTAAAGACAATTCTTCACGTAAAGTTTCAAACGTATTATCAATACTTGCTATTGCGCTTGCAGTTACCGTTGCTATGCTTATATTAGAGAAAAAATTATTATTTAACGACAAACTTTAATCTTTAAAACAATAAAAAATCCACGATTAAATCGTGGATTTTTTATTATTATTTTTTAAAAATTTTTCTTAATTTAAAAACTACTTTACGAACGAGTACACAGTTGCACCAAAATAATTTATATAATTTATATTTGAAAGATTTATTTATATCAATATATTTTTCGCACTTGTAATAACCTACTAAAATACCTAAAACCTGCTCGTTTGTAACGCCGTATTCAACTGCGCTATGATTGTCCCCCCACATAGTATAAGTGTTTTTGTACGCCTTTTTTACCCTATGCAAAATATACGTGCCGTCGCTACGTTTATATAAAATAACGTCGTGTTTTTTAGGCTTAGTTTTTATCTTTTCAATACATACTTTATCTCGCCCAGAAACTAATAAAGGTTGCATGCTCGTACCTTTTGTTTCAACACAAATATAGCCGACGTTATCTAAAATTTCTTCAATCGAGGTGTTAATCATCAATCGCTCCTATCTCTTTGAACTTGTTTATAGCAACTTCTACGTCCCTTTTAATAATTTCTTCGTTAGCGTCGTAAATTTTAAGCATTTCTTCAACGATTTGCTCTTTAGTAAAACCTTTGTCAATACATTTAAAAATAAGCGTTGCTTGTTCGTTTAACGAGATAATTCCGTTTAATTTTTTAGTTGCCTCGCCTACCGTTACGATTACACCCTTTTCGCTTTCGCCATCTTTACCTTGTAATATTTTAAGTTTAAAACCGTTAGCAATTTTCATAGTTTAATTCCTATTTGTAATTTTTAATTATATTTTCATAACTGAATTTTGCACTATCTATATGATTAGTACATTTCATAGCGTAAAAATCTACGCTTTGAGATAACTTGTTTAACATTTCTAAATAATAGTCTGCACTTTCGTCGTCGTGCCAACGTAACGTTTGCTCTAATAAAAGTGGAATTGCATTTATTACGTCGATTTTTATAATTTTCGGAGCATCACCACGAGTTATAAAACAAACTGCTTTTAAAGGGGCTTTTACGTTTTGACTGCGACGGTGCTTTCCGTCCCAAGGAGTGCCGTAAACGTAAAAACAATTTTCATTTTTATTAAAGCGAAGTAACGGCTTATCGTCGTTAATATACTTAAATCTATCACCAAGCAACTTGCTTAAATATGCAGAGTGAGTACTTTTACCAACCCCACTTGGCGCAGTAAAAATATACCCGTTACCATCAACCGATATTGCCGACGCGTGAAATAACAAACCGTCGTAGCAAGTTAAAATTTTTCTGCAAATTTTACCGTAAATACATATAGTTTCGTGAAGGTGAATAGGAATTTCTTTTTTATCGTTGTACGCCTTTTCAACTTCAGCTAAACTTACGCTAACTAAAAAATCAACTTTATCGCTTTCAACTTGATAATCTTTTAAATATTCGTAAGTAAATTCAAAATTATATTCAATTTTAATATAAAGTTCACTAATTAAATACGTTGCTTGCATTTTAATCCTTTTATACTAAAAAATACAGGTTTTACCCTGTATTATAATAGCATATTAAATACGTAATGTCAATAATCATTTAAGTTATGATTACACGCTTGCCTTTTTGTATATTGTAATATTAAATGCAAAGAGAGATTTTTGCATTTTTTTTATTTTTTTAGGTAGGTTGAGGAGCTTACTGTTATAAAAAATCTTTCATTTGACTTATTTTTAGTCAACCCTTGCCGTTGGGTTAATAACGGCAACCCTTTGAATAAGATGCTTTACTTTCATATTGTAATCGATACGCAATAAACCTATCGCCATCTCGTTTGTTATGTTACCGTGCTATAACAGTACGGTAACTACAAGATTTCAACTAACAACGATTAGTTGCTAGCTAGATTATATATTGAGATATGACGCCGTAAACGGGTTTATATATGGTTTAGGACAAGCCACTAAACCAAGGTTCGGGCGTAAGCAGTTACGCCCCGACCATCCCCATCGTCGTTAGACAGTGGTTAAAAATAATGTGACGATTAGTCAAGGAGAAAAAATCTATGAATATTAAATTATTAAAAAAACCTTACACTTATAAAAAT
>JAZRCS010000062.1:0-48250 GCA_045659885.1 Christensenellaceae bacterium
GTGTATACGATTAAATCGCCAGTTTCTATATGCTGTTTGCCGTAGTCTTTAATAACTTCAGTTCCCGAATAGGTTTTATTACATAAAACCTTTTTGCCCGTTTCTTGTTCAAAACGAGTAATTATACGGCTTGGAAATCCGTTTGGATAAGTAGGTAATGCCGTATTTGATATTATACCTGCAATCTCCCAGTGTCCAATTGTCGTATCTTTGCCGTTAGATTTTTCAATATTTTTTGCAAAACTGCCCTTTGGATTTTCAACGCCACCACCTACGCCGTCAATATTAAAAAGCCCTAAACTTTTTAGCGTTGGAGTGTTAAACTCATTTGAACTTCTTAACGATTTTAAAGTGTTACTGCCTTGGTCGTTAAACTTATTAGCGTCGGGCAATTCGCCTATTCCTAAACTGTCTAATACTATTAAAAATACCCTTTTTGACATAATTTACCTACGCAAGTTCAAGCGCAATTTCCATCATTTTTGTAAATGAATTTTGCCTTTCTTCTGCACTTGTCATTTGACTTGGGTCAACTAAACTGTCACTTACCGTACAAATGCAAAGCGCTTTTTTATTTGCCCTTAAAGCGTTACAATATAAAGCGTAAGATTCCATTTCGACACCTAAAACGCCCATTTTTGCCCATTTTAAAGTAGAATTTGAGTCATCGTAAAAATTGTCCGACGAAAGTATATTACCTACTTTATACTTAACGTTATCACGTTTACAAATTTCTACTGCGTTTTTAATAAGTTCAAAATCGGCAATTGCCGAGAAAGTGCCTGGCAGTTCATATTGACTTGCATAATTACTGTTTGTGCAAGCACCCATAGCGATTACGATATCCCTAACTTTTAAGTCGTCGATTAACGCTCCACAAGAGCCTATTCTAATAATAGTTTTTACGTCGTAAAAATTAAAAAGTTCGTACGAATATATCGACATTGACGGTTGCCCCATACCAGACGCCATTACTGAAACCTTTTTACCTTTGTAATAGCCCGTATAACCGTTTATTCCCCTTACGTTATTTACTAAAACTGCATCTTCTAAAAAATTTTCAGCAATAAATTTTGCTCTCAATGGGTCGCCCGGCATTAAAACCGTATCGGCAAAATCACCTTTTTTTGCAGTTATATGTGGAGTTGGTATTGACATTTTTATTCCCCCTTTATTTCTTTTACTAATTTAATAATTCTACTTGTTCCTAACCTACTTGCGCCAAGTGATAAGAATTTTTTAGCGTCGTTTAAAGTAGAAATTCCACCTGCCGCCTTAATTTTAACTTCTTCGCCAACGTGCTTTTTAAACAAAATTATATCTTCAAACGTTGCGCCACTTGTAGAAAAACCCGTTGAAGTTTTTATATAGTCGGCTTTTGCTTTGGTAATAATTTCACACGTTTTAATTTTTTCTTCTTCCGTTAATAAGCACGTTTCAATTATTACTTTTAAAATTTTATCTTTACATAAATGTTTTATGTTTTTAATTTCATTGTAAACGTAATCGTAATCTTTGTCTTTTAACTTGCCGATATTTATTACCATATCAATCTCATCAGCGCCGTTATCTAAAGCGTTTTTAGTTTCAAACAATTTAACTTCAGTCGTAGCGTTGCCGTTAGGAAAGCCTATTACGGTACAAATTTTCAATTTGTCTTTAACGTAGTCTTTTGCCATTTTAACGTAGCAAGGTGGTATACACGCCGACGCTACGCTATATTCAACGGCGTCGTCTAAAAGATTTTTTATTTGATTTTCGGTTGCAGTTTGACTAAGTAGCGTATGGTCGCACGAACTTAATATTTTTTTAATATCCATATTTTCACCTATTCTACAATTTTTAAAACTAATGGTAATTTTAAAGGTTTTTCTTTACTTATTATAGTTGCATTTAATATTGTTTGCTTTGCCTTTTCAAATAAACTTTGGTCGTTTGCATATAAAACTGCAATTTCTTCCCCTTCCTTTACGTAATCACCGACTTTTTTATTTAAAACAATGCCTGCCGTATAGTCGATTATATCGTCTTTTTTGTTACGGCCTGCGCCTAAATACAAACTTGCTAAACCGTAACTTTCTGTATCGACTTTATTTATATAGCCTTGCTTTACTGATTTTACACTAAAAGTGTATTTTGCCTTATTTTCTTCGTCTAAGCAAGTTGCGTCGCCACCTTGTGCTTTAACCATTTGCAAAAAGACGTTATACGCCTTATAGTTTTTCAAAACTTCTAAAACACTATTTTTACATTCTTCTAAACTACCATGCCCTGCTAAATATAACATATACGAAGATAATTCAACACATATTTCAGTTAAATCCTCAACGTATTCACCTTTTAAAACTTTTATAGCCTCTTTAACTTCTAAAAAGTTACCGATAGCTTTACCTAACGGTTTATCCATATCGGTAATTAAAGCCATTGTTTTTTTGCCTGCTTTTTTACCTATATCTACCATTAGACTTGCTAAGTGGGTACTTTCTTCTACCGTTTTACAAAACGCGCCACTACCACATTTTACGTCTAAAACGATACAATCGTCGTCAGCGCAAAGTTTTTTACTCATTATACTTGATGCGATGAGTGATATATTATCTATAGTTGCAGTAACGTCCCTTAAAGCGTAAAGTTTTTTATCGGCTGGCGCTAAATCGTTAGTTTGCGAGATTATTGCAACGCCAACTTCGTTTACTATTTCTTTAAACGTTTTTTGGTCTAAATTTACGTTAAAATTTTTAATTGACTCAAGTTTATCAATCGTTCCACCCGTATGGCCAAGTCCACGCCCACTCATTTTAGCGACTTTTACGCCAAGCGACGCCACGATAGGCGCAACGATTAAACTTGTTTTATCACCTACGCCACCCGTCGAGTGTTTGTCTACGCGCACACCGTTTATTCCGTCAAAAGAAAGTTTTTTACCACTATCACGAATAGCAAGGGTTAAGTCAACGGTTTCTTGATTAGTCATACCTTTAAAATAAATTGCCATTAGTAAAGCAGACGCTTGGTAATCTAAAATTTCGCCTTTGACGTAGCCTTGTATAAAGAAATTTATCTCTTCGGTTGAAAGTTTAAAACCGTCCCTTTTTTTCTTTATAATATCAAACATTCTCATAATGCACCTAAATTAATTGTTCTACTAATTCCCCATTATTAGTTACTATGTAACTATTGCCACCAGACGAAATGCTTTTTATAAGCTTGCCGTCGACAAATTCTAACGCGCTATCGTCTTCAATGGCGTAAACTTTATCTATATTATTGTCAATAATCGCCTTTTGTAAATCATTTTTGCGAATATTGTAATGTGGCGAGCATACGCCTTTTAATACGCCTAAACCTTTACAAATTGAGTAGTCACCCGATTTATTAACCGTTTCGCTATCGGTGTACATCGTTTCAAACCAACAAACTGCGCCTGCCGAACGGCCTGCAATTATTACCCCCCTATCGTAGGCGTCTATTATTTTATTCAATAATCCGTCTTTTTGCCACCTATCAAGCATAAATAAGGTGTCACCACCACCTACGTATATAAAATCGGCTTTTAAAAATTTTTCATTAATTTTTTCTTCGTCCATTTGAGTGTTTATTGTTAAAACGACGTCGGCTTTTATATCGAAAAGCGAAGTGTAAGTTTTCCTAAACGAGTTAAAGGCTGGCATAAAATCGTGCGATGCCGTGCCTATAAATAAACCGTACGCCCTTTTACCGTTAGCACGCTCTTTTGCCAAAGTGGCTATATATTTATCAATTTCGATAGTGGTTTTTTCTTTTAAACTGCCACCACCTATTGCAATTATTCTTTTCATTTTTGCTCCTTTACTTTATTTTAACACAATAAATAGTAAATTTAAAGCAAATATTAAATATTTATTTTTACAAATAATTGATTTTTTAAAAAAATTGATATATAATGTTTCTATAAAAATTTTAGAGGTATTATTATGAAATTAACACATCCATATTTAGTTGACCTTTTACAAAGAATTGAAAAAAGAAACGCTAACGAACCTGAATTTATTCAAGCAGTTACTGAAGTTTTCGTTTCACTTCAACCTGTTCTTGAAAAAAGGCAAGATTTAATCGACGCTGGCGTTATTGAAAGACTTGTTGAACCTGAAAGACAAATTATGTTTAGAGTTCCTTGGGTTGACGATAACGGCGTTACTCACGTAAACAGGGGCTTTAGAGTACAATTTAATAGTGCTATCGGTCCATACAAAGGTGGTATTAGATTCCATCCGTCGGTAAATTTAAGTATTATTAAATTCCTTGGTTTTGAACAAACTTTTAAAAACAGTTTAACTACACTTCCTATGGGTGGTGGTAAAGGTGGTTCGGACTTTGACCCTAAAGGTAAATCCGACAACGAAATTATGAGATTTTGTCAAAGTTTTATGACTGAACTTTTCCGTTATATCGGTAACGATACCGACGTTCCTGCAGGTGATATCGGCGTTGGCGCAAGAGAAGTTGGTTATATGTTCGGTCAATATAAACGTATTCAAAACGAATTTACCGGCGTGTTAACTGGTAAAGGTTTACAATACGGTGGCTCGCTTGCAAGAAAACAAGCAACTGGCTTTGGTCTTTGCTATTTTACTGAAGAAATGTTAAAGGCTAACGGCAAATCGTTTAAAGGTCAAACGGTTGTAGTTTCTGGTTCTGGTAACGTTGCCATTTACGCATGTGAAAAGGCTACTACACTTGGTGCGAAAGTCGTTGCAATGAGCGATTCTAACGGTTATATTTACGACGAAAACGGTATCGACCTTGACGCTGTTAAACAAATTAAAGAAGTTGATAGAAAGAGAATTAAAGAATATCTTAACTATCACCCTAACGCTGTTTACGGGGAAGGTTGCCACAATATTTGGACTGTTAAATGTGATATTGCACTTCCTTGCGCAACTCAAAACGAAATCAACAAAGAAGATGCCGAAAACCTTGCTAAAAACGGTTGTTACTGTGTTTCTGAAGGTGCTAATATGCCTTCTACGCCTGAAGCAATTGAAGTATATTTTAGTAACGATATGCTTTACGGTCCTGCTAAAGCGGCAAACGCTGGTGGCGTTGCAACAAGTGGTTTAGAAATGAGCCAAAACAGTATTAGATACAGTTGGTCGTTTGAAGAAGTTGACGAAAAATTACATAGCATTATGGTTAGCATATTTAAAGCGTGCGACGAAGCGTCTACAACTTACGGTTTAAAAGGCAACTATATGGCTGGTGCTAATATTGCAGGCTTTATTAAAGTTGCAGAAGCAATGAAAGCACAAGGTAACGTTTAATATCTTAATTTTAAAATAAAATTAAACCCCCTAAACAAATCGTTTAGGGGGTTATTTTTTTAAATATATTCTGGTTCGGTTTCTATTACGAAATAGAATTTGCCGATTTTTGAAAATTCGTCGTCAAGTAATTTTATAATTTCTTCTATATTGTATTTTTTGTCAAACGGAATAATTAAATCAAATATTATATTACAATGCGTTACGCCGTCGACAATTCTAAAATCGTGGAATTTAACGTTAATGTCGTAACTTTTTAAAACTCTTTCTACTATACTTAAATATTTTTGCCTATCTTTATTATTTATATCAAGTGGGTCTAAATGAATTGAAAGTTTTATGTTCATTTCATTAAACACTTCCCTTTCAATATTGTCGATTAAATCGTGTATTTCGGTAAAATTTTCATTACAGTCAACTTCGGCGTGTAAAGAGGCAAAATGTACCGTTTTACCGTATTCGTGAATTATTATGTCGTGTACACCCAAAATTCTATCGTCTTTTAAAACTATTCTTTTTAATTTTTCAACTTCTTCTTTATCGGGCAAAACGCCAAGCAACGGACTTATAGTTTCTTTTAACATACTTAAACTTGAATAAACTATAAACGAACTTACGATAAGTCCGGCGTACGCATCTATATTTAATCCCGTTAAGTCAATAACTATAATTGAAATTAAAGTGGTTGCCGTTGTGATTAAATCGTTCCTCGTATCTACTGCCGACGCTTTTAGCGTTAAGGAATTTATCGATTTAGCAAAATTTAAGTACACGAATAATTGCACTAATTTTAGAATTAATGAAAGCACTAAAACTGCGTAAGTAAATAACGTAATTTTGTTAATTCCTTCTTTATTTATTATCTTTTGCACACACGAATAAAAAAACAAAACACCTATTGCAAACATTATTAGCGATATTATAAGCGCAGTTATTTGTTCGTATCTTTCGTGACCGTAAGGGTGTTCTTTATCGGCTGGTCTTGAAGATAATTTAAAACCTATAAGCGTCATAATCGACGAGCCTGCATCAGTTAAGTTATTTACACCGTCGGCTACGATTGATATACTGCCAAGTATTATACCTGCTATAATTTTTAAAGTACATATTATAGCGTTTGTTATTATCCCAAAAAAACTTGCAACTACGCCGTATCTTTCCCTAACGGTTTTGTCACCCGTGTTTTTGTAGTTTTTGATAAATAGTTTTTTTAACATTACTTAAAAATCTCCGTAGAATAATATCTATCGCCACCGTCTGGGAATACCACTACGATATTTTTGTTTGCATTTTCTTCCTTTTTTGCTAAATCAATTGCAACGCTTAATACTGCCCCCGACGAAAAGCCTGCTAAAAAGCCTTCGGTCTTAGCAATTTCTTTTGCAAAATTAACACTATCGGCATCGCTACAAGTGAATACTCCGTCACAATAGTTTTTATCAAATAATGGTGGAATAAAGTTTGCGCCTATTCCTTGAATAGCGTGGCTACCACTATAACCTTTAGTTAAAAGTGGTGAACTTGAAGGTTCTACACCGTAAACTTTAATATCTTTATTTTGTTCTTTTAAATATTTTGCCGTACCGATTAAAGTGCCTGCCGTACCGATTGCCGATACGAAAATATCTACCTTGCCGTCTAACGCATTGTAAATTTCTTTACCCGTCGTTTCATAGTGGGCTAAAAGGTTTGCATTAGTTGTAAATTGATTAGCAATTATACTACCCTTAATTTGAGCGTTTAATTCTTTTGCTTTTTCAATACTGCCTTGCATACCCTTTTCGCTATCGGTTAACACAATTTCAGCGCCGTAGGCTTTTAATATTTTTTGACGCTCCTCACTCATTGACGACGGCATTGTTAAAATAAGTTTATAGCCCATAACTTTGCAAGCCATTGCTAAGCCTATACCCGTGTTACCACTCGTTGCCTCGATAATAGTTGCTCCGTCACTTAATAAGCCTTGTCTTTTTGCTTGCCCTATTATGTAAAGCGAAGTTCTATCTTTAACCGAGCCCGTTGGATTTAAATATTCAAGTTTAGCGTAAATATTTGCCTTTAAATCGTATCTTTTAATTATTTTATTTAATTTGAGTAAAGGGGTATTACCTACCACTTCTAAAATAGAATTTATAACCATAATTTATCACCTTTAAATATTTTAACATTATTTAAAATATTTTGCAACATAAATTTATAAACGCAATATTAAAAACCGTTAAACGAGCGTTTAACGGTTCTTGTTTTTTAATTAGACGTTTGCTTTCATACCTGTTCCTGCAAACATTATACCCTTAAAATCTTCAATATTATTCATAATAATATAGTCGATATAAGTTGCCATAAGGTCGGCTACGTATTTATACCCGATAGGACTTAAATGTCCACCTAATCTATAAGTTTTTGTGAAATCTTCACCAAAATCACGAGCATATTTTCTTAAATCGATTACGTATAACGATTTAAAATAGTTTGGTAAACTTCTAATAAATTCAGCGTGTTTGTCGTAAAGTTTAGTTTTTTCTTCATCCTTACGGTCGTCCCTTGGTACGGTTACGCAGAAAATTCTTGCATCTGGAACTAATTGTCTTATTTTTAAAATAATTTTAACGTAGTTGCCTACGAAAGTATTGCTTGGCTTATCAAGATTTTCATAATCAACGTCGTCCATCGTGCCAAAACCACCTTCGTAAACGTCATTTAAATGTGTAATATCGTTTACGCCTAAAGCAATTACGTACGCTTTACACTTCTTTTCAAAATAGAAAGCCTTCGTATATCTTGCGTAATTATGAAAAGTTAATGCAGTCAATCCACCGTTTGACATATTAATTACTTCTAAACCACATTTTCTTGCCATAAATTGACCCCACGATACTTCGTAGAAATCATGATATTTAACTTTGCCTTCATCATTTACCCATTCACATTCGCCTGATGATAAACTGTCACCTATGCAACCAACTTTACTTAAAATTGCCGTCATACCACCGTCTGGCGATAAAGTTTCTAATGGATTAAATTCTTTTTCCATAATGCCCCCTAATTTACGTTTATATCGTTATCAATTAAGTACGAGTAAACTGCACCCATACTGTTTACCGTTAATGAAATTACGTTATCGTCGTTTATATCGTCGAATAAATATAGAATAGTTTTTAATAAGTATCCTACTATTTTTTTAGTATAACACTCATCTTGTTTTTTGTCAACGTAAACGCAAAGTTTTATTGCGTTTGGAATATAGTTTTCATTACTTCTAACGTTATCTTCGTTTAAATCAACTTTAAATTGTTGTTTAAATTTTTCGTATACGCCAACGCTTTTTGCACGATAACCTATATATATTAATAAGTCGCCTATAGTTTGATTTTTAGTCGGTTTAAAGTTAGGTGATTTTGAAAATACCTTTTCGTACAACTCACTAACTATGCTTTCACTTAGTTTAAAATTAGATATAGCGTCTTCGTTGTTTTGTTGAATTATTTTTTCTTCTACTATTTCTACTAAAGTTTGTTTAGTAGGCTTTATTTCAACTAAATTTTCTTCTTCGACTTGCACGTCTTGAGTTTCAATATTATTATCTTCTGCTTGTACAACTTGAGTTTCAATATTATTATCTTCTACTTCTTCGACTTGCTCGTCTTTTAATTTAGTTTGCTTATTGTTAGTGTCGTTTTCGGCAAGGATTTGTTGGCTTTTTACAGCCTTTTTTGATACGCTAAAATCTGTATACGATTTTTCATATACAGTATTTTCAGCCTTTATTAACTTTCCCTGCCATCTAACGCTTGGATAAGTATACGACTAACGGTTGACAAGCACCTACGCTTGGTACAAATCTACCCTTCGTCGTTCTACCGTCGATTAAAATTTCGTCAGTACTTACATGATATACTGCGCCTATTCTATCAACGATAACTAAAGTTGCTTTTTCGCTTTGTTTTACACACTCGGCGTAAACGACTAATTCGTCTAATACACCGTTTTTAATTTCAACTATTTTAACGCCTTTTCTTGCTCTTGCAGTTATAGTTATAGCACCTAAAAGTACTTTTTTGAAAGTACCGAAACTTGTGCCTATAAGCGCAATATCTTCGTCGGCGTTAATTTGGGTTGCATAAACTACGCTATCACCGGCGTCTAAGTCCATACCTTTTACGCCACCTGCCGTTTTACCGTAAAGTGGAACTTCGTTTTTCGAGCGTAAACACATACCCTTTTCACTAACGAAGAAAAGGTCTTTATTTTCGTCGATAAATTCAACGTTAATCAAACTATCGCCGTCTTTTAACTTAATTGCCGAGCAACAAGTTCTTGAAAATTCAAGTTCACTAAATTCAATACCTTTTATAGTACCGTCTTTAGTAAACATAACGAGTTTGCCACCCTTATCTTTTTCGGCTTGAGTGAAGAATTTAACTGGAACTTCGTCAATTAGCGCCTCTTTAAATAACGAGTTAAAGGTTACGCCACCTTGTCCTGCACCCCTTGCCTCGGCTATATTTTGCATTATTAACCTAAAAATGTTACCTTTGTTCGTAAAGGCGTATACACTTTCTTGACTTGTCGCGTTAACGCTAAATAAGAATACTTCGGCTGGAGTTGGTTTTTCAACCTTACTGCGAGAGTAACTCATTAATTTTACTTTTCTAATTAAATTTTTACCACTAAAACCTAAAACGAAGTTTTCTATAGGTTTTTCGTCGTCGAAACGCTCTGGCGCAATGTCGTTTTCTTCGCCTACGATAACCGAGCGTCTTGCCGTTTTATATTTTTTCTTAATAGCGATTAATTCTTCTTTAACAACGCTATTTAATCTACGCTTACTGTCGATAATTTCTTGCAAAGACTTAATTAAATTGTCTAAATATGCAAGTTCGTCTTTTAAATTATCAATTTCTAAACGAGTTAATCTTGCAAGTTTTAAATCAAGTATTGCTTGCGCTTGAATTTCGCTTAAATCAAAGGCTTTTCTTAAATTTTGCCTTGCAGTTGCAGTATCTTCAGATTTTTTGATAATTTGAATTACTTTATCAATGTTAGTTACGGCAATAATTAAACCGTTTACAATTTCACGCCTTGTTTTTGCCTTTTGTAAGTCGTGTTTTGTTCTTCTTAAAACTACTTGTTTTTGATATTCGGTATAGTAACGCAAAACGCTTAACAAACCAAGTTGTTGTGGCTTGCCGTCGGCTATCATTACCATATTTATACCGTATGAAACTTGTAAATTAGTGTTCTTGTAAAGCAAGTTAAGTACGTCGTTAGCGTCAACGTCTTTTCTTAACTTAATAACGATGCGCATACCGTGTCTATCACTTTCGTCAACTACGTCTTGAATTCCACCAAACTCGTCCTTTCTATCAACCATAAGTTGACCGATTTTTTGTATAAGTTTTGCCTTGTTTACTTGGTATGGAATTTGCGTAACTATAATTTGTTGTCTGCCGTTATTTTCGCACTCTACGTTAAGTTTTGAACGAATTAAAATCTTGCCCTTACCCGTTTCGTATGCGCTTTGTAAACCTTCGCCTGCAATAATAAAGCCACCAGTAGGAAAATCTGGTCCTTTAATTATTTGCATTATTTCGTCTAACTTAATTTTTGGGTTGTCGATTACTGCAACAGCACCGTCGATAACTTCGCAAATATTGTGTGGTGGAATATTAGTTGCTAAACCAACGGCAATACCCATACCACCGTTTACGAGTAAGTTAGGAAAACGGCACGGCAAAGTAACCGGTTCTTTTAAAGAATCGTCGTAGTTGTTTTGCCAGTCTACCGTGTCTTTTTCAATATCTTTTAAAAGTTCTAATGATAACGGGTTAAGCCTTGCTTCAGTATAACGCATAGCGGCAGCGCCGTCACCGTCAACCGAGCCGTAGTTACCTTGACCGTCAACAAGCGTCATGCCCATATTAAACGGTTGAGCCATATGAACCATAGCCTCGTAAACCGAACTATCGCCGTGTGGGTGATATTTTGCTAAACATTCACCAACAACTTTCGCACTCTTTTTATAAGGCTTGTCTGGAGTTAAGCCTAATTCGTGCATAGCGTAAAGTATTCTTCTTTGAACGGGTTTTAAACCGTCTTCAACCCTTGGTAACGCTCTTTCAAGAATAACTGATTCAGCGTACGGTATCATTGAATCGTGCATTACCGTTTCTATATCGTTTAGTATGATATTTTTTAAATTTTCTTGTTCTTGCATATCAATTATCCTTGTTTTTTATTTCAAAATTATCTTCTTTGTTAAAGTTTGCGTGTTTTTGAATATAGGCTTTTCTATCTTCTACCGAGTCGCCCATAAGCGTTGTAATTAACCTTTCGGCGTTTGCTCCGTCGTCAATAGTTACCCTAATTAACATACGCTTTTCGGGGTCTAAAGTCGTATCCCATAATTGACTTGGGTTCATTTCACCTAAACCTTTATAGCGTTGAATTTTATAACCCCTACCAACTTTTTGTTGAGCAATTTCCCTTTCTTTTTCGTCGTAGGCGTATTCACATACCGAGCCGTTTTCTTTATAAACTTTATAAAGTGGTGGCATACCGATATATAAATGGCCTTCGCTTATCAACTTTGGCATATACCTAAAAAAGAAAGTTAAAAGTAAACATCTAATATGATAACCGTCAACGTCGGCGTCGGATAAAATTATTACCTTGCCGTAATTTAAGCCGTTAATATCAAAATCTTGACCGATACCCGTACCAAGTGCTGATATTATCGTTTTCATTTCTTCGTTTTTCAAAACTTCGATTAATGAAGTCTTTTGCGAATTTTGTGGTTTACCACGAAGTGGTAAAATTGCTTGGTGTTTTCTATCCCTTGCCTCTTTTGCACTACCACCTGCCGAATCACCTTCTACGATAAAGATTTCATTTTTTAACGCGTCTTTACTTGAACAACCTGCAAGTTTACCTAAAAGTCTTGTGCTTTCTGCACCCGATTTTGCTCTATTTAATTCTTTAGTTTTTCTAATAGCCTCTCTTTCTTTTGCGGCGTTTAAAGCCTTGTCTAAAATAGTTTCAAAAATCTTTGCTTGTTTTTTATTTTTAGTTACTTCTAAAAGTCCGTTATAAGTACCACTTTCTACGGCTGGTCTTGCCTCAATGTTACCTAACTTTCCTTTAGTTTGTCCTTCAAATTGAACGTTTTTCATTTTAACGACGATTACGGCAGTTATGCCTACCCTAAAATCTTCGCCGTTAAAAGATACGTCTTTATTTTTAGAATTACGATTTTCTTTTACGTATTCATTAAAAAATTTGGTTAAACCCATTTTAAAACCGATATCGTGCATACCACCGTCAACCGTTGGTATATTGTTTACGAAAGAAAATATACTTTCGCTATAACCGTCGTTGTGTTGAAGGGCTATTTCCATATGAATACCGTTGTTTTCGCAACTTATATATATAGGTTGGTCGTATAATACGGCTTTACCGTCGTTAATATATTTAACGTAGTCACATACGCCACCTTCACTTTTAAAAATAATAGGCTCGGCTTTTTCGTTTTTACGCAAGTCGCAAAACACGATTTCTAAACCTTTATTTAAAAACGACGTTTCCCTTAACCTTGTTTGAATTATGTCGCTTGAAAAGTCAACCGTTTCAAAAACTCTTGCATCGGGTTTAAATCTAACTAAAGTACCACGCTTAATAGTTTTAATACCCGTGTTTTTTAAAGGGGCTTTTCTTACGCCGGATAAAATTTTCTTTTGCTCTTTATCTTCATAAGAAGAAAATTCCATTTGATATATAGTTTTGTTGTAAACTTCAACTTTAAGCCACTCGCTTAAAGCGTTAGTAACCGACGCGCCTACGCCGTGTAAACCACCTGAAAATTGATAGTTTTCACTATTAAATTTACCACCTGCGTGAAGTTGAGTAAAGATAACTTCTACGCCACTAATGCCAGCCTCTGGGTGAATATCAACGGGCATGCCCCTACCGTCGTCTTCAACAGACGCGCTACCATCAGCGTGAAGTGTTACGGTAACTTTTTTTGCATAACCGTTTGCAGCCTCGTCAACCGAGTTGTCTATTATTTCCCATAAAATATGGTGAAGCCCTTTTGAACCCGTTGAACCGATATACATACCCGGTCTTGTTCTAACAGCCTCTAAACCTTTTAAAATTTGAATATCTTGTGAACTGTAAGATTTAGCCAAAACAAATGCCTCCAACTTTTAAAATTATCTAAATTTGCCCTTTTAAAATTATATAATTTTAAGCAAGACTTTTCATTATACTAATATTTTACCACAATATATAGTATTTTTCAACTAAAAATAATAAAAAAACGCCATATATTTGGCGTTTTTTATCATATGAATTTTATTGTCTTTTTAATAAAAAGTTACCGAGTGGTAATAAGTTTTCATTTGACCTTTTTCTAACTTTTCAATACCCTTTTTCTCGCTCAAAACGTGAGTGCTTTTTTCAATATCGTCGTCAAGCCCACTCCAAGGTTCGATTGCTAAAAAGTCGGCGTCAATGATGGTCCACATAACTAAGTGTTCAAAATCGTTATAGTAGGTAGATAAAATAGGCTCGCCTTTATGTAATAAAGTCGCCTTTTTTGAAGGTATATTTTCTATAATTACAGAGTCGCCCGACGGTAAGCCGTTTGGCATAATGGTTTTTGAGTCAAAATAGCCTTTTTTTAAAGGAAAATCGCCGTTATTAGTTGGTAATTCGTATATATTTTCAATAATTAAACCTTCAACGATTGTTGTTGATTTTACAGTTTCACCCTTTTCAAATAAAATCGAGTGATTTTCAAGGTCAATTCCATCAATTTTGTAAGCCTCGTGGCCACCTACGTTATAATACATAGTTTTATCACCGACGTTTTCAACGATATAGAAAGTTTGCATACTGTCTTTATTTAACTTGTACATCACCTTAAACGCAAAATCAAACGGATAAGACTTTTTTGTTTCTTCATTAGATTTTAATAAAAAAGTTGCCGAAGTCTTTTCGTTTGAGATAAGTTCAAACTCACTTTTCCAAGCAAAACCGTGAATTTTCATATCGTAACGCACGCCTTCGTGCGTGTAATAATTGTCTTTCAACCTACCACAAATAGGGAAAAGTACGGGACTATGACAATTCCAAACGTTAGGGTCGGCGTTCCATAACTTTTCTTCACCTAAATATTTAATAGACTGTACTTCTGCGCCGTAAGTTGAAATAACTACTTGTAAACAATCATTTTGTATGGTAATTAATTTTGACATAAATTTCTCCTTGCGATAATATTTTAGCATTACTTAAAATCTTTGTCAATGCACTAAAAAAACTTTTAATAAATAATAAATTACTTTATTTTATAAAAACCTTTTACAAAACAAAAAAAAAGTGGTATACTGTATAGACATTGTAATTAATTTTACTTTGTAGGAGATTTTTTTATTATGAACATGCATGAAATTGAAAAAAAATGGCAACAAAGATGGGAAAAAAGCAAAATTAATAATTTTGACAAAAAAAATATTGACAAAAAATATTATTGCTTAGAAATGTTTTCATACCCTTCTGCTGCAAAACTTCACGTTGGCCACTGGTATAACTACGGCCCTACCGACAGTTTTGCAAGATATAAGAAAATGAAAGGTTATGAAATTTTTCAACCTATGGGCTTTGACGCTTTTGGTCTTCCTGCTGAAAACTACGCTATTAAAACGGGCGTTCATCCATTAGACTCTACTGTTTCTAACATTGAAACGATGGAAAATACTTTACGCGATATGGGCGCTATGTTCGACTGGTCGCAAGAAATTAAAACTTGTATGCCCGACTATTATAAGTGGACACAATGGATTTTCTTACAACTTTACAAAAACGGTCTTGCATACAGAAAAGAAGCCCCTGTTAACTGGTGTCCAAGTTGTCAAACGGTACTTGCTAACGAACAAGTTATTCAAGGCGAGTGTGAAAGATGCCACTCAACTGTAATTCAAAAAAATCTTACACAATGGTTTTTTAAAATCACTAACTACGCCGAAGAACTTTTACAAGGTTTAGATAATCTTGACTGGCCTGAAAAAACTAAGGCTATGCAAAGAAACTGGATAGGCAAATCTATCGGTGGCGAAATTTTATTTAAGTGTGAAAACGGCGAAGACGAATTTAAGGTATTCACTACGAGAGCCGATACGGTATTCGGCGTTTCTTACGTTGTATTAGCGCCTGAACACCCACTCGTTAAAAAGTTAATGACTAAAAAACAAAGTGAAGAAGTTTTAGCCTACATTGATTACACTTCAAAAACTAAGGAAATTGACAGACTTTCACTTGATAGGGAAAAAACTGGCGTATTTACCGGCGCTTACTGCATCAACCCTGTAAACGGTAAAAAAGTTCCTATTTGGATTAGTGATTACGTGCTTTATTCTTACGGTACAGGTTGTGTAATGGGTGTTCCAGCACACGACGAAAGAGACTTTGTATTTGCTAACAAATACAATTTACCTATTACGAGAGTTATTAAGAGCGCTAACGGTCAAAACGACGATTTACCGTACTGCGACGACGGTATCGTTGTAAACAGTATTGATTACGACGGCTTAACAAGCGAAGAAGCAAGAAAGAAAATTTTAAGCGACTTAAACAACAAATCAAGTGGCTCGTTTAAAATTAACTATCGTTTAAGGGACTGGCTTGTTTCACGTCAAAGATACTGGGGCGCACCTATTCCTATGGTGTATTGTGAGAAATGTGGCGAAGTTGCCGTACCAGAAGAACAACTTCCCGTTCAACTTCCTTACGACGTTGAATTTAAACCTGACGGAAAATCTCCACTTGCTAAATGCGAAGAATTCGTTAAATGCAAATGTCCAAAATGTGGAGGCGACGCTCAAAGGGACGTTGACACACTTGATACTTTCGTTTGCTCAAGTTGGTATTTCTTAAGATATCCAGACGCTCATAACGACAAACAACCTTGGGATAAAAATATTATTAATAAAATGCTTCCAGTTGATAAATACGTTGGTGGCGCAGAACACGCTTGTATGCACCTTTTATACGCGCGTTTCTTCACTAAAGCGTTAAGAGATATGGGTTATTTAGATTTTGACGAACCGTTTAAATCACTCGTTCACCAAGGCGTTATTTTAGGACCTGACGGAAATAGAATGAGTAAATCGAAAGGCAACGTTATTTCTCCTGACGATTACGTTAAAGAGTACGGTTCTGATATTTTTAGACTTTACTTAATGTTTGGTTTCTCTTATACCGAAGGTGGTCCTTGGAACGACGGTGGTATTAAATCAACTGCTAAATTCTTAGACAGAGTTGAAAAAATAGTGCTTTCGGTTAACAACGCTAAAAACAATAAAGTTACTACCTTTGAAAGCCAAGAAAAACAACTTAATTACGTAAGAAACTACACTATCAAAAACGTTGATAGAGATATTAATAACTTCTCTTTCAATACTGCAGTTGCAAGACTTATGGAATACGTTACTGCTCTTTACAAGTACGACACTTTAGATTATTCGGTTAAAAATATTACTTTCTTAAAAGAGTGCGTTAAAGACTTAATTTTACTTATTGCTCCTTTTGCTCCACACTTTGCCGAAGAATTATGGGAAATTACGGGCAATAAAAAATCGGTATTTTTAGAAAGTTACCCTGTTTGCGACGAAAGTGCTTTAATTAAAGACGAAATTGAAGTTGCTATTCAAATTAACAGTAAAGTTAGGGGTAAAATGGTAATTTCTTCTTCACTTTCAAACGAAGACATTGAAAAGTTAGCATTAGAAAATGAAATTATCGCTAAACAACTTGAAGGAAAGCAAGTTAAAAAAGTAATAATTATTAAAGGTAGACTTGTTAATATTATTGCTTAAACTAAATTAAAAAGCGTTGCTCGAGCAACGCTTTTTCTTTATACTATAAACATTATATTATAAAAGACAAACGTTTTTTACGTTTGCCTTTTCTATTTTATATATTTTTTAAAATTTCTTCAAATGCAGTATCTATAGGCGCTGAAATTGAAAAACTCTTATCCCTTGCAACTATTTCAACTACACCGTTTTTAATATTTCTTGGACTTATTATAACCCTTAATGGAACGCCAAGCAAATCTGCATCCGAGAACATTATGCCTGCGCTTACGTTTCTATCGTCGTAAATAACTTCAACACCCTTTTCTAATAAATCATTATACAATTTATCTGCGCACGCTTTAACTTCTTCATTATCAGCACGAACAGCGCATAAATGTACTTGATAAGGCGCTATTGCTTTTGGCCAAATAGGACCAAAGTTATCGTGATGAACTTCTAAAATCGATGCTGCAAGACGACCAACGCCTATTCCGTAACAACCCATTATAGGATATGCCGAATTACCTTGACTATCAACGTAAGTCATATTCATAGATTTCGTGTATTTTGTGCCTAATTGAAATATGTTACCAACTTCAACGCCACGAGAAATCGTAATTGAGTGCTTACCACAGTTTGGACAAATCCCACCTTCTTGAATTTTAGCAAAGTCGTAGTATTCAACGTTTTGTAAATCTCTATCCATATCAAGTCCCGTATAGTGATAGTCTATTTCGTTAGCACCACATACAAGATTGTTCATACCTTTTAAAGAGTGGTCAAACAACACTATAGCGTCACTTTTAAGATTAATAGGTCCTATAAAACCTGCAACGATACCACAGTCTTCAGTAATTTCAGCAGGGTGAATATCAAAGCCTAAATGGTTTGTTAATTTAGTTTCGTTTACTTCTAAATCACCACGCAAGAATAACACGATATACTTATCGTCGGCGTTCCTTTGATATACTACTGCTTTACAAGACGACTTTTGGTCGCAGTTTAAGTACGAACATACTTCTTCAATAGTATGTTGATTTGGAGTATGCACTTTTTCAAGTTGTTTTGAAGGAGCAGTTCTTTCATATTCGATAATATTTGCGGCAGCCTCCATATTAGCACGATAGTCACATTCTTTACATATAACTACTGAATCTTCACCGATATCGGTTAAAAGCATAAATTCGTGTGAAACGCTACCACCCATCATACCCGAATCCGACTTAACCGAAACTACGTCTTTAATACCAACTCTTTCAAAAATACGCTCGTAAGCTTTGTGGCATTTTTTGTAATATTCTTCTAAATCTTCTTGGCTTGTGTGGAAAGAATAAGCGTCTTTCATTGTAAATTCACGCACACGTAAAAGACCTGATTTTGGCCTTGCTTCGTCACGGAATTTAGTTTGAATTTGATATACCATAAAAGGATATTTATTGTAAGTTTGACCGTATTCCCTTACAAGTTGAACGGCGGCCTCTTCGTGCGTCATACCTAAAACGAGTGGATTGTCGTTTCTATCTGTAAAACGCGCCATTTCTTTGCCGATACTTTCGTATCTGCCCGATTCTTGCCATAAAGTCGCCGGCATTACTACAGGGAATTGAACTTCTTGACCGTCAATTTTATCCATTTCTTCACGGATAATTTGCTCGATTTTACGAGTAATTCTTTTTAACGGCATATACGAAGAAAAAATACCGTTTGCTACGTATTTTATATAACCACCACGTACCATTAAAGCGTGACTGTCAACAGTACAATCCGAAGGTCTTTCTTTAAACCTTTCGCCTACTAATTTATCTAATTTCATAAGGATACCCCCTTTAAATTGTCTATTAAAAATAAAAAACCCTAAACTAATTTTAATTAGTTTAGGGCGAACTGTTTAGTCCGTGTTACCACCTAAATTCGAGCGTTACGCTCGCACTTTACGGCAAAAGCCTACTCTATTACGGGAGTGCCCGTCAACGCTTACTAAATACTTGTTCGGCGCGAAGCTCCAAGGCTGGTTGGGTAACTTTTAGTTAAGGGCTTGCACCAAACGCCCCCTCTCTAAAAACTTTAAGTAACTTACTATTCCTTTTCTTAGCATTTATATTTAATTATATTTATTTTATCATAGATAAAAAACAAAGTCAAATATTTTACTTAACTTATACGACTTTAAGTCTATTTCTCATAGAATTTAAAATTGCTAAAATTAAAATTCCTACGTCTGCGCCTATTGCTAAGTACAAACTCGTGCTTAAACCTACTATTGCTAAAACGCCTATTATTAATTTAACCAACAATGAAACGATTATGTTTTGTTTTGCAATTTTATTAGTTCTTTTTGCAATTTTAATTAAAAACGGAATTTTTGATAAGTCGTCGTTTGATATTACAACGTCGGCGCTGTCTATAGATAAATCACTGCCTATTCCACCCATAGCAATACCTATATCTGCCCTTGTTAACGACGGTGCGTCGTTTATTCCGTCACCCACGAAAGCAACTTTTTTGTTTCTATTTTGACTAATTAAACTTTCAATTTCATTAACTTTATCTTGTGGCAATAAGTTTGAAACAGACTGTTTCATTTGTAATTCTTTTCTTATTTTTACGGCGTATTCCTTATTATCGCCCGTCAACATAACGGTATTTTCAACGCCTGCATCGTAAAGTTCTAAAATTGCGCCTTTTGCTTTATCTCTAATTTTATCGTTTAAAATTATCACGCCTACATATTCGTTGTCAACGGCAAGATAAAGTTTCATACCTGTATCTTTATTTTCAATAAATTTAACTTGATTTTCGCTTAATAATTGACTGTTACCACATAAGATTTTTTGACCGTTATATTCGCAAGATATTCCCCTACCTGCAATTTCGGTATAATTTGTAACGCCGTCAATTACTTTATTTGCCTTTTCTTTTATAGCAACGGCAATAGGATGAGTTGAATATTGCTCGGCTATATTTGCATATTCTAAAACCTTGCCTTTATATTTTTCTACTGCTTGAATTTTAGTAATTTCAAACTTACCTTCGGTAAGCGTTCCCGTTTTATCAAAGGCTATAATCTTACATTTTGATAAACTTTCTAAGTAATTCGAGCCCTTAACTAATACACCGTTTAACGCACAATTACCTAAACCACAAAAATAAGTGAGTGGCACGGAAATTGCTATCGAGCAAGGACAAGATATACATAAAAGCATTATTCCTTTTAAGGCAAAATCGATTAAATATGAAGAATAATCTTCGGTAAATATAGGTCCAACAAAAGTTACTAAAAGTGCTAATAACAACACTATAGGCGTATAATACTTAGAAAACTTTTCAATAAACTTTTCGCTTTTTGACTTTTTCTCTTTAGAAGTTTCGACTATCTTTATAATTTTATTTATTGCGCTTTCTTCAAAAGTTTTTGTCGTTTTTATTTTTAATACGCCGTCGGTACTTATATAACCACCTAAAACTTCGTCGCCAACTTCAACGGTTTTTAAAGTACTTTCACCCGTTAAGGCTTTTGCGTCAACGCTTGCTTTACCTTCAATTATTACGCCGTCAATAGCAACCTTTTCACCTGCTTTTACTATAATTATTTGGCCTACTTCAACTTGGCTTGGATTAACCGTTATAGTCTTTCCTTCTTCGTTTAATAAATTTACCGTCAACGGATTAAGATTTTTTAATTTTTCGATAACTTTTTTAGAATTATCTACCATACCATCTTCAAAAAGTTCGCCGATAGTATAAAGCATCATAATAACGACTGCCTCGACAGCGTGCCCTACGGCTATTGCCGATAACGACGCAATACTCATAAGCAAGTTTTCGTTAAAATATTTTTTATTAATAATTTTGTTTATTGCCTCAAATATAACTTCGTATCCTACTACTACGAAAGCAACTACTTGAACGTAACCTGCAACTAATTCGTTTACAAGCGACGAAACGAAAAAACTTGCTATTAATAAAACGAAAGATATTCCAAGTTGAATAATTTTAACTTTCCTTTCTTTTTCTTCGTCCTCGTCTTCTTTTTCGTCTTCTTTTTCGTCTTCGCCATCGTTAAATTGACAGTCTACTTCTTCTGCTTCTTCAAAACTTTCTACTTCTTTTTGACTTTGAACGACGATTTGGCTTTCTTCAACTTCTTCGTCTTCAAACAACGGCTCGGCATCAATATTTTTATCTTCTAAAATATTTAAAATTGAAACCATTACGTCGTAATCGTTAGCAGTTTCTAAAATTTCGTAAAATAAAACGTTTTCCTTAATTTCAACGCTTTTTAAACCTTTTACTTTTTCAAGAATTTCGTTTGTAAAATTAATTTGTTGATTAATTGTGTTTATTTTTATTCTGCCTATTTTCATAATTCCCCCGAAATTAACAATCAAGATGTTTTATAGACGTTTCAATAACGTCGCTTATATGCTCGTCGGCTACGTAATAGTAGTTAACGTTAGCGTCACGCCTTAACTTGATAATGCGCGCGTCTTTTAATATGCGCAAATGATGTGAAGTTGCAGACTGCCCTAAATTTACGTGTTGACTTATTGCCGTTACGCTTTTTTCGCCGTTTGATAAAAATAAAATTATTTTTAACCTATTAACGTCGGCTAACGCTTTAAAATCATTACATAAACTTTCTAAATGACTTTGGCTTAAATTAAAATTTTTATCCATTTATTCTCCTTAATAAAACGAATATCAAAATATATTAATATTCTAATATACTATTTAAAATTTGTCAAGAACTTAGATTAAAATTTTTTGTATTAAAAATAATATAGCAAAAACCCTTGAAATAAAACTTAAAAAATGTTATTATTGTTATTGAATAACAATATTTATGGTGATTTAATGAAAAACAAGGATAAAAAACAACAAAATATTGACGATAAAGTAGTTAACACTTCTATACAAAACCAAGAAACTGTTACAGACGTTAAAAGTGATATGCCTAAAAAATTAAAGGTAAAAAGGGTTAAAGTTAAACACAAAGACGCTATAAGGTTTAACCCTACCGACGAACAAGGTCTTTCAACAAGTCAAGTTGAAGAGCGTATTATCGACGGTCTTACTAACAAGGTTACGACTAAATATTCTAAAAGTCTTTTTTCAATAATTATGTCCAACCTTTGCACTTTTTTTAACTTTTTGTACCTTTTAGTTTTTATCGCGTACTCGGTTGCTAAATTAGAACCAAGTAGTTTCTTGTTCGTTTTAGTAGTTATTCCTAATACTTTATTTAGTATCATATTAGAAATAAACGCTAAATATTCGGTTGAAAAACTTTCAATTTTACAATCGCCTACTACTGTCGTTATACGTAACGGCGTTGAAGAAGAAGTTTCTTCCGACCAAGTAGTTTTAGACGATATTTTTAAAATTTCTACGGGTAATCAAATTCCCGTTGACGGTTTTATTCGCTCGGGTTTCGTTGAAATTAACGAATCGCTTTTAACGGGCGAATCGGTTGCTGTTAAAAAGACGGTTGGCGACCCTATTATGGCTGGTAGTTTTATCACAAGTGGCTCTTGCGTGGCTATTGCCGATAAAGTTGGTGAAGAAAGTTACGTTCAAAAATTAACTGCTAAAGCGAAAAAATATAAAAAGCCACAAAGCGAACTTATGAAAACGATTATGTGGATTGTTAAAATCGTTGGTATTTTAATAGTTCCTATGGCGTTTGGTATAGGCCTTGTAAACTACAATCAATTAATAGGTGCTGAAAATATTATTAAAGCAGTTGTTGAAAGTACTGGCCCAGTTATATTAGGTATGATACCTGCCGGCCTTATTTTACTTACTACTATTGCTTTTGCGCTTGGCGTTATAAGACTTGCTTGGAATAAAACTTTAGTACAAGATATGTTCTCACTTGAAATGCTTGCGCGTGTTGACGTTTTATGTCTTGATAAGACGGGTACTATTACCGACGGTCGCATGAAAGTAGTTGAAACGATACGTCTTTGCGAACACCCTTACCCTTTAAACGATATTATCGGCTCAATGGAAAAGGTTTTAGAAGACACTAACCAAACTGCTACTGCTTTACGTGACGAGTTTATTACAGACAATATTTTACCTTCAATAAAAATTTTGCCGTTTTCGTCAAAAAGAAAATTAAGTGCAGTTACCTTTAAAGATATAGGCACTTACGCTATCGGCGCACCAGAATTCGTTTTAAACGATATTCCTGAAAAAATTAAAACTCAAATTGACGAATATGCTTTAAAAGGTAATAGAGTATTAATGCTTGCGCACTCTAATAGTCAAATTACTTCTAAAGACACTATACCTTTGACTATGAAACCTATTGCTTTAATTGTTATTACCGATAATATTAGACCTGAAGCAATAGAAACTATCAAATGGTTTAAAGAAAACAAGGTTGAAGTTAAAGTTATTTCGGGCGATAACCCCGTTACCGTTTCGGAAATAGCGTCAAGGGCTGGCATCTCTAACGCGTCTAACTGGGTAAGTTTAGAAGGTTTAAGCGATAAAGAAGTTGAACTCGTTGCTAATAATTACACGGTATTTGGTAGAGTTACTCCCGACCAAAAAGCAATTTTAGTAAGAGCAATTAAACGCGCTGGACACACCGTTGCAATGACGGGCGACGGCGTAAACGATATTTTAGCAATGAAAGATAGTGACTGTGCTATTACCGTTGCAAGTGGCGCAGACGCTGCTAAAAACGTTGCGCATATCGTTTTAACCGACAACAACTTTAATTCTTTACCAAAAGTAGTTGCTCAAGGTAGACGTGTTGTTAATAATATTCAACAATCTGCATCACTATACGTTATGAAAAATATTTTCGTATGCTTGCTTGCAATAATTTCAATAGCATCACTTACTCCGTTTCCGTTTAAAACGCCACATTTATCAATGCTTGAAATAGTCGTTTTAGGTTTTGCAACTACTTTACTTGCCGTTCAACCTAACAACAAAGCAATTGAAGGTGACTTTTTACTTACCATTATAAGTAACGCTATACCTGGCGCGTTGATACTTTTATTTAACGTTTATATCGTTGAATTCCTTAATATATTTGGAATTTTTGGTACAGATGGCGACCTTTTATTAAGAACTGTTCAAGTAGTTTCTTTCTCGTTTGCAAGCGTAGTTTACTTAATTAGAATTTGTAAACCGTTTAACGCTTGGCGTGCAATCGTAGTTACTGCCGTTATTGCTATAATGATTGTTTGGGCGTTCTTCTTACTTGATTTTAGATTCCCTGCCGATGCTCCAAACAGTTTCTTTGAATTGCAAGCGCTTACATTAAAGAACGATACGTGGAAATATCCGTTAATAGTACTTTGCTTAACACAACTTAACTTCCCACTTATAAACTTTATAATTAACTTAACTAATAAGATTACTAAAAACAAAAAAATTGATATAAACGATAAGGTTTAACAAAAAAAATTCCACCTTAACTAAAATAGGTGGAATTTTAATTTTACTAATATTAAAGAGATAACCGAACGGCTATCTCTTTTTAAATTATTCTTGTGTTGGCGCTTGGTCTACAACTTCTTGTCCTTCTTGAGTTTCGCCTTCTTGCTCAGTTTCTTCAATTTCTTCTTCGTGTGGAACGACTGCAACCGTTGCAACCTTACCACCTGCTAATCTCATAACAATTACGCCTTGAGTATCTCTACCTAAAATCGAGATATCTTCCGTTTTAATTCTTATAATAATTCCATTGTCGGAAATAAGCAATATGTCTTGGTCGCTTGATGCAAAGCCTATATACGACGGTAAGCCCGTTTTTTCGTTATATACGCCAGATTTAACACCTTTACCTGCTCTACCTTGAAGTCTATAATCTTCAATACTACTACGTTTGCCATAGCCGTTTTCGGTAATAGTAATTAAGTCTAATTCTTTATTTACGACTGCCATTGAAATAAGTTCGTCATCACTTGATAAATCCATAGCCTTAACGCCTTGAGTATCTCTACCTATAGGTTTTAAGCCGTACGTACCTTTTTCGTCGTCGTAACCTTCATAGAAACGAATACATTTACCTTTTTTAGTTGCGATAAATATTTCGTCTTCACCCGTTGTAAATTGTACTGAAACAAGTTCGTCGCCTTCGTTAAGACTTATAGCAATTTTACCCGTTTTTCTAATACTTTCAAATTCTTTAAGGTCAGTCTTTTTAATAAGTCCTTTACGAGTTGCCATAGCAATATAGCCTTCGGTAGTTTCTTTTAAAGGAATTATCGCGTTAACTTTTTCGCCTTCTGATATTTGAATAAGGTTAATTACTGCTCTTCCCCTTGCAGTTCTTTGCGCTTCTGGAATTTCGTAACCTTTAATCTTGTACACTTTACCAAAGTTAGTAAAGAATAATAAATCGTCGTGAGTTGAACTTACGAACATATTTTCAACAAAGTCTTCGTCTTTTGGTTTGTGTCCCGTTATGCCTTTACCTCCACGACGTTGCGAATGATATTCTTTTACAGGTAAACGTTTTACGTAACCTAAGTGCGTCATTGAAATTACTACGTCTTCTTTTGGAATTAAAGCAGCGTCTTCAATATCGCCGTCGGCAATAGAAATTTCGCTCTTTCTTTCTTCGGCGTATTTTTCTTTAATTACAAGTAAGTCTTCTTTAATTATAGCGTCAATTCTGCTTGGAGTTGCTATTATATCTTTAAGGTCGGCAATTAAAGCCGTTAATTCGTCGTGTTCGGCTTGAAGTTTTGATACGGCAAGGTTTGTTAACGTTTGCAATCTCATATCCAAAATTGCGCCTGCTTGTCTACCTTGAGCGTCTAAATCAAATTCACTTGTTAAACGCATTGACGCTTCGTTACGGTCTTTAGACGTTTTAATTATTGAAATTACTTTATCAATATCTTGTAACGCTTTTAATAAGCCCGATACGATTAAGCATCTTTCTTCTGCTTTTTCTAAATCAAATTTTACACGTCTTAAAACAACTTCCCTTTGGTGTTCTAAGTAATATTCTAAAATTTCTTTTAAGTTAAGTACTTTAGGGTCTGTTCCAACGAGAGCAAGTAAAATTATACCATCCGAACTTTGTAATTTAGTTTGCTTATACAACGAATTTAATACGACTTGCGCGTTAGCGTCTTTTTTAACGTCAATCACTATACGCATACCGTGTCTATCCGACTCGTCGTTTACGTTTGCTATACCTTCTAAACGCTTATCTTTAACGTAATCGGCAATAGTTTCAATAAGTTTTTGCTTGTTTACTTGATAAGGAATTTCGGTAACGATAATTCTACTACGTCCGTTAGCGAGTTCTTCAATTTCACATTTTGAACGTAAAACAAAGTTGCCCCTACCCGTTCTATAAGCGTTCCTTATACCACTTCTTCCCATAAGTATGCCGCCCGTTGGAAAGTCGGGAGCAGGAATAAAGTCAATAAGTTCGTCAATGGTAATTTCGGGATTATCAATAAGCGCAATAGCACCGTCGATTACTTCGCCTAAATTGTGTGGTGGTATGTTTGTTGCCATACCTACGGCAATACCGTCCGAACCATTTACTAAAAGGTTTGGATATCTTGCAGGTAAAACTACCGGCTCTTTTCTCGTATCGTCGAAGTTAGACTTCATATCAACGGTATTTTTATCGATATCACGGAGCATTTCGATAGCAAGTTTTGTCATCTTAGCCTCGGTGTACCTATACGCTGCAGGTGGGTCGCCGTCGACCGAACCAAAGTTACCGTGTCCGTCTACAAGTGGCAAGTTAATTGAAAAGTCTTGCGCTAATCTAACGAGAGCGTCGTATACCGAACTGTCGCCGTGTGGGTGATATTTACCAAGTACGTCACCGACGATTGCAGCACACTTTTTAAAGGCTTTATCGGGTGTTAAACCCATTTCGTTCATAGAGTAAAGAATTCTTCTATGAACGGGTTTTAAACCGTCCCTAACGTCGGGAATAGCCCTTGACCTATTTACTGCCATAGCATAGTCGATAAAACTTTGGCGTAATTCTGCGTCAACTTCAATATTAACGAGTTTAGTCATTGACAAGGTCTTTTTAAACTCGGCCGTCAATTCTTCGCTTAATTTTTGTTTAGCCATTTTTCTCCCCCCCTTATTAAGTGTCAAGTTCTGTATTTGCATATTTTGCATTTTCTTCAATAAATTTACGACGAAGTTCCGGTTGGTCGCCCATTAAGATAGTAAAATGAGCGTCTGCCTCAACAGCGTCTTGTATAGTTACGCGCCTTAAAGTTCTTGTTTCTGGATTCATTGTAGTTTCCCAAAGTTGGTTTTTATCCATTTCACCTAAACCTTTGTAGCGTTGAATATCACATTTTTCATTTTCTTTACAGAAAGCCTCTTTATCTTCTTCGGTATAGAAATAATATTCTTGCTTACCTTTAGTTATTTTGTATAAAGGTGGTTGAGCAATATATACGTGGCCTTCTTCAACGAGTGGGCGCATAAATCTATAGAAGAAAGTTAATAAAAGTATTCTTATGTGCGAGCCGTCAACGTCGGCGTCGGTCATACAAATAATTCTATCATAACGAAGTTTTTCAACGTTAAAGTCGTCAAGCATACCTGCGCCGAAAGCAGTAATCATTGCCTTAATTTCTTCGTTTTCTAAAACCCTATTAATTCTCGTCTTTTCAACGTTTAAGATTTTACCACGAAGTGGCAATACTGCTTGGAAACGCCTATCTCTACCTTGTTTTGCAGTACCACCTGCCGAATCACCTTCTACAAGATAAATTTCGCAAAGTGCAGGGTCTTTACTTGAACAGTCGGCAAGTTTGCCTGGAAGAGAAGAAGATTCAAACACACCTTTACGCGTTGCTTCACGAGCCTTTCTTGCCGCTTCACGAGCCTTTTTAGCGTTTAAGCACTTGAATATCAATTCCTTTGCAAACGACGGATTTTCTTCTAAAAACGAGCCTACTTCTTCGTTCATTGACTTAACGACTAAAGTTCGCATATCTGCGTTGCCAAGTTTAGTTTTAGTTTGTCCTTCAAATTGTGGATTTACAAGTTTAACCGAAATTACGGCTGCTATACCTTCCCTAACGTCTTCGCCAGAAAGTTTATCGTCGTCATTTTTTAATACGTTTAACTTTTTACCAGCGTCGTTAATAAGTTTTGTTAAAGACGCTTTAAAACCGTCAAGATGCGTACCACCTTCAACGTTGTTTACGTTGTTTGCGAAGGCTAAAATTTGTTCGTCGTAACCACTATTGTATTGAAGTGCTATTTCGATAGTTTCCTTACCGTATTTTTTCTTAAAATAAATAGGTTCAAATGGAATTACTTCTTTATTTTTGTTAAGTATTTGAACGTATTCTTTAATACCACCTTCTGAATAAAGGGTATCAGTCCTTTCTTTACCTTGCCTTTGGTCTTCTAACACAAGTTTTACGCCTGTATTTAAATAAGCAAAGTCCCTAAGCATACTTCTTATAGTATCGTAGTTAAAGTCAACGGTAGAGAAAATCGTAGCGTCTGGCTTAAACGTAACGCAAGTACCAGTTTCATTTGTATCTTCAAGTACTAAAAGTTCGGTTTGTGGAACGCCAATTTTATATTCTTGACGATAATGCTTGCCGTTTTGATATACGTCAACGCTTGCATATTCACTTAAAGCGTTTACGGCTTTTAAACCTACACCGTGTAAACCTGAAGAAATCTCATAACCACCGTCACCGAATTTACCACCAGCATTTGGGTGAGTCATTACAAGTTCAACGGTAGAAATACCTTCTTCACGCATACCTGTTGGTATACCACGACCGTTATCCCTAATCGAACAAGAACCGTCTTTATGAATTATTACCGTAATTGTATCACAGTAGCCTGCTAACGCTTCGTCGATAGAGTTGTCAACCGTTTCTTTAACTAAGTGGTGTAAACCGTAACTGTCGGTGTTACGAATATACATACCTGGTCTTAACCTAATATGTTCAAGACCTTTACATTCCCTAATCTGGTCGGCGCCGTAAGCGTTTACAACTTTGTTATCACTTTCCATATTACTCCTTGAAGTATATATAAATATACTTATATATAATATATACATATTATATCATATATAATCTTATTTGCAAAGGATTTTTTATAAAAAATTAATAATATTTTATATTATTAATCGTTTAAAAAGGACATATCGTTTAAAGTAAAAAAAATCTGCGCCTTTTTTGCGCAGACTTTTAACGTTTTTATTTAATTAAACTTTCTTTTAATTTACCAAATAAAGGCTTTTCGACGGCGAATATTCCACTTTTTTGGTCACCTATTTGAGTTAACGCTTGTTCGATTATAATTTTAGCCCAGTCATTTTCATTAGTAAAAATTCGTAAGACGGCGTGCGCCCTTAAAGCGTATAAACTATTGTCGTATTCAACTATTCTTTCAATAATTTCTTGATTGTTTTTTAAGAAAATTTTATCATTTTTTAAATACGCTACGTAATAAAGTTCGCAAAGTATAGCGTCAAAAAGAGTATCGCAAAGTTTTTCTTTATCACTTATTTTTAAAATTTCTTTAAATGCGTATTCTTCGTTTACCGATATTAAAGAAAGGTAACGATAGTAAATTATCATTGTTGAATAAAGTGAATAATCTTCGTTATAAACGCCTAAATATTTATAGTCTATCTCGGTCGGCGAAACACCGTTATAAAGTAAACTGCCTATATATAAAGCGTTTGAAGATATAATTTTATTATTGTTTTTTGAATTTAATAAATTTAATAATTGATAGCCGTCGCAAGTTTCGTCACCTATCAAATTAACTACTAAATAATATAGTGTAAATACCGACGGCGTTGCTATTAAACAAGTTAAGTATAAGTTTTTATCAAAATATAAAACCATAAAAAGCAAACCTATTATAAGCAGTAAAGTAGAAGTTATTAAACCACCAAAAATAGATATCGCCACCTTATTAGCCACTTTATTATCGTTTTTAGGAACAAATACCGTTTCGCCTAAATCGTTTACTTTTTCTAAAGATATTTTTACCTTGTTTTCAAAACTTAGTTTAAACCATAAAACTTTAAAAGAAATTAATTTCAACCCCGTTAATTTGCCAAAAATTAAATGTCCAAGTTCATGTAAAAAAGCGTTTAAAAAAAACGTTAAAAAAAGTCCTAAAACCAAATATAATACGGTTTCAAGTGCTTTACCATATAAAGTAAAAACTTTAAACGACAAAAAACAATATAATGCTGTCGTAAGCAAGAAAAATATTAAGTTTTTTAACTTTTTAATTTTCATTTTTCACCTAAATCGTTAAATAATAACCTTCTAAATTATCACTTTCACTAACGGTAACGCCACTTAAATTAGCATAGTTTAATATTGATAAAAATATAGACGCGCCACCACGGATAATTTCTGCTCTTGTTTTAGAAACGCAATATTCTTCACATATTTCACTATCGGTAAGCGTATATAAACGGTCAACTATTTTTTCCAACTCGTCAACACTTATATATAAGCCGTGAGTTTTAGTCATATCGTATTCTTTTAACCCTAAAACGACGCTTGCAAGAGCCGTTGCCGTGCCACCTATAATTTTATACTCTCCACTATAAATTTCGCCGTATTCTTTGATTTTTTGGCTCAAATAACCTTCAATTTTATATCTATCACGACCAAATTTATCAAAAATACGTACTGCCCCTTCGTTTAGGCTGTGTTTGTAAATTATTTTACCGTCCTTAGCGTACACAACTTCGGTTGATGCGCCACCAACGTCGATTATACCACCCGTAGCGTTAAGACCAAGCGCACCTATTAAACCTATTTCGGCTTCCCTTTCGCCAGATATCACGTCAACGTCAAGGTTGGTCGTTTTTTTAATTTTGTCGGTTAGTATTTTACCGTTTACAGCACTCCTTAAAGCCTCGGTTGCGAAAATATAAATATCGTCAATATCCCTTTCTAACGCCCTTTTATAAAGAATAAGAACGGCGTTTGCCGTTCTTTCAATAGCACTTTCGGTTAACCCTTTTTCTGCCGTTAAACCTTGACCTAACCTTGTAGTGATTAACTCTTTATAAGGCGAAAGACCGTCTTTATACATTATGCGTACGGAATTACTACCTATATCTATTATTGCCTTTTTCATATTACTTTTCAGTAGGGTATTCAAGACCTAATTCCCTTGCCCTTTCTTCAATCTTCCATCTAAGCGACCACGAATCAATTTCGTCGTTAGTATTTTTTAACTGCTCTTCTAAATAGGCAATTTCGCTGTTTAGTTGATTTATTTTGTTGTATCTTTTTATGATGCCCACTAATTGATATATCGTTATCGTTATCATAATAACGAGTAACATTACTATTCCACTCGTTATCGCAGAGAGCACCCTTTTTTTCTTTTCTTCTTGCATTTTTAACCTTAATTAATAATTTATTAATTACATTATACACTTTTATATATATTTTTGCAATAATTTTATGAAAACTTTTTATATATAAATACGCTCCTAAACCTACTAAAAGAGCCATATAAAATCTAAAATTACCTAAATTCGCCTTTACCGATACCATCGTAAACAAAAACGCAGTTATTATAAAATAAACTAAATCTTTAAAAAAATTAACAATTTTATTGTTAAAATACTCGGTAAAAAAATAAATAATATCGTAAATTACTCCCGACAATATACCTATTGCTATACAAATTACTATAATTCTTGGTTGCGATAAAGTTAAAAACATTATTTTAATACCTTTTTAAAGAAACTTTCTTCTTTCCCCTTATACGCTAAGTTTATTATTAAACCTTTCATTTTAAAGTTCCCACTTTGATTATCAAAACCTATTATTTTTAAATTTTCTCCCATAATTTTAATAACCGTATTATTAAATAGTTTTATTTTTATTTCTTTTTCCGAAAAAGACAACACTTCTAATACCGAACTTATTAAAACTTCGTTTCTGTTTTCTATTATGATTTTATGATTATTGTTTTCCATAAAAAATCCCCCATATAAAATATGGGAGAATTTATTTTTTTATGAATTAATCTTCAAGGCGCATATCACCAAACTTGATTAAGCCTTTTTTGCGCATAAGTTCACTTACTAATAAAGTTACGCCTGCTGGTATTATAAATAAGCAAAGCGCTATACCTATAATCATTACGAAAGGTTCTATTACGCCCGACGACGCGTCGATTACACCAAACACGCCCACAAGACCACTCGTCCCCATACCACCACCAGACGCGTTGCATCTTAAATTAAGTAGTACGGCAACTAAACCTGCTACTGCGCTTGATATAATTTCCGGGAGCATTATTATAGGCTTTTTCATAATGTTAGGAATTTGTAACATACTTGTTCCAACGCCTTGCGAGATAAGTCCACCAAAACCGTTTTCACGGTAACTTGCAACGGCAAAACCAATCATATGTGCTGCGCAACCTGCTACGGCAGCGCCACCTGCTATTGCAAAAACTTCGGGGTTAGCGTTTGCCGTATTTGACGTTGCGATTGCAAGCCAAATTGCAGCCGACGAAGTCGGCATAGTTAAAAGTATACCCATAACGACTGCTATAACTATACCCGTAATAATTTTTATTGCCGAGCCAGCGTTAATTAAAATTACTAATAACTCTGCAAAAAGGTCGATTAACTTTATAAACGGCCAAGCAAAATACACGCCTGCTAAACATAAAACTATTGCTCCAAGTGGAATTAAAACTATATCTAATTTAGTTTTACCAGCATAAAGCGAACAAATTTCAACAGTCAATAAAGATAAAACGTAAGCGCCGATAGGGTTACCTGGTTTACCCTTTTCAAATACGACTTTGAAAAAGTCGCCCGTTATCGCTCCACTTGTAATTTCTAAAGCAAACGCGCCTATTAATCCAGCAACGGCAGAAGAAAATATAACGAGTGGCTTTGCATTTAATTTATATGCAATACCTACGCCTATTCCTGCACCCATTAATATTTTTGCAAAGGTTGCAAAGGTACTAAGCATATAACCTATTTGATTATTCGCACCTATCCACGATGCAATTTGCGCTATAATCGTACCTGCAATTAAAGTACAAAACAAACCTTGCGCCATACCTGAAAAGGCAGTTATAAACCAACGATTTGATAGTTTTTTAACTATTTCTTTTACACTACACTTTACTTTCGTTTCAACCATTTTAATATACCTCGATTAAACTATTTTTAGTTTGGTCGCACGAAGTTAAATAATATTCAACCCCGTTTTTGCTTATATTTGGATAAGTTTTTACGTCGTTCCCGTGCAAATGTCCGTAAACGACTTTATCTACTTTATATTCTTCAAATAATTTAGTGAATAAAGAATTTTCTAAACGCATATTGAAAGGTGGGTAATGTATTAAACACACCAACTTGTCCCCTTCTTCAATAAGGTTTTTCGCGCTTTTTAAGGCTAATTTAAATCTTTCAACTTCCCTATGATAAATTTTTAAATCTTGAGCCGTAAAATCGTTTGCGCCTTCAACAGTCCAACCCCTTGAGCCACAAAATACGTAATTGCCTATTTTTATACTGTCGTTTTGAAGGGCGTAAACACTATTTGGTAGACTGTTTCTAACCTTATTTATACCTTGCCACCAGTAGTCGTGATTACCTTTTATTAAGATTTTTTTACCTTTTAATTTTGCGATAAACTCTAAATCGTTAATAGCGTCTTCTAATTTCATAGCCCAACTTATATCGCCTGAAATTAAAACCACGTCATCGTCGGTTACCTTTTCTTGCCAGTCTTTTTCAATTTTTTCTAAATAGCCGTCCCACTTTTCGCCGAAAATATCCATAGGCTTTTCGCCCGATAACGATAAGTGCAAATCGCTTATTGCATACACTTTCATATTGCTATTTTACATAAATTTATTGTAAAAATCAAGCGTTTACTATATAAATAAAAGGCTAAACAACCGTTTAGCCTTAATTTTTTTAAAAATTAACCGAGATTTTGTGGGAATAACGGCAATTCAAAAAATCCTGCGCAAATTTCTTGCGTGTATTCTTGACAAGTTGGAATTTGACAATAACCGTACGACGGAATTAAAAGTTCAACAGTCATTACTATTTTTAAAATTGAAGTCGTGCAAGCAGTAATAGTAAACGTGTTTTCACCCGTATAAGTTCCTTCGCTTGCAACTACCGAAACAACAGCCTCAACTTCATACGGCATTATAGACGGCGACGGCGCAAATAAAATAATATCTTGCGAAAACGACATCGTGCTACTACCCTTACCTTGAACACCGTTTGCGTCTTGATAAATAACTTCGATAGGAATTGAATAACTAACTTGCACCCTACTTAAATTAGGTCTATCGGCAAGTGGTTCAACGTTAAGTGAAGTTATCGTAGCAAGCGTTTGTGAACTTTTCGCACTAACAAAAGTTAGTGGGTATGTAGGATTTTGTGGTACTAAGTTTGTAAGCGTTAATACTACGTTTTGTTCTTGTGATTGTTTTAAACAAGCGTCGAATACTTTTTTTACTTGAATACAAACTTTTTCGCACAAACCGTTAAGTGGATTGCCCGAGATTTGACACGGACATCTATCTTGACTAAAATTTGAGAAAAATGACATTTTTGCCTCCTTTGACTATTCATTTTAATATATGATAATAGCAAGGATTTTGATACTATTTTTTAAAAAATGCCTTTTTCTAATAATTTATGTGATAAATCTATAAACTGTTTTGAAGATAAATCTTCACCCCTAACTCCTAAATCTAAGTTAAGACTTTGTAAAATTTCTTCACACGTTTCCCTTGAAATATTATACCCTTTAATAAGATTATTTACTAAAGTTTTTCTTCTCATAATAAAACTTAATTTTACAAGTTTTCTAAAAGCGTTTATATCTTTGATATAAAACTTGTTTTTATTTAAGACTATTTTACATACGGCAGAGTCAACGTTTGGCACTGGATAAAACATAGTTCTATCAATATATTTTATAATTTCAGTATCGCAAATTGCATTTACGGTTGCAGTTATTGCGCCGTAATCACTTGAACCGTTTTTAGCACAAATTCTTTCGGCAACTTCTTTTTGTACCGTTACTATAACAGCGTCTACAAAATTACCTTCTTCAATAAATTTCATTAATATAGGAGTAGTGATATAGTACGGTAAATTTGCTATTACGGTATAATTTTTACCTACCATTTGCTCTAAAGAAGAAGTTTTGACTTTCATTATATCTTCAAATATAATTTCGACGTTAGAATAATCTTTTAACGTTTCGTCTAAAACGGGTTTTAACTTTTTATCTACTTCAAAACCGTAAACTTTTTTAACTTTTTTTGCAATTTCGCTTGTTAAAGTACCTGCACCTACACCTATTTCAACGACGGTAGAATTTTCGTCTACACCCGACATTTCTACGATAGATGCAAGCAAATTAGCGTCGGTTAAAAAGTTTTGCCCGTACTTTTTTTCAAAAGTAAATTTCTTTTGTCTTAAAATTTCTTTTACGTTCATATTTATCCTAATATTTTTTTAAATTTGCATATACTACTTTAGGTAACAGCGTGAAAAGTTTTTTCATAGTCTTACCAAAGCTTACTAATGATAAAGCCGACTTTAAGTCGGCCTTACATATTTTAATTAAATTTTGTAAATAGCCTTTTAAAATTTTGTTCAACGCTTTTTGCAAGAGTTTCAACGTCGATATTTTTTACCTTGGCTAATTGCTCGTACACGTATTTAACGTTTTTAGGTTCGTTTACCCTACCCCTATACGGTTCTGGAGTTAAATACGGACAGTCGGTTTCGCACATTATTTTGTCAAGTGGCACGTACTCTATTACGTCGTGTTTTTTATAGTTTTTAAAAGTTGACGCTCCACCAAAAGCAAAATAACCACCTAAATCTAATAAAATTTTAGTAATTTCTTTACTTTCTGCATAGCAGTGCATTAAAAACTTTCCACTAATTTCTTTTGAATAACCTTTTAAAATATCTACCGTGTCTTTAGTTGCGCACCTTGTATGAACGATTATAGGTAAACCCTTTTCAATCGCATACTCAATTTGCATAGTGAAGGCATTAATTTGCACGTCTTTATCAAAAGGCTTATGGTAATAATCTAAACCTATTTCGCCAACTGCTAAACATTTTTTATCGTTTGAAAATTCGTCGATATATTTTATAAAACTTTTATCAACTTCCTTAGCATCCATAGGATGACAGCCTATTGAAAAATACACTTCTTCAAACTGCTTTGCCCTTTCATAAACCTGCTTAGTAGTTAACTTCGAGCAAGCGACGTTAATTACAGCCTTTACCCCGTTATTTAGATAATTTTGCCTAATTTCGTTTATTTTATCAAGGTAAATAGGGTCTTCTAAATGAGTGTGAGTGTCAATAAAGTTTAACATACCGTCGAGCCTTCAGGCATATCCATTTCTGGTGAAATTAAAACTATTTTACCGTCTTTTTCGGCGCAAAGCACCATACCTTGACTAACTATACCACAAAGTTTTGCAGGTTTTAAGTTTGCAACTAAAATTACTTTTTTGCCTATTAATTCTTCAGGCTTATAGTAATTTGCAATACCCGATGCAACAGTTCTTTCTTCGTCGCCGAGCGAAAGAGTTAATTTTAAAAGTTTATTAGACTTTTCAACCTTTTCGCAAGCAATAACTTTTGCTACTTTAAGTTGAGTTTTGAAAAATTCGTCAATAGAAATTTCTTCTTTCTTTTCCTCAACTTTTTCTTCTACTTTTTGGTCTTTTTTAACTTCTTTTTGACTTTCTTTTTGTCTTTTTACCATCATTTTTTCAATCTCGTCAAGTTCTTTTTTAATATCAATTCTTGGGAAGATAGGTTGTGATTTTTCAACCTTTTCGCCACCCTTTAATACGCCGAAAACAACGTTATCAAAACTTGTTTGAGTTTCAATACCGAAAAGTGATAAAATTCTGTCCGTCGACTTTGTTAAGAAAGGTTTTAAAATTATTGCCGAAATTCTTATACACTCACAAAGTACGTACATTACCGTTGCAAGTCTATCTTTACAATTTTCGTCTTTTGCTAATTTCCAAGGCTCGTTTTCGTCGATATATTTGTTTGCCCTTTGAATAAGTTTGAAAATTTCACCAAGCGCACTTGGAACGTCGATTAAATCAATATAATTTTTAACCTTTTCAAAAAGTCCGTTACAGATAGATATAACTTCTTTATCTAAGTCGTTAAACTCGTTTGGACAAGGTAAAATTCCACCAAAGTATTGATTTACCATCGCAGTCGTTCTTGATACTAAATTACCTAAGTCGTTAGATAAATCAACGTTAATTCTTTTTAACAAACTTTCGTTAGTGTAAATGCCGTCGTTACCAAAAGGAATTTCCCTTAATAAGAAATATCTTAAAGCGTCCGAGCCGTAGCGTTCAACTAATTCTTTAGGGTCGGTAATTTCCGTTTTAATATTTTCGCCCTTACTTTTTGAAAGTTTATCACCACCGATTAAAAGCCAACCGTGACCGTAAACTTGTTTAGGAAGTGGTAAGTCAAGAGCCATTAACATAGCAGGCCAAATTATAGTGTGAAATCTTACTATTTCTTTACCAACCATATGCAAAGATGCTGGCCAGTACTTGTCGTAAAGCGTCGTATCGTCGCTACCATATCCAAGCGCAGTGATATAATTAGATAAAGCGTCTACCCAAACGTAAACGGTGTGTCCTTCGTCAAAAGTTACTGGAACGCCCCACTTTATAGTCGTTCTTGAAACGCAAAGGTCTTGAAGTCCTGGCTTAATAAAGTTGTTTACCATTTCGTTTACCCTTGATTTTGGTTGTAAAAATTCGGGATTGTCTTGGTATAATTTTATTATTCTATCGGCGTATTTTGAAAGTCTAAAAAAGTAACTTTCTTCTTTACCTTTTTGAACGGGTCTACCACAGTCTGGGCATTTGCCGTCTACAAGTTGAGATTCCGTCCAAAAAGATTCACAAGGAGTACAATACCAACCTTCGTATTGAGATTTATATATTTCACCCCTATCGTAAAGTTCTTTAAAAATACGTTGAATACCCTTTACGTGTTGTTCGTCGGTAGTTCTTATAAATTTATCGTAAGAAATATCAAGTTTTGACCAAATATCTTTAATATCGTCAACTAACGGATTTATAAATTCTATGGGCGTTAAGCCTTTTTCTTGCGCCTTTTTTTCAATTTTTTGACCGTGCTCGTCCGTACCTGTTAAAAAGAATACGTCCTTTTTAAGCATACGGTTAAACCTTGCAAGCGCATCGCAAATTACCGTAGTATAACAATGACCGATATGCCAGTTGCCACTTGGATAATATATAGGTGTGGTTATGTAAAATTTATTGTCGTCCATAAAACTCTCCTACGAAAAAAAACTATATTAATGTTATTATATAACATTTAGTTTATTTTGTAAACTTAAAATTGCGAATAAAACTATTGCTTTTTTCATAACTTGTACTATGAACGCAATTTTTTCAATAATTTTAATACTATCTTTACTAATTTTAATTGTTTTTAACCCAAATATTTTATTTACGTGCTTTACGACGGCTACGAATAACGCCCTATCGCTAACGGTAAAATTATTATCAATTTATTTAATTTGGCTTGGCTTTAGCGAAATTTTTACTAAAAGTAAAGCCTCGAAAAAAATATCAAAACTATTTTCGCCCGTTATTAAAAAATTATTTAAAGTGAACGACGAAAAAACTATAAACGAACTATCTTTAAATTTAACGGCGTCGTTACTTGGAATTTCAGGTCTTACTACCCCGACTGCTATAAATTCAATGGAGTATTTAGACAAACAAAATAACGAACACGCTAAAACTTTACTTTTCGTAATTTCGGCAACGTCGATACAAATTTTACCACTTTCAGTTATGCAATTACTTAGTGAAAACGGTTCGACTAATCCGTCAATTGTTTTTATTCCTACCCTTTTTACAACTTTAGTTTCAACTATAATAGGCGTAATTTTAGTAAAGGTGTTTAAATGAAAATTGTTGATTATATAGTGCCCGTTTTACTTTTAGTTTTACTTTTATACGCTCTAATTAAAAAGACCGACGTTTACTCGGCATTTTTAAAAGGTGGTAAAAAGGCTATAAGTTTAATAGTTTCGATTTTCCCTTGCATAGTTGCTATTTTTTTAATGCTTGAACTTTTTTCAGTAAGTGGACTTGAAAATATTTTTATAAATACTTTATCACCACTTTTTAAAATATTTGGAGTTCCTAAAGAAGTAATAAAATTAGTGCTTTTAAAACCTTTTTCGGGTAGTGGTAGTTTAACAGAACTAAATAATATTTTTGTAAAATACGGAGTTGATAGTCAAATTTCACTAATCGCGTCGGCAATTTACGGTTCAAGCGAAACGATTTTTTATATATCGGCAATTTACTTTGTAAATTGTAAAAATAAAAAAGCGACGAAAGGAATAATAATCTCAATCGTCGCTTGTTTGATTTCAACCGTGCTTGGTACGGCGTTTTGTAAAATTTTTTATTGATTAGTCTACGTCAAGGTGTTCTAAAACAGACTTTTTCTCGGTAACTTTATTATCGCCGTGTTTTACGAATAACATTGTTATAAACGAACCTATTACGAATATCGTTGCATAAGGGAATAAAACCGTCATAGTTCCCGATAAATCCATTATTGCGCCCGAAAGTACCGGAGTAATAATTTGCGCCGACATACTTGCCGTATAATATAAACCGGTATATTTACCCGTGTTAGAGCCTTTTGCAAGTTCTACTACCATAGGGAAAGAGTTTACGTTAATAGTTGCCCAACCTATACCTGCTAACGCAAAGAAAATAGTTATTATTATTTCTGGAGATTGACTTGTTACAAACGTTGCCGAGAAAAAGGCAACGGCAAGCATTATTACACCTGCTAAAATCGACTTTTTTCTACCTATTTTACTTGAAATTATACCAACTGGAACGTACGCCACTATTGCCGCTGCTTGCGCAATTAAAAGCGTAGTATTATAGTCTTTATGTAAAACGTTTGACGCATATAACGAATATTTCGTAGTTATAGCGTTATATCCCATAAACCAAAGGGCAACCGATACGAGTATTAAAATTAAAGATATCGTTTTTGATTTTGAAAGTTTTTCGCCCGTTTCTTCTACTTTTTCTTTTATAAGTCCTTGCTCGGTTAGTAACGCCGTTTCGTCTTGCATTTCTTTAGCCCATTTAACTTCCCTAACCTTTAATAAGAAAATTATAAGACCAACTGCCATTATAGCGCAAACGGCAAGTACGAAAAAGGTGTACGACATAGTTTGATTGTAAACCTTACCCGTTCCAAATATCATACCTAAAACTAACACTAATATACCACCTGCAGTGCCCATCAAGTTGATAATGGCGTTTGCTTTTGAGCGAAGTGGTTTTATAGTTACGTCTGGCATCAACGCTACGGCTGGCGACCTAAAGGTTGCCATTGAAAGTAACGTTATTAATAAAACTGCAACGAATAAAATAATCGGTAACGGATTGTTGACGGTTACAGTCCACGCGTACGCACTTTTACAAGGAGTAATTATATTGCTATAAATATTTTTACCGTTTTCGGCGTTTTCGTCTACTAAAGTATATTCGCCGTCGATATACGTGTAAGTTTTATCGTAATCGCCTGCTAACGATATAAAAGAATTTTCAACTTCTTGCTTTTCGCTTTCACTTAAAGACGCGTACGGTTTGTTTTTTGTAAGGCGAGAAACGTAATCTTTTAAAGAGTATTCTTTTTCTTGCCCTTCAGTATACTCTTTATTAGAAATTTTTATATCGTCGCCTTGTTCCCATACCATTTCGAAAAATTGACTTTCGTTAGCGTTAGAATATACGTTGTTAAGTTGCATATTATCGCAAAAAGTAAGTCCCATAAAAGCAATAATTGCCATTATAGTTCCTATAACAACGTAAGGCGTTCTTTTGCCGTATTTTGATTTAGTTTTATCACTTATCGCACCGAAAACGGGCAACAATACGAGCGCTAATACGTTATCAAGCGCCATTATTACGCCCGATAACGTTTGGTTAAGACCGAATTTATTTACGAGCATCATAGGTACGATACTATCGTACGCTTGCCAAAACGCCGTAATCAAGAAAAATGCAAAACCTACAAAAATTACTTTTTTATAATTTAATTTCATATTTTACCTTTGGTTGACTAAATTTTAATTTTATTCGGCGTAAACTAAAACGTGACATCTTTCGTTTTCACACTCTTTAATCTCGCCCGTTAATAAATTATTTACCGTTGAAATTGCAAATACCGTTCTACATAAAGGACAGTAATGCATTTTATCGTTTTTCTCAACTTTAAGTAATATAGGGAATTTTTTATCTTTTCGTCTATTATCGTATTTTTTCATTATATCAGCAGAAATGCTTGCCCTTATTTTATCAAGATTTTGCTTTAATTTTTCAATATCGTCTTTCTTTTCTTCTTTTAATTTTTCATATAAAGGCTTGTTTTCTTCGTACTGTTCTTTCATTTGCTTTCTTTTATTGTACAAGATAACGAATTCTTTATTAAGTTCTTCCATTTCTTTTTTGCATTTAGAAAGTTCACTTTCAAGCGATGCAATTTGACTGTAAGTTTCGTCAAATTTCTTTTTTAACGCTAATAATTCGTCTTCACTTGACGACTTTTCTGCCGTTTTATTATACGACTCAATTTGTTTTTTATAATTTTCAACGTTTTCTAAGATTGAATTGTATTTGTTTAAAAGTTTTTCGGCTTTTTCGTTAATTTGTTCTAACGAATCGTTTACCGTCTTTAAAAACTTTACTGCAGATAAATACTTTACTGCAACTTCACTTTTAGACATTTCACTTTCAATTGCAATTAATTGTTTATCAATTTCTTGATATTCTAAAAGAAATTTAACATTGTCGTTCATAAAAATTCTCCTTATTTAAAGCAAATGCTTGTCATTATTTAAATAAACTTGCACTTGCGATTGTTTTTTAATTTGATTATAAAATTTACTAAAACCTAAAAATTCGCTTGCATAATGAGTTATGCTTATTACTTTTATACCTAAATTATCACACGCAACTAAAATATTGTGCTTTATATCTGCCGATATTACAAGGTCGACGTCTTTTATTATTTTTAATTCGTTTTCACCTAATCCCGAGCCACAAAACGACGCAACGATATAATCTTTTTTCTCGTCTTTACCATAACATAAAACTCTTTGAGTTTTAAATTCTTGTTTAATATTATCTACTATCTCACTAAGACAAGTATTTTTTAAAGTGAAAATTCTTCCGTATCCACCCTCTTTAATAGGATAAATTATCTTAAAATCTTTTGCACCGATAGTTTTTGCAAAATAATAATCTATTCCTTCTTTTGCGCTATCTAAATTTAAGTGCATTGATATTATGCCTATTTTATTACTTACGGAGTATAAAAGAGCGTTAGAAAAATCACTAATTTCACTTATAGGTTTATATATTGCAGGATGGTGTGTTATTATTAAATTCGCACCCTTTTCAATTGCTAAGTCAACTGCGCTTTTAGTTAAATCAAGTGTAAAAACTGCACCGTTTATATCTTCCGTCGTATTTACGATTATTCCACTATTATCGTACGCGCCGTAGTCTTTGCAAAATATATTTGAATATTCAAGTGGAGCGTAATTTTCAAGCAATTTTAAAAATTCATTAATTTTCATTTAAAACCCCTTCGATTTGCAGTAATTTTTCCTTCAAATCGTCGTCTTTTGCACCGTTATTTATTGCGTCTTGATAACGTTTTTTATAAAATTTTAACTTTTCAATAAAGTCACTCGATTTAAAAATTAAATTATCTCTGCCAAATATATATTCTAATTCGGTGTAACTGTCTTCGCCCTTTTCACACGATATTAAATCGTAAAATTTGCCGTCGTAAATAGTATAGTCTTTTAAAATTTTATACCCTATTTTATGTAAAAATCTACGCACTTTATCGACGTTTTTCATAGGGTTTAATATTAGTTTATTAGGCAAACGTTTTGCAAAAGATAATATTTTTATAATTTCTTCGCCACCCATACCTGCTATTATTGCTTGGTCGGGGCTATATTCGTAACCTTTAAAACCGTCGCTAACTACACTAATTACCCTATCGCCGTAATCTTTTAACAAAATTTCGGCTTTTTTTAGACTTTTTTTAGATACGTCGGAAATTATTACTTTTTCGGCTTTATTACCGTCTAATACCATTTGACTTATATAACCGTGGTCGCAACCTACGTCGGCAAAAAGCGTGCAGTTTGATATTAAACTAAATAATTCGTTAAGTCGTTTAGTCATAATATCAAGTTGACTCTAAATATTCTTTAAGACGTTTAGACCTTGAAGGGTGTCTTAACTTTCTTAACGCTTTTGCCTCGATTTGACGAATTCTTTCACGGGTTACGTTAAATTCACGGCCAACTTCTTCTAAAGTTCTTGGTCTTGAATCGTCAATACCGTAACGAAGCCTTATAACCTTTTCTTCCCTTGGAGTTAAAGTGTCTAAAACCGTTAAAAGTTGTTTTTTCAATTTTTCTTGAGCAACTGCGTCGTCTGGCGATTTACCAACTTCGTCTTTAATAAAATCACCAAGTTTACTATCGTCTTCTTCACCGATAGGAGTTTCTAACGATACGGGGTCAAGTGCAATTTTTTGAATTTCACGAACTTTTGCTACGTCAATACCCATTTCTTTTGAAATTTCTTCTACTGTTGGCTCACGACCTAAATCTTGCATACATTGACGTGAAATACGTTTATATTTGTTAATCGTTTCAACCATATGAACGGGTATTCTTATCGTTCTTGCTTGGTCTGCTATTGCCCTTGTTATTGCTTGACGAATCCACCAAGTTGCGTACGTTGAAAACTTATAACCTTTAGTATAGTCGAATTTATCAACGGCTTTCATAAGACCTAAATTACCTTCTTGAATTAAGTCTAAAAGGTGCATACCCCTACCAACGTGTCTTTTTGCTATTGATACTACAAGTCTTAAGTTTGCCTCGCTTAAACGCCTTTTAGCCTTTTCGTCGCCGTCCATCATTCTTTTAGCAAGTTCAACTTCTTCTTCCGACGATAAAAGAGCAATTCTACCTATATCTTTAAGATATATTTTTACAGGGTCGTCGATTGCTACCGAATCAATTTCATCGTAAATATCTTTCGTTTCGGTGTAAGAGTCTACTACTTTAATACCTGCGCTTTCAATATCTTTAAACAATTTTTCATATTGCTCTGGCGTTAAATCGTATTTTTCGATTTTATCGTTTAATTCGTCGCTTGTTATAGAACCTTTTTTTCCGTTGCTTTCTACTATTGCATTAATTAAATCGTTTAATAATTGTTCTGAAACACTCATACTTATCCTCCGTTAAAGACTAATTAGTTTTTTAGTTAATTTGTCTATCATATTGCCTATTTCACTTTTTTTGGTTAAATCAATTTCTTTTTGATATTCATTGTTTAACTTTTTAATTTCGTTTGTAATGTTGTGTTTTTTTAGAGCCGTTACACACCCTAAATAATATTTTTCTTCAATAGGTTTATCAAAAACCGTATCACCACTTGACAGTATAGCAGATAATTCTTCTGCCCCGTCTTCGCCCACTAACGAAAATAAATTTTCAATTTTAAAATTTTCGTTAAAAATAATGTGGTTGTATATCTTTTCCCTTACGGCGTTGTTAAAATATATATCGTCGTCGTATACGGCGTACGGCTTTTTATAAACAAACGCCGAAAGCACTAACCTTTCCGTTTTGCTTATAGCACTATTGTCACTATACTGTGGATTAATTTCAACTTCAATAGAAGTCGTCGTACTTACGGTTACCGTTCCTTTATCTAAATCTTGTTTTAAAGATTGATAACTTATATCGGTCAAATCACGTAATTTTTTAAGCAATTCTTCTTGCATAAAAGTATCTTTAACCGTTCGTATTAAATCTAACGCTTGAGATATAAATTTACGCTTATCCGATACGTCTTTTAAATTTTTACCTTCTTTTAAAATATGTAATTTATAGTCGATTAAAGGCATTGCTTGTTCTACTAACTCTAAATAATAATCTACGCCCTTTTCCTTAACGACTTCGTCGGGATCCATTTTGTTAGGTAATTTTAAAACTTTAATTTCAAAACCTTCGTCGGCAAAAATATCTAAACTTCTTACCGTTGCAGATTGCCCTGCTAAATCGCCGTCGTAACTTACGACTACTTTATTTACGTATCTTTTTAAAAGCCTTGCTTGTTCAACGGTTAATTGCGTACCCATTGATGCAACTACGTTTTTAATGCCTGCTTGCCATAGGGCAATAACGTCCATATAACCTTCAACCATAATTACGTAATCGACCTTTTCTTCCTTAACAAGTTTATGCAATTTATTAACGTTGAATATTACACGCCTTTTATTAAAAATTTGGGTATCCGAAGTGTTTTTGTATTTTGCAAACGACGGATTTTTTTCAATAACTCTACCACCGAACGCTACGACTTTATTACTGTTGTTAATAATAGGAACTATTAAGCGTTGGTATTGAAAATCGATAACTTGTCCTTTTTTAGAGCGTTGACACACGCCAGCGTCAATCATTTCCTTTTCAGTAAAACCTAAAGATTTTAAATGATTTGGTAAAGAATTATAATCAAGCGATGCGCCCATACCGAAACTCGTTATAGTTTTTGCGTCAAACCCCCTACTAAAAAGATATTGCGTGTACGGTTTGCCTTGCTCCGTCCTTAAATTTTTAACGTAAAAATGCGCTGTTTCTTTTAATACGGCGTGCAACCTTTCCCTTTCGTTTTTCTTTTTTAATGCTTCTTTTTCGTCGTAATCGTCGCCTACGGGAACGGGAATTTTATACATTTCGGCAAGACGGGTAACGGCCTCGTAAAAGGTTAAATTTTCAATTTCTTGAATAAATTTAATTGCGTCGCCCGATTTATGACAGCCAAAACAATGGTAAAATTGCCCCGGTTCGTTAACACAAAAAGACGGCGTTTTTTCAATATGTCCTGGAAGTGGACAACACGCCCAGTAATTTTGTGGACCGTTACGTTTTAACGAGCAATATCTACCTATAACGTCAACTATATTAATTTTTGATTTTAATTCACTAATAAAATTAGCATCAATACTTGACATATAATTTCCCTACTAAAAATTTTCTGGAATAAAAATTTGTTTAAAAACTTTAGTTGCGTATCTATCCGTCATACCCGAAATATAATCGCACACTACCGTTTCTTCACTATAATCGTTTAATAATTTTTTATAAATTGAAGGCAATTTGCTTGGGTCTTTAATAAAATAATCAAATAACGCCGAAAGCATTTTAAAGGCTTTTTCTTCTTCTACCATTGCTTTTTCAGTTAGGTAAACGGTATCAAACATAAACTTGCGAAGGTTAGTTATCGCAACGTTTACGTCGCTTGTTAAAGAAATTTTATCCTTTTGATAACTTGCCTCGTACACCGAACTAATTAAAGTATTAATTCTGTCTTTAGTGCTGTTACCAAGCACTTCTTTTACAGTTTTAGGAATATCGTTTTCAGTTATAATTCCTGCCCTTAAGGCATCTTCAACGTCGTGATTTAAATAGGCAATTCTATCGGCTAAAGATACGACTTGCCCTTCAAGCGTAATAGGACTACCACTCATTTTATGATTTAATATACCGTCCCTAACTTCAAGCGTTAAGTTTAAACCTTTTAAGTCGTTTTCAATAACGTCAACTACCCTTAAAGACTGCTTATTATGTTTAAAACCGTTTTTTGCTAATTTATCAAGCACCCTTTCGCCTGCGTGCCCAAACGGAGTATGTCCTAAATCGTGCCCTAAACTTATTGCTTCTGCTAAGTCTTCGTTAAGGTCTAAACACCTTGCTATTGAACGGGCAACTTGCGAAACGCCTAAGGTATGAGTTAATCTCGTCATATAATGGTCGCCTTCGGGCGAGAAAAATACTTGAGTTTTGTTTTTTAACCTAACGAAAGATTTAGAATACATTATTCTATCTCTATCACGTTGAAATTCCGTTCGCATAGCGCAAGGTTCTTCGTAGCGAAGTCTACCTTTAGTGTCTTTCGACTTGGTCGCGTACGGAGATAAAAATTTATCTTCTTTTATAAACAAATTCTCTTTAATCGACATTTATTGCCCCTTTATACCTTTCAACTAAATATACTAATTTTTTTTGCAAAAACCTTTATTTTTTTGTAATTTTTTAAAATTTTTTATAAAAAATTTAAATTTTGCCTACGCCTATCTTGTAGGTTTTGCCGTTTATCACGTTATAATCCTTTTGAGCAAGGTTATAAATCCTTTTTGCAACGTCGTTTGGAGTGTATATTTTACAAAGTTTACACTCTTTTACAAAATCTAACTTGTCCTTGCTTGACAGATGCTCGTTCATTTGAGTATCAATAAGCCCTAAAACTACTTGACATACGCCTATTTTAGAAAAACAAAGTTCTTGACTAACGGCTTTTGTAAATCCACTAACGGCGCACTTTGACGCTGTGTAAATTACTTCACAACTGCCACCTTTTAAGGCAAAAATAGACGACACGTTTATTATTTTACCTATTTTATTTAACATGCGATTAACATACTCTTTAGTAGTGTTGTAAACGCCTTTAACGTTGACGTTAAAAATTTTATCAAACTCTTCTTCAGTCGTGTCTATTAAAAGTTTTTGATATAAACTTATTCCGGCATTGTTTATAAGTAGGTCTATTTTGCCGTATTTTTCAAAAAGGTCTTTAAACATTTTTTGTACGCCAAAAGAATTCGATACGTCTTGTTTATAAATATCAAATCCTTCTTTTTGCATTGCAAAAGCAATTTCGTCACTACTATCGTAATTAACTATTACGATATGCCCTTTTTTCTTAAATCGTTGACATAACGCGTAACCTACGCCACGCGTTCCACCCGTAACTAATACTACCATAATTTAAAAAAGCCCAACTAAAGTCGTTGGGCTAAAATTTTTACTTTTTAACTCTTTCCATATATTCGCCTGAACGAGTGTCAACACGAATAACGTCGCCTTCGTTTAC
>JAZRCS010000063.1:0-15433 GCA_045659885.1 Christensenellaceae bacterium
CACGTTCTTCAAATTAAAACGCCTGACTTAGGTGGCGTAAACAACGTAGCAGAAGCAATAATTTACTGTAACGAAAAAGGTGTTGGTAGTTACTGTGGTGGTACTTGTAACGAAACTGACCAATCGGCAAAAACTACTACTAATATTGCAATCGCTTGTAGAGCAATTCAATGCTTAGCAAAACCAGGTATGGGTGTTGACGAAGGTTATATGATTGTTAAAAACGAAATGAACCGTGTAATTGCAAGTGCAAATAGACGTGCAAAGTAAGTTTAACAAATTAAAACTTAAAAGTTAATTTTACAATATAAAAAACCGTTGCCTTACGCTTTTAGCGTAAGGCAAAAAGTGTATATGGAGAATATATTTATGAAAATAGGTATTTGTGGTTCTCTTGAATCTAACGACGTTTTAATTACAGTAAAACCGAGTGATAAACAAGAAATTGTTATCAAAAGCGTCGTTTACGATTTTTTTCACGAGCAAATTGAAAAAGTAATAAAAGATACTTTAAAAGAATTAAATAAAGAAAATTTAAGCGTACGTTGTGAAGATAAAGGTGCGCTTGATTATACAATTAGAGCAAGGCTTATAACTGCAATTAATCGTTTGGAGAGTTCATTATGAGAAGAAGTTTACTTTTTATGCCTGGCAATAATCCAGCAATGTTACAAAACTCGGATATCTTTGATGCCGACGCCGTTATTTACGATTTAGAAGATGCTGTTAGCGTTACCGAAAAAGACTCGGCAAGAAGGCTTGTAAACGAGTTTTTAAATAATAGAAAAACTAATTTTCCTATGGAAATCGTCGTTCGTATTAACGGTTTAGATACCGATTTTTATAAAGACGATTTAAACGTTATAGTTAGTGATAAAATTGATACCATTATGCTCCCTAAGGCAAGTTACGAAACGCTTATTGAACTTGATAAAATTTTAACTAAAATTGAAAGTGAAAAGTCGTTAACTAAAAAAATAGGTGTAATTCCTATTATCGAACTTGCTCGTTCGGTGTTAGAAATTGATAAAATAGCAAACGCCCCAAGGGTTAACGGTATGCTTTTAGGCGCAGAAGACTTGTCAAGCGACTTAGAAGTTACAAGAACTAAAAAAGGTGACGAAATTTTATATGCAAGACAACGTGTCGTTATGGCTTGCTCGGCATATAAAATCGATTCTATTGACACTCCATTTACCGATACTAACGACGAAGAAGGACTTTTAAACGACTGCCGTTTAGTTTTAGGGCTTGGTTTTACTTCAAAATCGGCAATTCATCCAAATCAAGTTGGTACTATTAATAGCACTTTCGTTCCAGCCTTAGATAAAATCAAGTGGGCGTTACGTGTAGAGCAAGCAAACGAACAAGCCCTTCAAAAGGGACTTGGCGTATTTAGCCTTGACGGAAAAATGGTTGATAAACCGGTTATTGAAAGAGCAAAGAAAATTTTAATTAAAGCAAAACGCTACAATTTAATTTAACGAGTATGAAAAATATATTAAATAGAGAAATTCCTAAAGGATATCAAGCCTTTAACGGAAGTAACGAATATAAAAAAGTTGATTTTAAACGCATAAACGAAAAGAAAACGTCAAACGGCGTTATAATGCTTTCAAGTTATGAAGAAATGTTTGAAAAGTTGTCTATTAAAGACGGTATGACGCTTTCGTTTCACCATCATTTAAGAAACGGTGACTTCGTTTTAAATTCGGTATGCGAGCAAATTAAAAATAAAAATTTAAAAGATATGAATTTAGCGCCAAGTTCGATTTTTCCAAACAACGCGTGCTTGGTTGAACTTATTGAAAACGGCAACGTAACGAAAATGTCTGCCGATTACGCTAACGGTCCCGTTGCAAACGCGATATCTAACGGTAAAATGAAAGACTTATTCGTTATGTACACTCACGGTGGTAGACCGGTTGCAATCGAAAGTGGAAATCTTCATATCGACGTAGCAATTCTTGCCGTACCTACCGTTGATAAAAACGGTAACGGCACGGGCGCAATAGGTAAAAGCGCTTGTGGTAGTTTAGGTTATGCAATTAGTGACCTTAAATACGCCGACAAAGTAGTTTTAGTTACCGATAATTTAGTCGATACGGTAGAAAATCCGTCTATTGACGGAAAATACGTTGACTACGTTTTAAAAGTTGACGCAATCGGCGACCCTAAAGGTATAGTTTCGGGTACGACTAAAATTACAAAAGACCCCGTAGGTTTAAAAATTGCGCGTTTGGCAACTTCTGCACTTGATAAAATAGGTATGATAAAACAAGGTTTATCAATGCAAACGGGCGCAGGTGGAACAAGTCTTGCCGTAGCCTACTACGTAAAACAATTAATGAAAGAGCGTAACGTTAAGGGTAGTTTCGCGTCGGGTGGTATAACGGGTTATTTTACCGATATGCTTGAAGAAGGATTATTTGAAAATCTTTACGACGTTCAATGCTTTGATTTAAAAGGCGTTCAATCGTTAGCAAAAAATAAAAATCATATTGAAATGAGTGGCTCTAAATATGCAAGTTGTTTCGACGATAACGTCGCCGACAGATTAGACTTTGTTATTTTAGGTGCAACGGAAATAGACCTTGATTTTAACGTAAACGTAACGACGGACTCTCACGGACTTATAATGGGTGGCTCGGGTGGTCATAGTGATACTGCGCACGGCGCAAAAGTAACGGTTATTACGACTAATCTTATCAAATCTCGTATGCCTATAATTAAAGAAAAGGTTACAACGGTAACTACTCCGGGCGAAGACGTTGATATTTTAGTAACTGAACGTGGTATAGCAGTAAATCCAAAGCGCAAGGATATTATAGAAAAATTACAAGCAACTAATCTTCCCGTTTACGATATAAAAGAATTATTAAATATGGCGTACGAAATTACGGGAACGCCTTCAAAACCAACTTTATCTAAAGAGCCTGTTGGCGTAGTCGTTTATAGGGACGGTACGGCAATAGACACAATTTATAAGATTTAATATGGAAATAAAACAAGTAGTTTTACAAAGTGAAAAAGACACGGTAATAAAATTTTTAGATAAATTTTCTTTAAAATATAAAGACACCGTAGATTATACCGTTTACGCTGAAGAAAACGGTGAAATAGTCGGCACGGTTTCCTTGTCGGGCAATACTATTATGCTTCTTGCCGTAGACGAAAAAATGCAAGGTGAAAATCTTGCCGTAGCACTTGTCGACCACGCTATAAAAAAATTAAGGGAAGATAAAGTTTACGGCTACAAAGTTTTTACTAAATTAAATTACACTCCACTTTTTGAAAGTATGGGATTTAGGCTTTTAGTTAAAACTGATGATTTCGTTGCGCTTGAAGGTGGCGAGTGTGATATTAGTAAAACCGTTGACGCAATCGCATTTAAAGTTGCAACCGAACTTGGTGGAATTGATAAAGACACTGCAAGTATTGTTATAAATGGTAATCCTTTTACTGAAGGACATTTAAAACTTTGTGAACACGCTTTAAAAAACCATAAAAAACTTATTATTTTCGTGTTAGAAGAAGACCTTTCAGAGTTTTCTTTTAAAGAAAGATTTTCACTTACTTTTTTAGCGACAAGACCTTACGCTGATAGGGTTTCGGTAGTGCCTTCTACCGAATATATCGTTTCAAAGTCAACTTTTCCCGACTATTTTTTAAAAAGCGTAGATGCGTCAACTAAAGCCTACGCAGAGTACGACGCGCTTATTTTTAAAAACTATTTTATGGGGAAATTAGGTATTTGTAAAAGATATTTTGGCGCTGAAACGACCGACTATATGCAAGCGTACAATAAAGTTATGCAAAGCGTATTAGGTAAGCAAATGGAAGTCGTTGAAAGATTTGAAAAAGACGGTGAAGTTATTTCGGCAAAAGCCTTTCGTCAACTTGTAAAAGACGGAAAGGTTGAACAAGCCTTAAATTTAATACCGATTTCGTGTAGAGCAGTAATGCGCCTTATTTTAAAGGGTAAAAATGTTTAACCAACTTCTTAAAATTAGAGAAAAACGCGCAAATATAGTTAAAAAAACGGCTCAAACAACTGACGTAGTAACTGTTAAGTCAAACGTCGTAGGTAGCGAAAAAAATACTCCATTAGCACTTTTAACGACTAAATATTTTGCTAAAAAAGTAAACGGTTTTGGCGCAAAAGGTTTAAAATCTTATTATGGCGTCGACGGACTTACTATTTTAGGTAAAGTGGGCGATGGCAATCTATTAAAAAAGTATTCAATAGATTTAGAAGAAACGCACCCTTTAGGTAGACTTATTGATATTGACGTAACGCTAAAAGGACAAACTAATAGTTTGTCAAGGGGCAGTTTAAGGAAGTGTTTTTTGTGTGATAAACCTGCATTTGTTTGTGGTAAAAATAGAACTCACAGCCTTGAAGAATTAAACAAATATTTTAACGATACTTCTAAAGCGTATTTTAATAATTTAATAGCAAATTTTATAAAAGAAAGTATGCTTGAAGAATTAAATATTGAAGATAAATTCGGCTTAGTAACCAAGTCGTCAAACGGCTCGCATAGCGATATGAATTATTCTACTATGGCACAAGCAGTAGAAGTAATTAGTAAAGATTTAATTGACGCTTTTTTCGTTGGGCTTAACGCTAATACTACTAAAAATCTTATTCAAAAACTAATTCCTATAGGAATTAGTTGTGAAGAAAAAATGCGCATAGCAACTAATGGAGCAAACGCATATAAAGGCTTTATTTTTGCTGGTGGACTTTTGTTAGCGTCGTCGGGTTATATAATAGGAAATAATTTATCATATAAAGACGTTTATAAAGTATGCGCCGATATTTATTGCGAATATAACGCCCCGACCGATACTTTCGGGTATGAAAGTTATAAAAAGGGTTTTGGTGGAATTAGAAAGGAAGCGCAAAACGGCTTTAAAATAGTAGAAAACGCGCAAAAATTATTATTAAAAAAACCTATTTGGAAAGTATTAACTTATATATTAAGTGAGATTGACGATAGCGTTTTATTAAAGCGTGCAAAAAGTATTGAAAAATACGAATATTTTAAAAACTTAATAGTAAATAGTAATTATAAAAATAAAAAATTAATTACTGACGAGTGTATTAAAAACAATATAAGCATAGGTGGTTCGGCAGATATTTTAATTTGCGCACTACTTATTAATAAAATTAAAAAAACTTTTATTTTTTAAGGTGAAAAATGAAAAAACAACCTTTAACAACCGATTTAGTTGGTGGAAAAACTTTAAAAACAGATGAAAAAATTGAATTTTTCGGTCAAGTTGACGAACTTTCATCGTTAATAATGGAATTTACTCATTACATTGACGACAAAAATTTAGAAATGCAACTTAGAAAAATAGTTAGCGTATTAACTATTGCATCGGCAGAAATTGCAGGTGGATACGGTCACGTTGGCGAATTATATTTAGACGAACTTATCAAAGTTTTAGATGAATACAATGAAAAAGTCGGTCCGTTTAAATGCTTTGTTTTACCAGGGGAAACGCTCAAAGGCGCTAAAGCGCACGTTTTAAGAACGGTTTGCCGTAGAGTAGAACGCGCATACGCTAAAGTGTACGAAAAGTATAAAACGAGTGAAATAATTTTTGAGTATTTAAATAAGTTATCTTCGTTATTTTTTGCGATAGCAAGACTTTACGACGAAAATTAATTATTAATCTTAACAAAAAACCGTATATTAAACACGCCTATGGCGTGTTTTTTTAATAAAAACAAAATATAAATAATAAATTTTTAAACGAAAGAATAAAAACAAAAAAGTAGGATAAACTATTAATTACACCACGATACATAGGAGAAAAGTTATGATGAACAAAGTTGTAATATGTGGTGTAGATACTTCAAGTTTACCTAAATTATCTAAAGAAGAAAGTTTAATTTTACTTGAAAAAATTAAAAGTGGTGACGAAATTGCTAAAAACAAGTTCGTTACGGCAAATATTAGATTAGTTTTGTCAATAATAAAACGCTTTCCTAATTCTAAAATTAATTACGACGATATGTTTCAAGCAGGTTGTGTAGGGCTAATCAAGGCAACTTCAAATTTTGATTTGTCTTTTAACGTAATGTTTTCAACTTACGCCGTTCCTTTAATTATCGGTGAAATAAAAAGATTAATTAGGGGCTCAAACGGGGTAAGAGTTTCTCGCTCAATTAGAGATACGGCGTATAACGTCTTAAAAACCAGGGGGGAACTTGAAAAAAATAACGATAGGGTAACAAGCCAAATGATTGCTGAAAAATTAAACGTTTTAGAAAGCGAAGTCGTTTATGCACTCGACGCTATTAGTGATAACGTATCGTTATATGAACCTGTGTACAATAAAGAAGGTGAAGAACTACTTTTAATGGACAAGATTGAAGACGGTACTGAAAATGAAGAAAAATGGGCAGAACAGGCGTGCTTAAAAAATGCAATGAAAAGGTTAGAAGAAAGGGAAAAGAAGATACTTTATATGCGATATTTTGAAGGTAAAACGCAAACGGAAATATCTTCAAGCGTAGGGCTTTCGCAAGCGCAAGTTAGTAGAATAGAAAAAAACGCTTTAAAAATATTAAAAAACAAAATAAATTAAAAGTCAAAAGGGGGCAACTAAATTTTTAGTTGCCTTTTTTATTGTATTGATTTTAAAATTTTGCTATAATTAATTTATGAAGGAATTTTCATTTATCGTAAAAGAAAATCAAAAGGGTTTAAAAGTTAAAGAAGTTTTAAAAGAAAATGGCGTTTCAACCGAAATTTTATTAAAAGTAAAAATAGGTAATATATTTTTAAATAATCAAGTCGTAAAAAATATAAACGATTTAGTAAACTATAACGACGTAATCGTTATGAAATTGCCAAAAGACGTTAAAAACCCTTATATAGAGCCACTTTTTGAAAAGTTAGACGTTTTATATGAAGACGATTATTTTTTAGCCGTAAATAAGCCAAAAGGGGTTATGACGCACTCGTTAAAGTATAATAAAACAGCGTCGCTTGAACAAATTGTTTACGGTTATTATTTTAATCAAGATTTTACTTTTAGACCTATAAATAGACTTGATAAAAACACAAGTGGTATAGTTTTAATTGCAAAAGACTGTTATTCAGCAAGTTTACTTGGCGAAAAGTTAAAAAAGGGCGAAATAATCAAAACGTATTCTTTAATTGTTAAAAATAAACCGAAAAGCAAGCATTTTATTATTGAAAAACCTATTTTAAAATTGCCAAACACGGTAAAAAGAATTTGCGACGAAAAAGGCAAATACGCAAAAACTGAATTTATTTATATAAAAAAATTACAAGACGATAAATATTTGTTAGACGCTATTTTGCACACGGGCAGAACTCATCAAATAAGGGTGCACTTAGAAAGCGAAAATTTAGCCCTTTACGGCGACGATTTATACGGCGAGCCGTCAAGTGAAGGCTATACTTTACACGCTAAAAAATTAGAGTTTATACACCCGTTCACAAATGAAAAAATAATAATAAACTGTCCTTTAAAAATTTAGTAATAATAACCGTTTAATAAGCATAAAATAAAGGGGTGAAAATATGGTTATTAATTATAACGATTTAAAGAAAAAGGACGTAGTAAATGTATTAAACGGTAAAAATTTAGGTAAAATTAACGATTTAATTATTGATAGCGAGTGTGGTAAAATACTTAAAATTGTCGTACCGGGCAAGAAAAACGGTTTATTTTTTTGTGATGAAATGGAAATTAAATTTAGTCAAATTACAAAAATAGGCGACGACGCTATACTTGTAAAATTATGCGAAAATAATTTAGTTAGTGAAAACAACCACCGAATAGAAGATAATGACGAATAAAACGCTTAATTCATTTAGAATTTAGCGTTTTTTTATTGAAAAATTTTACTAAATAATGTAAAATAATATAAAAGGATAAAATTATGCAAAAACAAGATAAAGCGTTTATAAAAAATACGGCAAACATATTTAATTTAACTGTAATATGTATTATATTAGTTTCGGTATTATTTAGTTTAGCCGTAAATATTTATACTACGTCAACGGGCGTCAAAGTTGAAGATATTAACAATAGTGATATATTTATTTGTATATCTTATTTAACGACTAATATTGCACTTTTTGTAGCTTTGTTTTCTTATTCTAAAAAAATTAAAACGCCGTTTATTAAACTTTTCGAGTGTGAAAAGCCCTCTTTAAAAAGCGTAATAGCAACTATTTTGATTGCCATAGGTATGCTTTTTGGTTTATCAAGCGTAAACGAAACGGTTTTTGAATTTGTAAAAGGTTTAGGTTTAAACGTTAAAGAACCGTCTTTACCTACTTTTTCAATTTTTAATCTTATATCAATATTAATTTTCGTTTGCATTTTACCACCTATTTTAGAAGAAATTATTTTTAGAAACATTTTATTTAAAAACTTTTCTAAATACGGCACGGTGGTAGCAATTTTAATTACCTCGCTAATATTCTCACTTTATCATATGTCGATAACTCAAACCGTTTATCAATTTATTGTCGGCGTATTATTTTCTTTAATTATTTTAAAAGGGGGTAATTACCTTTTAACGGCGTTTGCTCATTTAATAAATAATTTATTCGTCGTTTTAAATTACTACTTTTTTAAAATTAGTTTTTCAAACGAAGTTAATATAGTTGTTACGATTTTAGGCGTAATTAGTTTAGTTGTTGGTTTACTTTTATTATTTTTAAATAATAAACAAGAATTTGTAAAAAGCAACGCTAAAAGCGTAAAACAAATATTTTTAGGCTTATTTTTGGGCATTTCAATTTGTATTTTATTTTGGATTTTGGGATTATTTCAATGATAAAAATTAAACTTGTATGCGTGGGTAAAATTAAAGAAAATTATTTTGTAGACGCTATAAAAGAATATGAAAAAAGGCTTTCAAGGTTTTGTCAATTTCAAATAAAAGAAATTAAAGAAGAAAATTTTAACGATAATCCAACAGAAAGTCAAATTAAGTCGATAATTAAAAAAGAAGGCGAAAACATTTTGCGCGAAATAAAGGGTGAAGTCGTCCTTTTAGATATTCAAGGCAAAGAATATTCGTCGGTAGAATTTTCTAATTTTTTAAAAAGCAATATAGATAAAGGCGTAGAAATAACATTTATAATAGGTGGCTCGTACGGGGTTAGTGACGAAGTCAAACTCAAAGCGACAAATAGAATATCTTTTTCAAAAATGACCTTTCCACACACAATGTTTAGGGTTATGTTATTAGAGCAAACTTATAGGGCTTTTACTATAATAAACGGAGCAAAATATCATAAGTAATATGGAAAATAAAATAAAATTTATGAAAAAGGCGCTCAGCCTTGCAAAAAAGTCTGCATTAGAAGGAGAAATTCCTATCGGTGCAGTTATCGTAAAAGACGGTAAAATTATAGCGACGGGGCGCAACGTGAGAAATAGTAAAAAAATTGCAACAAAGCACGCCGAAATAATTGCTATTGAAAGGGCGTGTAAAAAGTTAAAGGACTGGCGACTTGAAAACGTTGAAATGTACGTAACGGTAGAGCCTTGTCCTATGTGCGCAGGCGCAATTTTAAATAGTAGAATTAAAAAACTGTATTTTGGAGCGTACGAAAAGAAAAGTGGTGCAGTTTTATCTAATCACAGATTGTTATTTTTAGGTGCGTTAAATCATACCGTTGACGTTGAAGGTGGACTTTTAGAAGGCGAGTGTTCGTCGATACTTAAAGAATTTTTCCTTTTAGCAAGAAAAAGGTAAGAATAGTAATAAGTTTGCTTGACTATTTTAAAAGATAATTATAAAATATAATTACATAAGATAAATATTTGGAGGAGTTATGATAACACACGGAACAGAGATAAAGATTTTCAGTGGCAACTCTAATAAGCCTCTTGCAGAGGCTATTGCGAAAAAGCTCAATATGGGGCTTGGAAATATTGAATGTACGCGTTTTAGCGATGGCGAAATAAGCGTACATATAGGTGAAACGGTTAGGGGTAGGGACGTGTTTATCGTTCAATCAACTTCTCAACCTGTAAACGAAAACCTTATGGAACTTCTTATTTGCATAGACGCGTTTAAAAGAGCGTCGGCAGGTAGAATTACAGCCGTAATACCTTACTTTGGTTATGCAAGACAAGATAGAAAAGCAAGACCAAGGGACCCAATTACTGCAAGACTTGTTGCAGACCTTATCCAAGAAGCAGGCGCAGATAGAATTTTAACAATGGATTTACACGCTTTACAAATCCAAGGTTTCTTTAAAATTCCGGTTGACCATTTAGTAGGTGGTCCATTACTCTTTAAATACTTTACAGATAAAATCGACGATAACTTTATCGTTGTTTCACCAGACGTAGGCTCGGTTACAAGGGCAAGAAACGTTGCTTCAAAACTTAATTGTCAAATGGCGATAATAGATAAACGTCGTCCAAGGGCAAATCAACTTGAAGTTATGAATATTATAGGTGACGTAAAAGGCAAAAAGTGCTTAATGGTAGACGATATGATTGATACTGCAGGTACTATTTGTCAAGGCGCTGAAGCGCTTTATAAAAACGGCGCAACAGAAATTTACGCTTGCTGTACTCACGCAGTATTCTCTGGCCCAGCCATTGAAAGAATTAAAAATTCTCACATTACCAAACTTGTAGTTTTAGATACTATTGATTTACCAGAAGAAAAGAAGATTGATAAAATTGAAATCGTTTCAAGTGCAAAATTATTTGCTACGGCTATTGAAAACGTATATCACGATAGAAAAATGTCGGATATTTATAACGACTAATTTAATGACTAATTTAAAGCGTTGCAATCAAGCAACGCTTTTTTCTTTACAAAAATAACTATTTGTTGTATAATTTTTAATTAGGAGATATTAAAATGTTTATAGTCGTAGGTTTAGGCAATCCAGAGCCAAAATATTTTAAAACTAACCATAACGTAGGTTTTATGGTTATAGATAATTTAGCCGAAAAGTTAGGCGTTACTTTTAATAAAAAAGGTTTTCAAGGCGAGTACGCCGACCTTAATATTAAAGGGCAAAAAGTCATACTTTTAAAACCGTCTACCTATATGAATTTAAGTGGTAATTCAGTTTTAGCAATTGCTAATTTTTATAAGGTGGACACTAAAAATATTTTAGTTTGTTACGACGACATTGATATTGACGTTGGTAAAATTAGAATTCGACTTAAAGGCTCGGCAGGAACGCATAACGGCATGCGTCATATAGTAAATTGTCTAAACAGCCAAGATTTTCCACGTGTTAGAGTGGGTATAAAATCTACGCATCCTATAAATAATTTAATTGACTACGTTTTAAGCGATATTAGAAAAGACGATTTGCCTTACGTAGAAGATGCAATAAAAAAGGCAAGTGACGCTTGCTATGAATTTATAAACGGCGTAAATTTAGAAAACGTTATGAATAAATATAACGGCTAAATTGCCATAAAATAAAACGGTTGATTATGATTGACGGTATTTTGACTGCTAAACAAGTTGGTGGTGTTTTTTCTTCAATAATTAACGATATTAGCGACGGTAAATCCGTCGCTGTTTTTGGTACGCAATTTTCTTCAAAATGTCACTTAATTTCACAAATTAACAGTCCCGTTTTATATATAGTTAAAGACCGTTTACAAGCCGAGCAATCGGTAAGTGAAATTTCTCAATTAACAAGTAAAGAAGTCGTTTTATTAAATTCAAAAGACGATACTTTGTTATATAAAGACACTTTTAACAAAGAAAATTTATTTAAAAGATTGACTGCACTTTACAAAATATCTCAAGGCGCAAAAATTATCGTTACAACGATAGATGCTTTATGTCAATTGTTTCCTAAAAAAATTAATTATATTACTTTTAATAAAGGTAAAGAATATAATTTTGAAACAGTTTGTAAAGACCTTGTAAAATTAGGTTATAAAAGGGTAGAATTTTGTGAAAATAAGGGCGAGTTTTCAATAAGGGGAGATATTATTGAAATTTTTGCAATTAACCAAGATAAACCTTACAAATTAGACTTTTTCGGTGATTTTTTAGAAGAAATAAGATGCGAAGATATAAAAGACGTAGCGTCTTTTACAGCCGTAATGACAAGCGACGTTATTATCGAGCAAAACGAAGTTGAAAATTTATCGTCGATAATTAGAAATTCTTATAAAAAATACGGGCAATTAATTTTTAAAGAAAACGCAAGAAGTATTTATTATAAACTTATTGAAAAACTTGAAAACGATTTATTTGACGACGCTTTACAATATATTTTTCCTTTAATAAAAAATTCGACTAATCGTTTGGGCGACGTATTTAGTAAAGATACGGTAGTTTGTTACGACGAAAGTAAATTTTTGTACGATAACTTAGAGTATTTAGAAAAAGAGCATTTATCAAGGTGTGAAAGTCTATTTAAAGGTGGTAACGGACTTGATTTTATTAAAAATCAATTTATTTCAAAACAAGATTTATTAAAAGAGGTATCTTCTTTTAATAGCCTTGCCGTGCAGTCGTTTAAAACGATAATTCCTTTCTTTTCGCCACTAAAAACTTATTCAATTTCAACTTCTCCACTTGGGAAATACGCCTTAAAATTAGACGAATTAAAAGTTGATATTTTGGCGTGGAGTTTAAAAGATTACAGGGTACTTTTATGTTGTGGCGACGTAAAAAATGCCGAAAAAATATATTACTTTTTAAGACAAAACAATATAGAGTGTTTGTTTAAAGAGCAAAGTATAAACGATTTAAATAAAATAATAGTTTGTCCATATCAACTTGATAGTGGTTTTATCTATCACGACAGTAAATTAGTCGTAATAGGCACTAACGACTTGTTTTTTAAGTCAAAAGGCAAAGAAAAGTCTTTAAAAAAGAAAAGGGGCGATTTATTTACTGCTCCGTCGGTTGGTGATTTTGCCGTACACGAAAATTTCGGCGTAGGTATAGTTAGGGGCGTAAAGCGTATTGCTACCATCGAAGGTAGTAAAGACTATATCGAAGTTGAATATTACGGTGGCGATAGGTTATACGTTTCTACCGACCAAATGGACAAACTTTCAAAATACGTAGCAGGCGATAAAATTCCTACCTTAAATAAAATAGGTGGGGGTGAATTTGAACGTATAAAAGAAAGGGTTAGACAGTCAATTTCAAAAATGACTATCAACCTTAAAAAACTTTATAAAGAAAGAAAAGAAAAAAAGGGTTTCGTTTTTTCTAAAAACGAAGAATATATGCAAGAATTCGGCGACGCTTTCGAGTTTGATTTAACCGAAGACCAACAAGTTTCGTTAGAAGAAATTTTTGCCGATATGGAAAGCGATAAAGTAATGGATAGATTACTTTGTGGCGACGTAGGTTTTGGTAAAACCGAACTTGCTTTTAGGGCGTGTTTTAAGGCTATTTTAGACGGAAAGCAAACTGCAATAATTGCTCCAACTACTATTTTAACCGAACAACACTATATGACGGCTAAAAAACGCTTTAAAGATTTTGGCGTAAGGGTTGAAGTTTTAAATAGGTTTAAAAGTAAGGGTGCGCAAGAAAAAATTATAAACGACTTAAAATACGGAAAAGTTGATTTGGTAATCGCAACTCATAGGCTTTTTTCAAAAGATATAGAGTTTAAAGATTTAGGTCTTTTAGTTATCGACGAAGAACAACGCTTTGGCGTAGAGCATAAAGAAAAGTTAAAGTTAATAAGCAAAGACGTCGACACTTTAACGCTATCTGCAACGCCTATACCAAGAACGCTACATATGTCCCTTTCGGGCATAAGAGATATAAGCGTAATAAACACTCCACCCAAAAACAGGATACCCGTTCAAACGCTCGTTACGGAACTAAGCGACTCTCTTTTAAAAGACGCAATAGGAAGAGAACTTGCAAGAGACGGTCAAGTTTTAGTAATGTATAATAGGGTTGAAACGATATATTCGTTTGCAAGTAGAATTCAAGAACTTTGCAAAGATGCTAAAATTATCGTAGCGCACGGACAAATGCAAGAAAAAGAACTTGAAAAAAACATAATGAATTTTTATCAAGGTAACGCTAACGTTTTAGTTGCAACTACGATTATTGAAAACGGAATTGACATTGAAAGGGCAAACACTTTAATAGTTGAAAGCAGTGATAGATTAGGGCTTTCTACCTTATATCAATTAAAAGGCAGGGTAGGAAGAAGTAATTTAATGGCTTACGCGTATTTTACTTATCAAGAAGGCAAATTATTAACAGAGCAAGCGTACAAGCGTTTATCTGCTCTTATGGAATATACCGAAATGGGTAGTGGCTACAAAATAGCAATGCGTGACTTAGAAATTAGGGGTGCAGGCAACGTTTTAGGCAAAGAACAACACGGTCATATGGACAAAGTGGGCTACGAACTTTATAATAAATTATTGCGCGAAGAACTTAACGAAGTTACTAAAAATCAACAACTTGAAGTTGATATTAAAGTCGATGCTTATATTCCAGAAAAATATATTTCAAGTGAAAGACTTAAAATGCAGGCGTACAAACAAATTGCCGAAATTAAAGACGATAACGACGTTGAAAGAGTTACAACTTCGCTTATTGATAACTTTGGCGCTATACCTATTCAAGTTTACCGTCTTATAGATATAAGTTTATTAAGGCTTAAACTTGAAAACGCCGACGCTATAAAAGTAATTATTTCTAATAAATTTGCAAAGGTATACTTAAATAACCTTCAAAGTTTAAAAGACGGTAGAATAACTACTAAATTAAACTCTTATAAGAACGTGGCGACTTTAACCTTTGAAGAAAACCCCGTTATCGTATTTGCTAAAGAAGGGTATTTTGCCGAAGATTATTTAAAAACGGCGTTAGAATTTTTTACTTTCGAGTAAATAGTCTATAATTTTTACTTAAAAAGCGTAAAAAAGCAAACAAAAGTATTGCAATAATACAAAAAATTTTGTATAATAAATTTATATGTTATGTAAAACATAACAACAACTCAACAAACACTCTTTGGAGATTTATATGAAAAAACTTTTTACTAAAATCGTTACTTTAATTTTATCTTGCGTTTTATTTCTTGCGACCTTGTCGGGTTGTAGTTTAATCACTACCGACGTTGACAAAGATATGTCTTTAGTCGTTGCAACGGTAAGTATCGACGGTGAGATTAAGGAAGACGTTTATAAAAGGGAAATGGTTTCCGACTATAATTCGTACGGTTATTATTACGTTAACTATTACGGTTATACGGTTAAAGATGCTTACGAACTTGTTTTAAAAAATATCGTTAAAGATAAAATTATCGTTCAACAAGCAGTAAAAGCGTTAGTAAGCGTTACAGGTGAACCTGGCAATGAAGAAAAAGACGGTAGTTATATTTCTCAAGCAAATAAAGTTGCTGAAAGCGATAAAACTTCAGTTGAAAAATTATTATCA
>JAZRCS010000064.1:0-4951 GCA_045659885.1 Christensenellaceae bacterium
ATTTAAAATTTTTTAATTTTGTTGCAACGGCAACAATAAAATATTTGTTTGTGTGGTATAATTTAACTATGAACAATTTAGAAAGTAAAGCATTATACAATTTTAGTTACGGACTTTTCGTCCTTTCTGCTCACGGCTCGAAAGAAAACGGTTGCATTATAAATACGGCAATGCAAGTTACGTCTTCTCCGTTAAAAATTAGCATTTGTATTAATAAGTCGAATTATACGCTTGATACTATTATTCAGTCGGGCAAGTTTAATATTTCGGTTTTATCAGAAGACGCTACTTTTGACGTTTTTAAACATTTCGGTTTTCAAACGGGTAAAAAAGTTAATAAGTTTCCTGCTTTTGACAACAAGTATTCGTCAAACGGCGTGCCTTATATCGATAAGGGCGCAAACGCTTATTTTTCTTGCGTAGTTGATAGGTATATTGATTTAGGTACGCACGTTTTAATTTTAGCAAGCGTTACCGAAAGTAAAGTTTTATCTTCTACCCCGTCACTAACTTACGCATATTATCTTAAAAATATTAAGCCAAAACCACAAGCAAAACCAGTTAGCGATAAGCCTTCGAATAAAAAAGTTTGGGTTTGCAAAATTTGTGGCTACGTCTATGACGATAACGTCGAAAAAATACCGTTTGAAGATTTGCCAGACGGTTGGACTTGTCCTTTATGTAAACATCCAAAAACAGATTTTGAATTATTGAAATAGGAGAATTTTATGGAATTATTTATATGTTCGCATTGTGGAAATATTATTACTAAAATCGAAGATAAAAAAGTGCCCGTTTCGTGCTGTGGCGAATTTATGAAAAAAATTCAGCCAAATACTTTTGACGGCGCTTTAGAAAAACACGTGCCTAAATTTACAGTTGAAAACAACGTGGTAAAAGTTTGCGTGGGCGAAGTTGAACATCCTATGGTTGAAGAACATTTTATTAAGTGGATTATTCTTGAAACTAATAAAGGTTTCAACGTAAAATATTTGAATTTTAATCAAAAACCTTACGCTGAATTTATTTTATCAAGCGACGAAACAGTCGTTGCCGTTTACGAGTTTTGCAACTTGCACGGCGTTTGGAAGGCATAATTTTTGCGTTGCTTTAGCAACGCAATTTTTTTTAAAACTATGAATAAAGAAAAAAGTTTACAACTGCAACAGTATATTACAAACTTAATAATTAACGACGCGCCTTACTTTAATTACACCGAAAAAGACGTTTTAAACGCTAAAAAACTTTACACGGCAGAAGGGCTACTTTCACTTTCTGACGACGGTTTTTACGACGGCGATTTTGAAAAATTTTTCGTTATAAATAACTTTTTAAACGCCACTTTTATTAAAAATTACGCCGATAAAAATTACGTTAGTTTGCTGTTTAAAAACGCTAAAAAATTTTCTAAAAAAGAGTTTATGCAAGACGAATATTTAAGAACGATAAAAAAAGTTCCTACCGTAAAAATAGGCAATCTTTTACTAACTAATTGCGAGTATAGTAGGGGCGAATTTTTTCAATACGATTACCCCGATTTTACTAAGCCGTTAGTCGTTCCTAAACTTGGATTTTTTACCGACGACGTATCGTTTCCTACCATTTACGAGGGCGACGTGCCGTGGATGAGTATTTGTCCAAGCGAAATTTATTCAATGAAAGAACAAATGAATTTAGCCTTTGGTAACGTGTTAGTTTTAGGGCTTGGACTTGGCTATTACCCGTTTATAATTTCACTTAAAGACGTGGTAAAATCTATTACGATTATTGAAATTGAGCCTGAAATTATCAATTTGTTTAAGGAGTATATTTTACCGTATTTTCCTAATAAAGACAAAATTAAAATAGTTAAAGCCGACGCAATTTCTTACTTAAAAACGGTTAAACCAACCGACTTCGACTTTGCTTTTTGCGATATTTGGGAAAGCCAAATTGACGGCGCAGTTCATTATAAAAACATTAAACCGTTTGAAAAACTTTTACCTAACACTAAATTTACTTACTGGATAGAAGACCAAATTAAATACCATATCGAAAACGAATAATTTTTATCGTAGATAAAACCCCCGAAAGTCGTAACTTTCGGGGGTTTGTTTTTATTAATTTTTACATACCAAAATAATTGATTGAATTGTTGTAAGATATATCTTCTACGACTTTTCCTACTAAATTTATATCTTTAGTCATTTCACCGTTTTCAATCATTTCACCAAAATACGAACATAAAATTCTTCTAAAATAATGGTGACGTGGATAAGATAAAAGCGAACGACTGTCGGTAAGCATACCTACGAAAGCGCCGATATGTCCCGTTGCAGTTAAATCTTTAAGGTGTTTTTCCATGCCCACTTTGTTATCTAAAAACCACCAAGCAGGTCCGTATTGAATTTTGCCTTTTGCGCTACTATCTTGAAAACAGCCTAAAAGCGTCATCATTTCGTTATTCATTTTAGGGTTTAAGTTGAATAATATCGTTTTTGGTAATGATTTTTCGTTATTAAGTCTATCAAAAAGCCTTGATAGTTCGTACGTTGAATTTGCGTCGCTTATACTGTCAAATCCCGTATCTAATCCTAACTTTTCAAGCATAACCGAGTTATTGTTTCTCATTGCGCCAACGTGAACTTCCGTTCTTATATCGTATTTTGCATAAAGTTTCATTAAAAAGTAAGTTAAATAGCCTTTGAAAGTTTCACTTTCAGTTTGCGTTACACCGTTACCTAAAAGTGCCTTTTTAAATACTTTATTTGCTTGTTCTTTCGTAGTTACAATATATGCTTTTTCTAAAGCAATATCACTTGCTTTAGTGCCTACCTTAATAAATTCTTGTAAGCGAAGTTCAATCGCCTTTTCTAAATCTTCAATATCGTTAATTTCAAAAGTTAACTCAACTAATTTTTCAATAAATCCTTTATATCCTTTTGCTTCGCAGTTCATTATTTTATCTGCTCTAAAGGCTGGAATTACCTTAAATTTATAGTCCTTTTTAGCAATTTCGACAAAAGTCGACAAATCGTCGAAAATTTCGTTTGTCGTAAATACGATTGATACGTTAGACTTTTCAATTAAACTTTGTGGAGTAATTTTGTTAAGCGCAATATATTCGTTACACCAGTTCCAAATAAGTTCGGCATTTTCAGCGTTGATTTCAAGTTCGCAATTAAAAAATTCTTTTAATTCAACTTGCGACCAGTGATAAAGTGGGTTACCAAACGCCGTTGCAAGCGTCGAGCAATACGCAATAAATTTTTCTTTGTTTGATTTACTACCCGTAATATATTCTTCGTCTACACCGTAATTTCTCATTAAACGCCATTTATAATGGTCGCCTGCAAGCCAAATTTCAAAAACGTCGTTAAATTGCTTGTTTTCTAAAATTTGTTTTTCTGGTAAATGACAATGATAGTCGAATATAGGCATTTTCGACGCGTAGTCAAAATATAACTTTTCTGCCGTTTTGTTTTTAAGTAAAAAATTGTCTTTAACGTAACTCATAACATCTCCATTAAATTGTCAACTTATACCTTTAATTTTTAAAGCGTTACACCTGTTTTATAGAAGGCGATTTCTCTAACGTCTTCACTCTTACATTTATATTCGCCGTTTACAGTTTTGATAAGTAAATCAAATAAACCGTCTTCATCCATAGTGTATGCGTTAAAGTCAATCCAGTTATTTTTAAACGATGCTAAACGTGAGTTTGTTGAAATTTTCATTGTTGGTACGAAAGTTGAGAACGGAGTTCCCCTACCCGTAGTAAACAATACGATTTGACAACCTGCGCCTGCTAATGCAGTAGATGCGATAAGGTCGTTACCTGGAGCGTTAAGCGCAGTAACACCCGTTTTATTAAGCGTTTCACCATAACCGAGTACGTCGACGATTTTTGTCGTACCTGCTTTTTCAACGCAACCTAAAGATTTTTCTTCTAAAGTCGTAATACCACCCTTTTTGTTGCCTGGGCTTGGATTTTCATATACAGGGAAACCTTGTGAAGTGTAGAAATATTTAAAGGCTTCAATCATATCTTTGTATCTTTCAAATACTTCTTTGCTTTCACACTTGTTCATTAAAAGTTGTTCAGCACCGAACATTTCTGGAACTTCCGTTAAAATTGCCGAGCCACCGTAAGAAATTATTCTATCACTAATTCTACCTACGAGTGGGTTTGCCGTAAGACCAGAATATCCGTCCGAGCCACCACATTTTAAACCGATACAAAGTTCACTTAAATCAACTTCTTCACGTACTAAATCTTTTGCTTTTTCAGCAAATTTTTCAAGTATGTTAAGACCGTATGCGATATCGTCTTCAACGTCTTGACAGTTGTAATATTCGATATTATCCCTATTAAACGGCGCTAAATATTCTTTAATACCGTCCATACCGTTGTTTTCGCAACCAAGACCTACGAATAAAACGTACGTTGCGTTAGGGTTAAGCGCTATTGAACACAATAATTTTTTAATGTTTTCATTATCTTCACCAAGTTGTGAACATCCAAATTGATGTGATAATGTGAAAATTCCGTCAATAGAACCTTTTACGAATTTTTGAGCAAGTTTTTCCATACGGATACAAGTGTTGTTTACGCAACCTACCGTTGGAATAATATAAATTTCATTTCTAATACCTGCTCTACCGTGTTTACGTTTAAAGCCCATAAAAGTGCCTTTTTTCTTTTCAACTTCTACAATTTCAGGCTCGTAAGTATACTCAACGTCTTCGTCAAGGTGTGATTTTACGTTGTGAGTATGTACCCAGTCACCCTTTTTAATATCTTGGCTTGCTCTACCGATAATTTGACCGTACTTAATTACGAATTCGCCCTTCTTTATGTCTTTAAGCGCAAATTTGTGTCCTGCAGGTATATTGCCGTTTTCTACAAGGCTAATACCAACGTTGTCTTTTTCGTTAATAATTACTGTGTTGTTCATATCTTCCTCTCATT
>JAZRCS010000065.1:0-2230 GCA_045659885.1 Christensenellaceae bacterium
AAAAGAAAGTAGGCCTTGACGATTACCCTGAATACAAGGGCGTAAAGGCTACTAAAGAAGAATTTGCTATGCAGAACAGTTATTTCCAACACAATTTAAATAACGTTTTTGATAGTGAAATAAAGGAATAATATTATGGAAGGTAAGATTAATTTTATATTTACAGTTATTTTAATTTTTACGGTTATTACGATTATTTATTTCGTTTACGAATTAGTAAAAGCGTTTAAAGACGCAAAAAATGTTGAAAAGAAATATTGCAAGCATTGTGATATTACTTATACTAAAACTTTTGAAAACGAAGAATATAACTATTGTTCAAAGTGTGGCGAAAAGTTAGATTCTTTAAATGAAGAAAAACCACTTTAACGTGGTTTTTGGAGATTAGATTATGAGTAGAAAAAAGAAAAATTATGTAGGTAAAATAGGCTATTGTGACAATATAAATCTAAATGGTTTACAACACTTAAGTGGTGGTCATTATGTTTATATTCGTAAACTTAATAATGATGGTACTTGTGATGTCAATATTATAACATCGTTAGAAGATAATCATGGTAATTATGATTATCATAAATTAAAACAAGTGAAAAAAGGCAACACTTATGCTGTACCAAAATATGATGCCAATTTTGCTCGTTGGTCTGGAGTAAACAAAAAACCTATACAAAATGTAAAAATTTCTGATATAAATTATTTAAATAAAAAAAAGATAAAGAAACGGCATCATTTCTTTATCGGTAAATATATGAAATAAAAATGCCCTTTAGGTATTTTAAAACTATACCTTTCGGGCGAAAATGGTTAATTACATAACCTTGATAATATTATTATATGCAACTTTTATAAAAAAGTCAACATTTTATGAAAAAATTTTTAAAAATAAAAATACGTGGCTCCCAGCGTTAAGGGAAAAGGATATATATTATGGCAAAATTAATAAACAAAAATTCTTATTCAAAACTAGTATCAAATAACCGTAAACAACGTAAAAAATTTAATCGTATATCTACTGAACAATTAATTGATGATTTTTCACCTACATATCCGTATCGTGGAAAATTTTTAAAAGTAGGAGATATGGAAGTACTTTTAACAAAAACTGCACGCAAAGACGAGCAAGGAAATTCTATTTATTTAGGAACATTAGTAAAACGTAGTGGACTTTTTAAAAACAAAGTATCTAGTGCAAGTCATATCGCAGTTAAAAAGTTTTAAAAGAGCCTAACAAGGCTCTTTTTATATTACTATATTAAGTTTACTTTTTAATCGGCGCAAATCATTATCAATATCTTCTTTTGTTAAAACGATAACGTCGATATTTAATTTTTTATACGCTTTTAAAACGTAGTTTTTCGAGTTTAAATACTCTTCATTTTGCAATTCATTATATTCTACTATAAGACCATTTTTAAAATAATCAGGCAAATAAAAATCTGGTTTTAATGTTTTTTCTTTTCCGTTTTCATTATATGGTATTTCTTTTTCATAAACATTTTTAATATTATGGTCAAACAAAAAATCGCAAATTATTTTTTCTGCTCTACTTCTTACTTTGATACCACTTTTACAAGGCACCGTTTTATTACCATAATTATCTAAAACCTTTTCAAATTTAAGATTTTTAAATCTAATATCTATTGATTTATCTTTATATTGTTTCCAACAAGAATAGCAAAAATGTTTTCCGTTAGATGGTTCGCTACATATAATGCATGCAAGTTTTTGACATTCGCATTTTTCAAATATTTCGTGCCATTTGCCACAATCTTCGCATTGAACTATTTCACCATTTTTTTCCATTTTACTATGTAATTTACATAAACCAAATTTATTATAATTCCCAAAAAATTTACTAGTAGGTTCGCCACAGATGGGACAACAAAGTTGTTTTGACATAATTATACTCCTTAAATAAAAAAATACACTCTCAAAAGAGAGTGTATTAAAACGTATCTCCCTTTCCAAAGTTATGTTGCTCATACATAATTTATCATTGGTAACGAAAAGAAAAGATACTTTTTTTTGATAGTACCCCAATGATAAATTGAAATTGTATGAGCATAATAATTATAACCGAACTTCCAAATAATGTCAATACTTACTGACACTTAATTTTTAAGTATTTACTCAAAGATATTATCATATAACCAAAGTGGTACTAATCAATTAAAGGGGCGATTTGTCGCCCCCCTACTTACCAGTGAGCATTATCGTATAAGTCTAATAT
>JAZRCS010000066.1:0-20490 GCA_045659885.1 Christensenellaceae bacterium
CGAAAAGATTTATAAAATTTATTTTTTGATAATTATATAGTTAAGAATTTTAAAAAAATTTATAAAGTCAATTATTATAGAATAATATTTAAAATGTAAGATTTTATCTTAGATTTTATATAATATGAAAATTTAAAAAAATAGTAAATTAACAAAAAATTATTAGATTTAAAGATTTTGCTTAATTCTTTCGCTATCTATGCGTAAAAGTTGTGTTTTGCGCATAGATATATATGTGTGCACTATTTAATAAAAATAGATAAAAATATAATATAGATATAATTAGTATTTAATGAATTGAAAAAAGTACGTACACTACTTTAAAAAAAGTTGAGGTGTTTTATAATAAAAGTTTATAATATGCCCTATAATATACAATTTGCAAGATATTTACTATAAATACTATAAAAATTTACGTTATACTGCACTATTTTTTTATTTTATCTTAAAACGTATTTATCATATTAATATTGACAATATTTTATATTAATGTTATAATTATTAAAAATAGCGCAAAAAATAGAAAAATCGTTAAAATTTATTATTTTATGGTGAATTATGGAAGTTAAAGAAGTTTTAAAAGGTCAAAACGACGGTATAATTTTATATATTTTATCAAGTGGCGATAGGCATACCGACGAACTTAAGGAAATAATTGATAGTTTGTTCAACGGTATAAAAATCGGCACTTTGTATTCGGTTATAACCCGTTTAAAAAACTTACAATATATATGTGAATACCGTGCAAGTTCAGCAAACGGTTCAAGGCGTAAATATTATAAAATTACACCTAAAGGCAAGGCCGAATTTGAAGAAAAATATGCTTCGTTATTTACCGATAAATTAGAGTTACCCGTTAGGGACGACGCCGAGCAAGAATCTTACGTACAACCTACGAAACGAACTCCAAAAACAACAAAAACACAAGAAATTGAAAGTAAAGTTGACGATTTAACTGATAAAGACGATAATTTAACTCAAACTGACGATTATTCTTCATATATTCATAGCGCTACCCTAACTGACACGGAAACTGAAATTGATTTTTCTTCATTAGACGACGAAAAACAAGTTGAAGAAACTGTGCAAGAGCAAATTACTAAGCAAGAAGATAAAAAAGTAACCGATACGTTTACCGTTGACGACTTTAACCTTAAAAAAGATATGGAACAGGAAGACGAATCGGCTAAAATAGGCGTTAAAAAGCCAACTGACGACAGTTTAGGCAGTACGACGTATCAATACGGTAACGTTTTAAACGAACTTTTCCCTAAAAATACTGACGTTGATATCGCTAAAGATACTCAACCTAAAGTTATAACTGAAAAACAAGCCGATTTAACCGACGTTTACGAACTTGCTGAAAAGGACGGTATTAAAATTAGAACGTCAGCCGATACGAATAGATATCAAGGCTCAAAAATACTAATAAATACCTTGTTACTTCACACTTCGTTTGTTTGTTTTGCTATTTATATTGCCTTATTTATTTGTTTATCATTATCAATTTTAGGTACTGTTAACGTAGGGTTTTTAGTAAAATCAAGTTTATTTATAGGTATAATACCCGTTTTATTCTTATTAATTTTTATATTTAATAGTAAGAAAACGGTAAAAGACTTATTTAGATTTAAAAACGTTATTGAAATTGCGTTAACCTTAACTATTACGACAATTATAATCGTACTTTCAGTTGCAAGTTTGAAGGGTTTAGACTATTTAAATAGTGAGATTTTGTTTAATAACGTTATTTACCCTATTTTAATTGCAACGCTTATTCCTATATTTTTTATAGTTGAATATTTGCTTGTAAAATTAAGTTTTTATCAAACTGTATAAAAAAATGCTAACGAAATTAAATCGTTAGCATTTTTAATTTTAAAATTTTATCACGCTGGTGCTAAATAATTATTTATAAGCGTACCTTTTTGGTAAGTTATATTAAATTTACCGTCACTTGCAACTTTTATAATTATATTACCGTTATTGTCAGTTCTATATACTGCGCTTTCACTGGTACTTAATTTATTTAAAGTTTCTTTATGTGGGTGTCCATGTTTATTACCTTTTCCACAAGAGATAACAGCGTATTCAGGTTTAATTAAATTTAAAAAATTCTCACTTGACGACGTCACTGCTGAGCCGTGATGCCCTACCTTTAAAACGTCGCAATCTACGTAATCCTTATGATTTAAGTATTTACTGCAAAATTCTTCTTCAGTTGCTTTACCTGCATCACCGGTGAAAATCATTTTAAATCCACAATATTCAAGCATTACGATAGGTGAAAAATCATTTACATCTTTATACTTTATCTCACTTAAACTTGTTGTTGGCGTAAGAAAATCAAAAGTGTATTTATATTCTACGTCGTTATATTTAGCCGAATTTGCAAAATCACTGTCGCTTGTAAAAAATTCCCACTCGCAAGCAATATTATTGCCGTATTTTTCATTTAAAATTTTATCTAAAAATTCACCGTAGGTTTTACTGTCGTGCGTTATTGCACCCATATTAAATTCATTAGTAAAGGTGAACTTTGTTGTTGAATTATTAACGTGTTTAACGTAAGGTCTAAAGACTTTTTTAACGATAGCATTATCAAAAACTGCCTCAGCACTACCTATATGGTCAGAGTCGGTATGAGTTGCAATAAAATAATCGATTGTTGATACTTTTTGCTCTTTTAAATAATTTTTAAGCAACGTTTCTTTGTAGTTTTCTGCAGAGTCTATCATAATATTTTTACCGTCTGGCGCTTTAATTAAAATAGCGTCGCCTTGCCCAACGTCGATAATATGTATTTCTAAATCGTTAAGTACCGATACGGTTGTTACTTCGTCGTCCATAGGTGGTTTAATATTTTGATTAAACAACCTATTATAAAAATCAGGATTTAAATAACAGTACACAATAAAAACAACTACTAAAATTATTGCTAACGCTACTATTATTTTAGGATTTTTCTTTGCAAATTTTACGGCTTTTTTTACTTGTTTTTTCTTAACTGCCACTTAACTAATTCCTTTATATTTAATATATTTTATTATACACAAAAAAATTAACAATTTCAATATTATTTAAAAAAAATAACTACCTTTAGGTAGTTATTTTAATTTATTTTAGTTATTTAAAAGGTCTGCGATTGAAACGCTTGTGTCTGAAGAATCAGTCCAACCCCTCATATCTTCTTCGTCGTCTTTAACCTTTTTATCTTTCTTATCGTCTTCCTTAACTTCTTTAACAGGAGCAGGAGTTAACGCTTTAACAGAAAGAGTAATTTTTTCTTTTTCAACGTCGATAGCAAGAATTTTTGCAGTAACTTCTTCACCAACTTTTAAAAGAGATGCAGGATTTTCAAGGAATTCGTGAGAAATTTGTGAAACGTGAATTAAACCGTCAACACCCTTTTCAATTTCAACGAAAGCACCGAAAGAAACAATTCTTACGATTTTACCCGTAACTGTATCGCCAACAGCGTATTTTTCAGAAACAAGTTCCCAAGGTTTTGGTTGTAATTGTTTGTAACCGATTGAAACCTTTTTATTTTCTTTATCAACTTTTAAAACTACGAAATCGTATGATTTAGAAAGTTCTAAAACGTCGGCAGGGTTTTTAACGTTAGTCCAAGAAAGGTCAGAAACGTGTGCTAAACAGTCAAAACCGTTTACTACTACGAAAGCACCGAAAGATGCAAATCTAACAACAGTACCCGTAACAACGTCGTTTTCACTAATGCTTGCAAAGAATTCTTCTTCTTTAGCAAGTTTTTTTGCTTCCCTAGCCTTCTTTTCTTCTTCTAAAATTACTTTTTGAGATGCAATAATATCTTTCTTTCTTGAAGTATATTCAACTTTAAGTGCTTTAACACGAAGTTTTTTGCCTACGTATTTATCAAGTTCTTTTACGAAACCGATTTTAATTTCCCTTGCAGGAACGAATACGTCAAAACCTTCGTATTTACCGATAAGACCACCTTTATTAAAACCTTTAACTTCTAATTCAAAAACTTTACCTTCGCGAAGATTTGCAACAAATTCTTCTTCTTGTTTTAAAACGAGAATTTGTTTTTGAGAAAGTTTTAATGGATTTTTGCCCATTACAACTACTTCAATTTCTTGAGCAACTTGGTAATCGTTTGGATTATATTCTTCACAAGCTAATTCTTCTTTAGGAAGTTTAATATCGCTTTTTCCATCGAAATAAACGTTTAAACCGTCATTTGCAACTTGAGAAATAACAACTGTAATTTTTTGCCCTTTTTTTAAATTTTGCTTTTCATCAAGTAAAGCAACAACTTGTTCCATAGAATTAATGCTTTTGTCTTCCATTGTTAAGAGAACCTCCATTGATTGTTCAGGTGGCGTGGACGCGCCACTGACAATACCTACACTTTTATATTGTTTTAATTTTTTATAATCAAGCCCGTCGGGCTGTGAAACTAAGTAAACGTTTTTGCAATATTTTTTACATATTTCAAAAAGTTTTAAGGTGTTTGAACTATTTTTACCACCTATAACGACCATAGCGTCGTTTGATTTTGCCAAAATTTCAGCATCGTTTTGACGTACCATTGTAGTATAACAAATCGTTTTAAAAATGACAAGCGTTTTAATCGATAAATTGTTTATTTTTTTCAAAATTTTATTAAATTTTTGATAGTCGAAGGTAGTTTGTACGACCACGCATATTTTTTCATATTTAATTAAGTCGTTATATGAATAATTATCATCTTCAATAATGATTGCGCTATTATTACACCACCCGTTTATACCTACTACTTCGGGGTGAGTAGCCTTGCCTATTATTACAATTTGATATTCTTTTTCGTAATGTTTTTGTACGATATTTTGCGTTTTTTTAACGTAAGGACAAGTTAAATCAATAATTTCTGCCCCTATTTTTAATAAATGAGTAATAACGTCGTTTCCAACCCCGTGAGAACGTATAATTACCCTATCGCTATTTTTTACGTTATCAAGCGTATAGATAGTTTCAATGCCCCTATTTTTAATTTTCTGTAATACGCTTTCGTTATGAATTATATCACCGTAAACGTAGGTTTTTTTATCGTCTAAAATGGGTAAACTTAACGCTGTATCTACTGCTCTTTTTACACCCGTGCAAAACCCGGCATATTTTGATAAAATAACTTTCATTAGCGACCTTTACCCTTTTTTTTTCTTTTTTTCGTCTACGTATGTAAAAATTTCTTGTTGTAATTCGTGCATAATTTTTGCTATTTTTTCGGTACATTGTTTTGATATTTCTTCATTAAATTTAACGTCGTAATATTCTGCAAAATCAAAAGGTTTGCCAACGATTATATACGTCTTTTTAAATATTTTCATACGGTCTTGCATTATTATCGGCGTAATTTTAGACTTGCTTTTTATCGCAAAAAACGCCGTACCTTGCTTAATTTCTTGCAATTTATTGTCTACTTTATTGCGCGTACCTTCGGGGAATATACATAAACGCTTGTTTTCGTTTAAAACGTTTAAGCCTTGGCGCATAGTTTGAAAAGAAGGTTTTTCCCTATCAACTGCAATTCCACCTAAACTTGTCAACACTTTTGAAACAAGTTTGTTTTTAAACCACTCTTTTTTTGCTAAAAAATACGTTTTGCCTTTAAATAAGGTTGCAATCATACCTACGTCTGCTTTGCCTAAATGATTGCAAACTATGATATTTTTTCCGTCTTTTATTAAATTTTCTATACCTACGAATTCCATAGGATATAAAAATTTAAAAATACCTTCTCCAAAAAAACGTACTAATCTATAAAACATAGTTCACCCTAAAAAATATTATTCCTTTATATATGAAAGTACGAAATTTATAACTTCGTCAACGTTCATATTCGTCGTATCAACTAAAATTGCGTCTTCTGCTTGGCGAAGTGGCGCAAATTCACGGTGACTATCGTTATAATCACGCGTTTCTATTTCTTTATATAGCGTATCAAAGTCAACTTCTTGCCCTTTTGCTTTTAATTCGTTGTATCTTCTATTAGTACGCTCTTTAGTTGATGCAGTTATGTAAAATTTGTATTTTGCAAACGGTAAAACGTTAGTTCCTATATCTCTACCATCTAAAACACAACTTTGTTCTTTAGCAATTTCACGTTGAAGCGCAACTAATTTTTCCCTAACGCATTTGAGCGCGCTTATGTTTGATGCAAGCATAGAAATATCGTTTTCCCTAATTTTTAAAGAAACGTCTTCGCCGTCAAGCATAGTAATTTGCGAACCGTCTTTATACTTAATTTTAATATCGATATCGTTAATAAAAGTTTTAACCATTTCTTCATCTTTTGTAGAAATGCCTAACTTTTTTGCTTTTAAACCACACGCCCTATACATAGCGCCCGTGTCAAGATATAAGATATTAAGTTTTTTTGAAAGCGCTTTTGCTAAAGTGCTTTTACCACTACCAGATGGACCGTCTAATGCTATATTATACATAAATCACCTTTTATAATTTTATTTATTTTTTTAGATTTTATCGCAAAATTTAAGAATTATTCTATATTTGCGTTACCTGCTGTATATGCCGTTGAAAACGCTATTTGCAAATTAAAGCCACCCGTAAAAGCGTCAACGTCTAACACTTCGCCTATAAAGTATAAACCTTTAACAAGTTTACTTTCCATTGTGGACGGATTAACTTCACTTACCTTAACGCCACCACTTGTAACAACAGCCTCGTTAAAGCCACGTAAAGAATTTACCTTAAACGTTAAATCTTTAATAGCCGTTACCAAACGCTGTCTTTCTTCTACGGTAATTTCGTTTACTTTTTTATATTCGTTTATATTACAACGCTTAATAACTAAAGGAATTAATTTTTTAGGTAATAACATATCTAACGAATTTTTAAATTCTTTGTTTTTATACGTGTCAAAATCACGTAATATTCGTAAATCGAGTTGTTTTTCCGTTAAAGCCGGTTTTAAATCGAAAGAAATTTTAATTTTAGAAAAATCTTGTCTATTAATAAGCGACGATAAAGTTAAAACTAACGGGCCAGATATACCAAAGTGAGTAAATAACGCCTCGCCTTGTTCGGTATACACTAATTTATTAGATACGGTTGCCGATAAGTTTATGTTTTTTAAAGATAACCCTTGTAATGGTTTAAAATCTTCGCCTTCTAAATTAATACCAACGAGTGACGGATAAAGTTTTGTAACTGTATGCCCTACGCTTTTTGCAAATTTATAACCGTCGCCCGTAGAACCCGTTGAAGGATATGATATTCCACCAGTTGCAATTATAACGTTGTCGCATAAAATCGTTTCATTAGCCGTTTTTACACCGTTTATTTGTCCGTTTTCGGTTAAAATTGCAGTAACTTCAGTATTTAACCGAATATCTACACCGTTTTTAATTAAAGCGTTTTCAAGCACTTTAATAACGTCACTTGACTTATCGGATAAAGGAAAAACACGGTTACCCCTTTCCGTTTTAGTCTTTAAACCTAATTTTTCAAAAAAATCAATTGTAATTTCGGGGCTAAACGAATATAAAGAACTAAGTAAAAATTTAGGATTAGAAACGACGTTGTTTAAAAAACTTTCAACTTCAACGTTATTAGTTAAATTACATCTACCTTTACCTGTAATGTATAATTTTTTACCTAATTTTTCATTTTTTTCTAATAAAATTACTTCTTCGTTATTGATACTTCTAAAATATGCGCAAAGCATACCCGAAGCACCACCACCTACTATAACCGTTTTCATTAAAATTTAAAGTCCTTATATTTATTATAGGTTAATTCGTCAAGTGGCGAACTTATGATAGGCGAAATCGAAACGTAGCCGTTTTCAACCAAATAATCGTCACTTTCCGTACCATTGATACTCTCTAAAATAGGTTCACCTGTAAGTTTTACGGTATTTTCGCCCGTTTTTTCGTAAACGTCGGTGTAAATACGCTTACCAACACGACAAATCTTAGCACCTTTAATATATTTTGCTTTTAAAGGTGGTATATTTACGTTTAAAACGTAATTTACGCTTGAAATTTCAACTAATTTTTCAAAAATACTATCAATGTATTTACAATTTTCGTCAAAATCAAAGTCTTCGTCACGTTTACCCGTATTTGAAAAAGCAATACCTTTATAACCCAAAAAACTTGCCTCTAAACACGCGTTTACTGTACCACTATAAACAACGTCGTAAGCAATATTAGAGCCGTAATTAATGCCTGCAACGACTAAATCAACTTTGCCCTTTTCATTATAAATACCGTATTTGACACAGTCACACGGCGTTCCTGAAATACTGTAACTTTCAAAATCGTCGCTAATTTTAACTTTATTTACGGAAATATCTTTATGAAAAGTCATACTGCGTGAAAACCCCGACCTGTTTCCGTCGGGCGCATAAACTACTACCTTGTGTTTAAGACTTAGAAGTTTAGCGAGCGCAATTAAGCCCTCGCTAAAAACTCCGTCGTCATTTGTAATTAAAATTTTCATTTTATACCGGATATATTTTTGATTTTGCCATATCGGCATCTATCTTTTTATCTCTTGCTAAACGATATTTAAAGAAATTGATTGCGACTTGATTAAAGAGCGCGTAAGACAATACGTCTTCTTCTTGAGTGTAATAATCTTTCATTTCTTCTTTGAATTTTTCATATTCTGGTTCAATATCGTCGGCAGGTCTATGTGTAATACGTGCCTCGTTACCTAAAATCTTTTTAACAACTTCTGTATCAGGTTCGGTACTTAATTGACCATACTCACCCTTAATTAAAGCCTTAAATTCTTTAGTAACCATTTTATATCTTTCGCCTTGTAATACGTTCAATACTGCTTGAGTACCAACGATTTGTGATGATGGTGTAACAAGTGGTGGATAACCACTATCCTTTCTAACGTTAGGAACTTCTTGTAAACATTCTTCAAGTTTATCAAGTTTGTTTGCTTGTTTTAATTGTGACATAAGGTTTGAAAGCATACCACCTGGAACTTGATAAATTAAAGTATTAACGTCAATTTGTCTTACTTTTGGATTTAAAATACCGTCTTTTTCAAGTCTTTCGGCAACTTTTTTGAAGTGCTCGTTGATAGGAAGAAGTTTTTCAATATCTAATCCCGTATCGTATTCAGTTCCTTTAAGTGTTGCAATTAACGGCTCGGTTGCCGGTTGAGAAGTACCGTTACCAAGCGCCGAAAGTGCCGTATCTACGATATCACAACCTGCTTCAATAGCCTTAAGATATACCATATCACCCGTACCAGTAGTATTGTGAGTATGTAAGTGAATTTTTGTAGTTGGTTTTAATACTTTTTTCATTCCACTAATAATATCGTAAACAGTATATGGTAACAAAATGTTAGCCATATCTTTTAAACAAATATTATCGGCGCCCATATCTTCAAGCAATTTTGCTTTTTTAATAAAATATTCGTTAGTGTGTACGGGACTTGTTGTGTAACAAATAGTTGCTTCACAAACTGCGCCGTATTCACCTTTATATTTATTAATTGATTTCATAGCAGTTTCAAGGTTCCTTTCGTCGTTTAACGCGTCGAATACCCTAATAACTCTTACACCGTTACGAATTGACGCTTCGATAAATTTATCAACTACGTCGTCCGAATAATGTTTGTAACCTAATAAGTTTTGTCCCCTTAAAAGCATTTGAATAGGAGTTTTTGTAATATGTTTTCTTAAAACTCTTAATCTTTCCCAAGGGTCTTCGTTTAAAAATCTTAAACAACTGTCGAAAGTTGCACCACCCCACGCTTCAAGCGAGTAAAAACCAACGTCGTCAAGTTGTTCTAAAACGGGAATCATTTCTTCAAGTTTCATACGTGTTGCCGCTTGTGATTGATGCGCATCACGTAAAATTGTTTCTGTAATTAAAACTTTTCTAGCCATAATAATCTCCTATAAATAAAGTGCAAGTAAAACACCTGCTGCTATAGCAGAACCGATTACGCCTGCTACGTTTGGACCCATCGCGTGCATTAATAAGTGGTTGTTTGGGTCGGTTTCACGACCAACGTCTTGAGAAATACGCGCCGCCATTGGTACTGCAGAAACACCTGCCGAGCCGATAAGTGGGTTGATTTGTCCTTTAGTTAAAACGTTCATAAGTTTTGCTACTAATAATCCACCCATTGTACCCATACAGAAAGCAATTAAACCAAGTACTATAATACCAAGTGTTGATAACGATAAGAATACGCTACCAACTGCTTTTGAGCCTACCATTAAACCAAGGAAGATTGTAACCGTGTTCATAAGACCGTTTTTAGCAGTATCGGCAAGTCTATCTGTAACGCCAGATTCCTTTAATATATTACCAAACATAAGCATACCAAGAAGTGGCATAGCGTCTGGTAATATTAAACCTACAACGAGTGAAACGAGTAACGGGAATACGATTTTTTCTACCTTTGAAACCTTTCTTAATTGTTTCATTTTAATTTTACGTTCTTTTTCCGTTGTCAATAAACGCATAATAGGTTTTTGAATTAACGGAATTAAAGCCATATACGAGTATGCCGCTATTGCAACTTGTGGTAATAAGTGTTCGGCAAGTTTTTTAGTAACGTAAATTGCCGTAGGACCGTCTGCACCACCGATAATTGCTATTGCGCCTGCTTCTGTATATTGAAAGCCCATAAGCGACGCTCCTACGAAAGTAACGAATATACCAAGTTGCGCTGCTGCGCCTATAAGCATACTTTTTGGATTTGCAATAAGTGGGCCAAAGTCAGTCATAGCGCCTATACCAAGGAAAATGATAGGTGGGAAGATAACCCAGTCAACACCCTTATAAATATAGTAGAATAAACCAAAATTGCCTATAACCGTTTCTTGTGATAATTCAACAGTTCCAAGGTTACAAACGTAGCCGTTTGAAAGCGTTATCGTTGAACTTTCAAGTAAAGCTTTAACGTCTTCAATAGAATTTACTACCACTTGCGTGCCGTTTATAGTGGCTTTATTAAAAAGTTCTAAAATTTGTTCAAGCGTGCCCCTAGCAACTTCCGTGTTAGAAAGTGCGTCGGTTAAAATATAACCTTTTTCGCCGAATAAAATTTTGTACGAGCCTGGAATATTTACAATAAACATACCAAACGCAATAGGTAAAAGTAGCAATGGTTCAAACTTTTTAACGATAGCTAAATAAAATAATATAAAGGAAATTAAAAGCATTATTATATTTTGCCAACCACTTGGGTCGTTAAAAAGAGAATTTAAACCCGTACTTTCCCACAAATTAACAAGCGAATTTAATAAATCTTCAAAAAATCCGCATATAGAATATAGTGAAAACATTTAATGCTCCTTTTTTAAGCAATAACTGCCATTATAGTACCCGTTTCTACGTTTGCGCCAACTTGCGTTTTAAAAGATATAACACCGTCGCAAGGTGCGGTAATATCGTTATCCATTTTCATTGCTTCTAAAACTAAAACAACGTCACCCGCTTTTACGGTCGCGCCTTCGCTAACCTTAAACGCTTTAATCATACCAGGCATCGGTGCTTCAAGTTTAGTTCCTTGAACGTTTGTAGTTTGTTTTTTCTCAATTGGAGCGCTAACAGGTGCAATATTAGTAACCACAGGTGTAGTAGCACCGCCGTTTACAACTTCTTCAACGCCAACTTCATATTTTTTACCATCAATTGTAACAATAAAATTACGCATAATAATCTCCTTAATTTAACCTTTTAATTTTTCTAACCGTAAAGTCGCATTTTTTACTTGGCTCATTATAATAACATGCCGTTACCGCAGCAATAATAGCAACCTTAACATCTTCCGGTATAGAACCGTCGTCAACAAAAGTTTCCTCTTTTACAAGCTCTTTTGACGGCTTACTAACCTTTTTATTTACAAACTTGTCAAATAAAACACCAAATAACCATACGAAAAAGACGATTATAGACATTCCAAGAAATACTACGAATACTCCAAGTAATAAGGTTAAAAACCCGTCTTTAAGCACGTCACTTGTTATAGCAAGTAATAAATTCATAATTTACTCCTAAATAATAGACTGCAACGCCATTATAATATGTTGACGAACGAATTGCGGTTCAATAATATTATCAACACAACCAAGTTTTGCGCTATTAAACGCGTCTTGCATATCTTCGTACTTTTGTTCAAGTTCGTTAAGTTTTTCTTGTTCAATCGTTCCAAAAGTAGCGGATGCACCGAGCGTATTATCAAAAAGCGAAATTTTAGCATCTGCAAAAGCAAAAGTATATGCGTTACCAAACTCGCGTGAAACGAACGCCGTATAGCCAAAGCCGATAGCCTTGCCGTAAACCACGCTAATACTCTTTAAACCCGAAAGGTTGTAAAGCATATTAGAAATTTCGGTAAGTATTGGCGAAGTTGCCGTTACCGCATCTTTCTTAATACCAACCGTATTAACTAAATTTAAAAGTGGAAAACCGTTATCGTAGCAGTACGATGCAAAATTCTTTATTTTAAGTACGCAGTTAAGGTCAAGTTCCACACCCTTTTCTAAACCATCAAACAAAATAACCGCCGTTGAAATTCCGCCAACTCTACCTATACCCGTAATAACTTCGCTTGCAAATTTAGAATTAAGTTCGATAAACGAGCCTTTATCATAAATAGCGTCAATAAGCAATTTTGCATTTTTAGTAGTGTTAAGTTTTAATTCGCTACGGTTTAAATCGTCGTTACACTCAACGTTTAAGCCAGATGCGCTTGGTAAAACGTCTAATACTTTTATGATAGACTCTTTAACGTCGTCAATCGCATTTAAAACGAAAGTATTTACGCCGTTTTTACTATCTTTACCACCGACTCCGTCTTTTGTAATAGCGCCGTTTGCACTTGCCACAACTATACTAGGCGACGCATAACTTACACAAGCGTTATTTACGCTATAAGCGTAATCGCAGTTACTTGCAAGCAATGCAAAAGACCCGTAAACGTCCCCGACTGCAACTGCAAATTGCGGTGCAACTTCTTTTAAAGCGTTAGAAAGCGCTAAAATTTTAGCAATACCTTCTAAAACTGCAATACATTCGCCAACTTGAACGCCTTTAGAATCTAACAAATATAACACTGCGGTTTGAGATTCAAGCGCTTTGTTTAAGCAGTTGCAAATTTTATCACAATTTGCTTTACTTAAACCACCGCTTAAAACGTTGCCGTTTTGCGCAACTACGTAAACGGGATAACCCTCTATCGTAGCAAAACCGGTTACTACGCCTAAACCGTTTTGTTCTTCGTTGTTAAACTCGTTTTTTGAAAAAGAAAACGCGTTTAATTCAACGAAACTATCATCGTCAATTATTTTTGAAATATTTTTTCTAATGTCAGCCGAGCTTTTAAAAAGTTCAACTTTACGCTTATTAAGCAAATCAATAATATCCATTTTTGCCTCCTGTATATTATTATACAATAATAATAACTTGTTTGCAATTATTATTTAAATTTTGAAAAATAATTTACAAATTATAAATTTTTGACATAAAAATTTTAATTAAAAATAAAAAAAAGTGGGAAATTTTTTATTTCCCACTTTTTTTAAAACGGTAAAATATTAAGTTTTTATCTTAACATAAAGTCAAACCACAGTAATTTAAGAACTTATTAAACGCTATTACGCCTTTATTATCATTTTTAAACACGGCGGTATTTTTTAAAATAGAAGCACACACTTCGTTTATATATTCAGTAATATAAACGTTTGCTTTATTTACGTCTTTTACGATTTTATACTTAGATTTAAGCGTTTCAATCATATTGCGATGAAGATAAAGGTCGTGCTCTTCATTAAAAATTTCTTCTTTTTTATATTCAACTTGACCGCATAAAATTTTTGCAATTTCGTTAAGTTGACGGTTAAGCCTTGCGGGCAATATAAATAAGCCCATTGCTTCAATTAAACCGATTCCTTCACTTTTTATATTATGAAATTCTTTATGCGCGTGAAAAATGCCGTCGGGATGTTCGCTACTTGTTTTATTATTTCTTAAAATAAGTTCGATGCAATATCTATTGTCTTTTAAAAACCTTACAATCGGGGTAACGGTATTGTGCCTACCCTCTTCGTCTACTGCAATAATATTAGCGTTAGCGTCGCTATAACCTTTCCAATTTTCAATAACTTCGCCTGCAAGTTCTTCAACCGCGTTGCGATTATAACCTGTAATTCTTATTACAGAGTTGTAAAAATCAACAACTTCAATAGACACGTCTTGATAATTTTTGCTCTTATACGCTTTTAACGCCTTACACTTATGTAACGGCATAACGTAGTTACCGCCTTGATAGTGCTCGTGGTTAAGTATAGACCCGCCAACGATAGGAAGGTCTGAGTTAGAGCCTATAAAATAATGCGGAAACAATTCGATAAAATCAAATAGTTTTTCAACCGTTCTTGCGTTTATTATCATTGGTGTGTGCGTTTTGTTAAACACTATACAATGCTCATCGTAATAAAGGTACGGCGAATATTGCATATACCAGTTTTCATCCGCTAAATTAATCGATATGGTTCTCAAATTAGAACGCGCCGGTTGAGTAGCATGCCCGTAATATCCTTCGTTATCAATGCAAAGCATACAGTTAGGATACTTTACGTCTTGCTTTTGCGTTAAGAGTTTAGCTATATCTTTGTTGTTTTTTTCAGGCTTGCTTAAATTTATGGTAATTTCAAGCGGGATTTTAAGCTTGTTTGCTTCCCATTTAACGTTTTTTTCTATATCGGTTTTTCTAATATAGTAATTTTTTTGGCTTAAATTGTATAAATGTTTACAAGCGGTTTCCGCACCAAAATTCTCTTTAAGCATTGCAAACGTTTTATTTACTTCCGATGGCGACGGCGTAAGCAAACCGAATATATAGTTTGCAAATAAATCTGCTTCAAGCTCGTTAGTTGCCACACCTATTTCAATGGCACATTGTTTAATTTCATCAATTAAAACGTCTGGCACGCTTAAGTTTTTAATCTCTTCAAAGTCTATTTCATCATAAGTTGGACTTGATAAACTAAATTCCTTTAGGAGTAGGTTTCTTGTATAAATAACGTCAAGTTCGCTAAGAGATAAAAACTCTTTTGCGTAAACTATCAACTTTTCTACAAGTATTTTTGCATCTATCATATTTCACCTTTTTATAAATACAATTTAATAAAGTATAACACAATAAAAACTTAAAATCAAGTATTTATCTTTTATCAGGGTGCATTAAAGACGTTTTTTCATTTTCCGTCTTCATTAGTTTTTTATCATTAAGCAAATTGCCTTTAATTACCGAAGTTGAGCCGTATTTTTGCCTAATTTTATCAATTTGACTGTTTAATTTTAACTTTTCTTCGTAATCGTTATCGTAAAAATTTAACTGTTCAACAGTTTCAAACCCCTTAACCGATAAACCTAACGTTCTATAACTAACGTACTTATTCCTATTTTTTATAAATAATTCAAGTGCTTTTTTATGAAAATCTTCAGGTAAAACGGAAGGATTGTCAAGCGCGCATTGACGCGTTATTGAAAATAAATTTTCATCTCGCATATAAACCGTTATACTCGTTGCCTTGCCAACGTTATACGAAATAAGTCTTGAAGAAACACTTTCGGCAAGTATCGTAAAAATCATACTTGCGTCTTCTATAGTTTCTATATCGCGATACGAAGTCATTGAATTGCCAACAGATTTGATTTCATCTTCTTCACCGTCACTAGAAACTTCGCTAGTATCAAGTCCCAAAGCGTAGTCGTGTAAAATTCCGCCCCATTTACCAAAATGCTTGACCAAATAATCCTTATCGGTTAAAGCAAGTTCGCCTATCGTTTTTATATTAATTTTATTAAGTTTTAAAACCATTGATTTGCCGACGTATAAAAGTTCGCCAACGGGCAAATTCCACACCTTTTCTTTAAAATTATCGTAATCAATAACGGTTGTGCCGTCGGGCTTTTTAAGGTCGGAGCCAAGTTTGGCAAATACCTTGTTAAAACTTACTCCAACGGAAACCGTTAAACCAATCTCTTCTTTTACCCTCCGCCTAATATCGTCGGCAATAAAACGCCCACTTTTAAACATTTTTAAGGAGTTTGTACAGTCAAGCCAACATTCGTCAATTCCGAACGATTCAATTTTATCAGTGTAATCGCGATAAATATTTCTAACGAGTTTTGAATACGCGTCAAAACGCTTGTGATTTGCCTCAACAAATACGAGTTCTGGGCATAATTTTTCCGCTTCTTTAATAGTCATACCCGTTTTTACGCCCATCTTTTTAGCATTTTCACTTTTTGCAAGCACAATTCCGTGCCTATTTTCAACACTGCCACACACGGCAACGAACTTGCCTTTGAGCGAAGGATTTAATAAAATTTCAACACTCGCATAAAAATTATTTAAATCTACGTGTAAAATAGTTCTCATTTTTGCCTTTGTTTTTTAAACAACATTTTAAACTTTTTTTCTATCGCTTCGCCGTTTTTATAAATATAAGTTGCTAGTGCGAAAATTAATATAAATATTGCTACCCAAATTAAAATTCCCCACCAAGTATTATAAGGAATAATATTCCCGTTTAGCGAAAACGCCGTAATAAATGCCGATATTACACGGCAACAAAATATCATAATAATAAAGTAAAGCGTACTCATTGAAGAAAGCCCTGCAACGAAGCATAATAAATCATCTGGAAAAAACGGAAATAAAAACATAAACGTTAAAACGATTTTGTCTTTACGTTTTATTGATTTTATTCCTTTGTCAAGCTGTTCCTTTCCAACGAGCCAACTTACCACCCTATAACCTAAACGCCTACCAATAAAAAAAGCTATGATTGAACCTATAAATACGCCAAAAAATGAAAATATAGCCGTTTTTAGCGGGCCGAATAACGCCAAGCCCGTCCCTACCGTAATAAAACCCGGAATAGGCAGTAAAACCACTTGCAATACGTTAATTAAAACGTAAATTATAACCGCCAAGTAGCCAAACGACGCAACGTAATTTCTAAGCGATTCTACACTGTCAATTTTATCTAGAACACCGGTAATTTTTAGAATATAAAGTGTTCCTATCAACAAACTAAACGTAGCAAGTGCAATTATAGTAAGTTTATAAATAAACTTATTATTTACTAGCGAGCATATTAGCGAAGTTATAACCATTACACATACACAAGCCGTAACTAAAATAATAAGTAACTTTTTATTATTACAAAAAAAGCCACAATTAAAGGTGTTGACGTATAGAATAGAAAACACTATACTTGCAACACCTATCAAAAATAGTATTATTACGTTTAATATATTCTTTATTATATTTAGGCGTTTCATATATAATAAAGTATATGAATATTTACAAACTTTTAATCATTAAATTTGTTTAGAGTTAAGTTTTTCTATTTCACTTCTTGCTAAATAGTCACACCTATTATTTTTAACGTTGTCGGCATGCCCTTTTACTTTTATAAACTCAACGCTGTGTACGGTGGTTAACTCAACTAATTGCTTCCACAAATCGTCGTTTTTAACGGGTTTTTTGTCAGCCGTACGCCAACCTGCCATTATCCAACTGTTAATCCAACCTTCGTTAAAAGCGGAAACTACATATTGCGAGTCGGAATAAACTTTAACTTCACATTTTTCTTTAAGCATTTTTAACCCGTTTATAACGGCTAAAAGCTCCATGCGGTTGTTAGTTGTTTCTCTTTCACCACCGCTAACTTCCTTTTCTGTTCCCTTATAACTTAAAATTGCCGACCAACCGCCCGCGCCGGGATTACCCGAGCAAGCACCGTCAGTATAAATTTCAACTTGTTTTAACATAAAAACCCCAAAAATTAGACTATTTTTATTATAATGCTTATAACAAAAATTGTCAATAATAAAAAACGCTACTAAAAACGGCAAAATTTTGTAAATTTTAATATAATAACAACTTTTTTGTTGACTAAACTAAAATTCTTTTGTATAATTATTTAGAATTAATCAAAGGGGAGTGGCTCAACGGTAGAGTAGCGGTCTCCAAAACCGTAGGTTGCGTGTTCGAATCGCGTCTCCCCTGCCAAAAAAAAGAACAAGTTGCTAAACTTGTTCTTTTTTTATCCATTGCAATAAGCAATGGCATGTAATCACACAAAGTGTGCATGTAATCGCCGTTAGCCGTATATCATTTTTCATTATTGTGGCAAAGCCACAATTTCATTTTATTCTTATATAAAAAAAGAACGAAGATAAATCTTCGTTCTTTTTAACTATTAAAGCCATAAGGCTACTGCACCTAATAAGCCTGCAGAATTTCCAAGCGTAGCAGTTAAAATTTTAACTTGCGGACCTTTGCTTCCCGCAAATATATCTCTATCTAAATGCGCTTGTAAAGGCTTAACTAAACTATCGCCTTGCGCACATACGCCACCACCTAGTAGCACGGCTTCAGGACGGAATACGTTTGCAATATTAGTAATTCCAACCGCAAGTTTTTGAATATAATTATCAACTACTGCTTTTGCGGTTTTGTCAACGTTCATATAGTCAAACGCGGTTTTACCCGTAACTAAATCAATCGAGCCTATTTCCCACATCTTTGAGTTTTTATCGTTTTGCATTGCGCGCTTAGTATCACGAATTAATGCGGTTGCCGACGCATACGCTTCTAAACAACCTTTTCTACCGCAAGTACACTCTTCACCGCCGTCAACTATAACGCTATGGCCAAGCTCCGCACCTGCCGAACGGTTACCTTCAAAAAGTTTACCGTCAATTATAATTCCACCGCCAACGCCCGTTCCTAAGGTTAATAAAACGGTGCTCGTATAATCTTTACCCGAGCCGAATTTAGTTTCGCCAAGCGCCGCAACGTTAGCGTCGTTTGCAATTTTTACGGGTAAACCCGTATGCTTTTCAACCTCGTTTGAAATTTTAAAATCATACCAGTCTAGGTTGTTAGAATATATTACTTCGCCCGCCTTACTATCTATCATTCCTGGAACGCCTATACCTATACCAACAACGTCACTTTCCGTTAAATTTGCCGATTTTAAAAGAGTTTTTACAAGATTTGCAATATTTAACGCAACGGCTTTATCACCTTTTTTACTTTCAGTTGGAACTTTATCACTTACTATAATATTTCCAAGGTCGTCAACAATGCCTCCCTTAATAAACGTACCGCCAAGGTCTATTCCAACGTAATATTTACGAACTTCACTAATTAAAACTTCCATATCTCCGTCCAAAACGTATTCATTATAATTTGCGGGCACAAAGAAACTATCGCCCTTGCTTATTTTTAAACCGTCAATTGTGCCGTAGCCACTTACGCAAGTTACGCATTGAAAACTATTTTTAGGGCGTAAAACCGTGCGTTTTACGGCTAGTTTTTTAACGGTAAAGTATTTGCTTGCACCTATCGTTTCGCCGTTTAAACACTTATTTTCGTGCCTTGATAAATTAGAAACTTTTAACGCCTTTTCAACGTGGAGTTCACGCGGTTTGCCCGTTTTATCAACGCGTCCGTAGTCGTAAACGCGGTAAGTTAAGTTACTGTTTTGTTGAATTTCACAAATTAAACAGCCGTTTCCTATTGCGTGCACCGTTCCCGACGGAATAAAATAGCACTCGCCCGCCTTAACAGAATAAAAATTGAGCAAATCGGTTAAGCGGTTTTCTTTTATTGCGCTTTCATATTCTTGCTTGGTAACGTCGTTTTTAAAGCCTAAATATATACCCGCACCGTCTTGCGCTTCTACTATATACCACATTTCAGTTTTACCAAATGAATTTTCGTTTTTTAAAGCGTAATCATCACTTGGATGAACTTGAATTGACAAGTTTTGCTTTGCGTCAATAAACTTTATAAGCATAGGAAAAAACGCAAAATCTTTTACGTTTTCGCCTAAATCGTATGGCGTAACGGTTTCTTTAAGCGTTTTACCGTTTTCAAGTTTTGTAAGCCCGTCTTTATGAAAGGAAAGTTCCCAACTTTCCGCACAAGGCAACGTTTTTGAGTTTTTGTTATAACTTTTAATTAAATTGTCACCACCCCAAACGTAGTCTTTAAATTCGGGGTACAATTTGCTTATTTGCATGTTATTTCCTCAATTAATTATCAATAATTTAGTAGTTTTGAGTTTATAACGTAGTCTGCCGTGGCAATGTTAGTTGCAATAGGAACGTTATAAACTACCGCAATTCTAAGTAGTGCTTTTACGTCGGGGTCGTGTGGTTGCGCGGTTAAAGGGTCGCATAAGAAAATTATAAAACCTATCTCGCCTTCCGCAACTTTTGCTCCGATTTGTTGGTCACCACCGAGCGGACCGGACATAAAACCTTCAACGGTTAAGCCCGTATATTCTTCTACTCTTTTAGCGGTAGTACCCGTACCGCAAAGTTTAAAATTTTTTAATATATCTTTATTTTGAAGCGCCCACGCCATAAGTTCTTGCTTTTTACCGTCGTGAGCAATAAGTGCTATTTTTTTAATTTTTTCCATTATTTT
>JAZRCS010000067.1:0-44115 GCA_045659885.1 Christensenellaceae bacterium
TCATACTAACAACGCTTGCTACGTTAAAATGGCGTTAAACGTCTTTAATCCCGACGAATTTATTAAATATAATTTTACAGGCTTTGAAATTCATTTTAATAAAGAAACGGTGTACGGTGATATAATATCGTTATATAAAAACGCAGTCGATAAAGGCGTGTTAGTACAAGGATATAAGCAAGATACAAAAGTATTTGAGTGCTTATTTGAATTTTAAAACAAAAAAACAAGTTCAGTCGAACTTGTTTTTTATGTTATTAAGTTTTAATCAACTAATTGACCTTTAAAAATTACGCTAACGACGAATAAGCTTTCGTCCATAATAACAAAGTCTGCACGCTTGCCAACTCCAATAGTTCCCCTATCGGTAAGTCCTAGCATTTTAGCAGGTGTTTTAGACGCCATTTTACTAATATCAACTAAACTTGCGTTTGCCAAATTGTACATTGTTCTAATTAACCTATCAAAAGTTGAAACTGAGCCAGCAAAACTTGTCCTATCAGGTAATTTTGCAACGTCGTCTTCAATAACTGAAAGCGTACCACCAACTTTTTTGCCAAGCATAAATTCTTCACCGTTTTTTAAACCACAGCCCCTTGTTCCGTCGGTGATTAAACAAATTTTATCAGCGCCTTTAACTTTATAGATTAATTTAAGTAAAGATGCAGGCAAGTGTTTACCGTCTGCTATAATTTCAACGTATAAGTCGTCAAAGTAGTAACCAGCCTCAATAGCGCCAGCCTCACGGTAGGCGTTTTTTCTAACAACGCCACGCATACCCGAATAAAAATGCGTCATTAAAGTATAGCCGTTTTCACACGCCTTTCCAACAGTATCAAAGTCAGCGTCGGTGTGACCTACGCTCATTACAACGCCGTTTTCATTGCCAAAATTACCAACTTCCATAGCGCCTTCAAGTTCGGGAGCAACGCTAACCCTTTTAATAAACGGATAATTTTTAAGTAATTCGTCCATTTTTTTAGTCGTAGGTAATTGCATTTGCGAAGTATCTTGCGCACCACATTGTGCAGGCGAAAACCAAGGGCCTTCTAAATGCACGCCACAAAGGGTAGAATAATCTTCAACCGTAGCGTATACTTTTAAAGAATTTTCAATACTTTCCATAGTGTCGGTTAAAGTAGTTGCGTATAACGAAGTAGTGCCGTGTTTTAAGTGGAATTTTGCTATTTCTTCCATTTCTTTATTCGACGCGTCCATAAAGTCAAAGCCGTTACCACCGTGACAATGCGAGTCTATAAAGCCTGCAAAAAGATATTTACCGTATGCGTCGATAGTTTTATCGGCGTTTTGCTTTTCTTCCCCTACGTAAGTAATAATACCGTTTTCGTAGCAAACTACACCGTTATTTAAAATTTTGTCGTCTAATATAACTTTAGCGTTAATAATTTGAGTTTTCATAATTTCTCCTTGTACTTAAATTATACAATATTAAACGGTTTAAGTAAATAAAAAACGCTAAATAATTAAATTAATTTGTTAAATAATCAATGAAAACGGCAGAAATATCTTCGTTTGCAATATCTTTAATAGGCGAAATATTATCACTAAACGACTGACTTTCAAAATTAGCCGTAGAAGTAGTAGAAAAACCCTTTTGCATAAAGTTTTTTAAAAGGGGTGTAATAAGTGGTAATAAAGTTTTTAAATCAAAGTTGCCAGATAAAAGTGAAGAAAAATCTTGGCTTTTAAGCGTTTCTAAAATTGAAGTGTCAACTCCAAAAGTTTGTAAAATGGGGGCAACGTCGTCTAAATTTAACGAAGATAGAATTTGAGTTAAATTTCCACCATTTCCCCTTAAGAATAAAAAAACTAATAAAATTATCAACATATAACTCATAAAAAAGAACTCCGTAACATTATATTTTATGAAAGCATAAAAATAATTGTATAAAAAGGAGATAAAAATGCGTAAATTTAACGATTATACCCCTAATGGTAGTAGTGACAACTATATGAATATACTTAAAAGTTTTGCCGATAAGTACGAAGGCGCAAGTCAAAGCGAAATTATATCGGCAATATTAAAAGAGGCTGAAAAAGGTAGGCGTAACGGCACTTTAACGGATAGCGATATTGATAATTTCGTAATGATGTTACGCCCTATGTTAAATCAAAGTCAACAAAAAGAGTTAGACAAAGTTGTTGCTCAAATTAAAAAAATCAAATAGAATAAATAATTTCTTTAATAGCGCTTGTAAATAAATCAATTTCTTTTTTTGTGTTATGGGGTGAAAGTGAAATTCTTATAAGCCCGTCGTCGTCGGTTTTTAAAAACTTATGAACGAGTGGAGCGCAATGAAAACCACCCCTAACGCAAATATCGTATCTATTTGATAAAATTTCACTTACTTCAATAGATGAAACGTTTTTAATTGAAAAAGAAACGATACCAACTACGTTAGGACAAGAATAAATAGTAACGTAAGGTAGTATTTTTAAATTTGAAATTAAATAATCTGTTAAAGACGTTAAAGTGTTGCCTATAAAATCAAGGCTATTTTGTATGTATCTTATACCTTCTTCAAGCGAACAAATGCTTGGTAAATTTAAAGTGCCAACTTCAAGTTTTTCTGGGTAGCAGTTGGGTTGGTGTGGATTAAAACTTTCCGTACCCGTGCCACCCGAATAAACGTTGTCAATATCAACGTGTTTTTGCAATAACAAAGCTCCCGAGCCACTTATCGCGTACAAGCCTTTATGACCTGCCAAACATAAAATATCAATATTTTGTTTAAGCATATCAATTTTTAAGTGTCCACCCGATTGCGCGCCGTCAACTATAAAAAGGCAGTTTTTATCTTTTAAAAAATCACCTATGCCGTCGATATCGCTAATAGCCCCCGTAACGTTGCTTGCGTGGTTAATAATTACGGCCTTAGTCTTTTCGTCAAAATGTTTTTCAACGTCGCTTTTAGTAATAAATTTTTTATTTTCTGGCGCAATAACCGTCAAAGAAATAATATTTTTATCCCTTAACGAAAAAAGTGGTCTTAATACGCTATTATGTTCAAAAATAGTCGTAATAACTTTGTCGCCTTGCTTTAAAGAGCCTAAAATACTCATATTTAAGGCTTCAGAGCAGTTTTTTGTAAAAATTACTTTTTCAATACAGCCGTTGTTAAAAAAGTTAGACAAGCGTTTTCTCGCCGAGTATATAAATTCAGCCCCACGGCGAGAAAGTCTATGCCCACTACGGCCGGGATTAGCAAGTAAATATTTAATAATTCCTATTGCAGTTTCTTGAACGTTTCGTGGTTTAAAGCCACCCGTAGCAGCGTTGTCAAAATATATCATAATTCACCTAATTAAAAATAAAGTAATATAAATATATTATCACTACCAAATTATTATTCCAAAAGGAGAAATATGAAATATTGTTATGCGATTTTTCGTTCAAAGACACAAGCGATAAATTTTGTTGAAATATTAAATAAAAATAACGTTTTAGCAAAAATAGTTGCAACGCCTAAAGAGGCGAATATGGGTTGTGGTATTAGCGCAACTTTTCCACTATACAATTTAAATTTTGCAAAAGAAATTATATCTAAAAAAAATTATGACGGTTTTAAAACGTTTATAATCGTAGAAAAAAACGGTTTACGCACCTCAACAAGAACAATTTGATATTAAAATGATTGAATATTACGCTTGTTTGTGCTAAAATATAGTGTAAACAAGCGTTTTTTAGGTGGATAAATGGACAAGCAAACGGCAAGACAAATATTGTCAATATTAAAAGGTGAATATCCTAACGCAACGACCATATTAAAATATCAAACCGATTATCAATTATTAGTTGCCGTTATACTTTCAGGTCAATGTACTGACGAAAGGGTAAATAAAGTAACCGAAGTTTTATTTAAAGATTATCCAACACCCGAAAAGATTTTAACTTTATCGCAAGAAGAACTTGCTAAAATAATTCGCTCGGTTGGACTTTTCAACTCAAAAGCAAAACATATTTTACAAGCAACAAACGATATCGTTAATAAATTTAACGGCGAAGTTCCAAGTGATTTAGAAAGTTTAGTTTCGCTTGCAGGCGTTGGTAGAAAGACGGCTGACGTTATGCTTGCCGTTGCATTTTCAAGTGATGCGATTGCCGTTGATACGCACGTTTTTAGGGTTTCTAACCGAATAGGTTTAGCAAATGCAAAAACGCCTTATAAAACCGAACTTCAACTTATGAAGTTAATAGATAAAGATAAATGGTCTAAATCACACCATTTGATATTATGGCACGGTCGACTTGTGTGTAAGGCAAGAAGTCCTATGTGTCAAAACTGTAAAATAAAAGATTATTGTAAATATTATAAAAAGGTACGTAAAAATGATAACTGATAATTTTATTGATAAAGAGAGTATATTGATTAAATCGGGCGACGGTGGCGACGGTTGTATATCGTTTATACGATATAAAGGGGTTGCAGACGGTGGACCAGACGGTGGTGACGGTGGTGACGGTGGTAACGTATACTTTATAGGTGATAGACATAAAACAAGTTTAGCCGACTTTCAATTTAAACATAAATACGTAGCCGAAAACGGGGCAAAAGGCGATAAGAAAAATTGTCACGGCAAAAACGGTAAAGACTTATATATTAGCGTTCCACTCGGCACGGTAATCACCGATAGTGAAAGTGGCGAATTTATTTGCGATATTTACGAAGACGGTCAAGCCCGTTTAATTATGAAAGGTGGACGTGGTGGTAAAGGTAACGCAAGGTTCACAACGTCAAGAAGGCATTGTCCACACTTTTGTCAAACGGGTGAAAGAACGGAAATTAAAAGGGTAGGACTTGAACTTAAAGTTATTGCCGACGTAGGCTTAATAGGTTTTCCAAACGTTGGTAAGTCAACGCTACTTTCTAAAATCTCTTTTGCAAAGCCAAAAATTGCAAACTATCACTTTACAACGCTTTCACCAAATTTAGGCGTGGTAAATTATTACGATAACACTTTTGTTACGGCAGATATTCCAGGTCTTATTGAAGGAGCGTCGCAAGGCGCAGGGTTAGGTCACTCGTTTTTAAGGCACATTGAAAGAACGCGTATGCTTTGCCACGTAGTTGATATTAGTGGTCTTGAAGGTAGAAATCCTATTGAAGACTTTAAAACTATTAATAAAGAGTTAAAAGATTATAGCAAAACGCTTGCGTCTTTAAAACAAGTAGTAGTTTTAAATAAATGCGATATTTTCGGCGCTGAAGAAAATATTAAAGAGTTTAAGAAAAAGTTTAAAAAATACCCTATATTTACTATTTCGGCAATAAACGGCGAAGGTACTGAAGAATTAGTTAAATGTTTGTATGAAACTTTAAAAGAAATTCCCGTTGTATTGCCAAAAGAAGACAGTGGATTTTTATACGATATTGAAAACGACGATTCTTACCAAATTGAACGTGACGAAGACGGCGCGTTTATCGTTTTAGGTAATATCGTAAAAATGCTTTCAAGGAATATAGTTATCGACGATATTGACTCTATTGCATATATGCAAAAGATTTTAAGAAAGAAAGGCGTTATAAAAGCCCTTAAAGCAAAAGGCGCAAAAGACGGCGATACAATAGTAATCGGCGATATAGAATTTGAATTTATAGATTAAGGAGTAAGTATGTTTACGTCAAAACAAAGAAGTGTTTTAAGAAGTTTAGCACAAAATATAGAACCTGTAGGACAAATAGGAAAAGGTGGTATTACTGAAAACGTAATAAAAGGGTTTTCAGAAGTTTTAGAAAAAAGGGAACTTATAAAAATTACCGTTTTAAATAATAGCGAAAGCGACGCAAAAGAATTAATACAAGAATTAGCCGACGCTTTAAAGGCTGAGCCCGTTTGCGCTATAGGACACAAAATAGTTTTATACCGTAGAAGTAAAAGAAAAGATATTGAACATATCAAATATTAAAAACACAATAAAAAACGCAAGGTCAACCTTGCGTTTTTTTGTTTAGTTCAAGATTATTTTTTGTACCAGTAATAATTATAATAATTTGATAAAAAATTAGTTGCGTTAGTTGATGCGTTAGTAACGTCAATCAGCGTTCCGTTTATTGTAGTGGCAAAATCATCTCTATTTTCCGTTATATACCAAGACGACGTATCACTAAATGTTATGCTTGTTAAATTGTCACAGTGGCGAAACGCATAACCTCCGATTTTTAGTACGTTACTTGGTATTGTTATATTTGTTAGGCTTTTACAAAAAGCAAAAGCAGAATAACCTATACTTGTTACGCTATTAGGAATTGTAATGGCTATTAAGTTACTGCAACTAAAAAAAGCATTATAGCCAATAGTTATTAAGGTATCAGGAAGTTCTATGCTTGTGCCTTTATAATCACAAAAAGAGTAATAACCTATTTCTCGTATTGTTGAATTATTTTCCCAACGAATATTTGCCGTGCAACTTTCAAAAGCATAACTTTCTATACTTGTTACGCTATTAGGTATTATAAATTCGGTTTGTGTTTTTCCAGGTGCATATCTAATTAAAATAGTACCGTTTTTACTATATAAATTACCGTCAATATCTTTGTATTGTGTATTGTTTGCATCAACTTTTATATTTACTAAATTATTGCTATATAGAAATGCTCTATCATTTATTTCCGTTACACTAGCAGGAATTGTTATGCTTGTTAATTTACTACAATTTGATAAAATGAGATATTCTAATTTTTTTACTTTATCATTTAAATTAAAATTTGTTAAGTTACTGCAATCGCGAAACGCCCATTCACCTATACTCTCTACACTATTAGGTATTATTACACTTGTTAAATTTTGATTTTTATAGAAGGCACAACGATTTATTCTTGTAACGTAGTTTGGTAAGATTAAATTAGTTTCGCTCCCAATATAATTAATTAAAATTTTTTCTTCATCAATATTAAAAACAAGATAATCGTTATCATTTATAATATTTGAACTTATGAAATTATCTTGGCTGTTATATATTTTTAAAGCATAATAACCTAAGTATCCGTTATTATAGTCATCTGCCTTTAAAGATATATGAGTAGATTTATTTACTACTTCTACTAAACGATAACAATCTATAAATGCTCTTAAACCTATGCTAGTTATGCTATTTGGTATTTCTACGCTTGTTAACTGTAAACACTTTTCAAACGCATCATCACCTATTTTTGTTACAGGTTTATTGTTATAAGTTTCAGGTATTACAAGGTGTGTGTCTATATAAGAGCCTATGCCCGTAACACTATAACTTTCTCCATCGGTGTTTAGAGTATATTTTAAAGACCTAATAAGTTTTGAACCTATGTCGGTTATAATATCAGTTTGGTTGCACCCATCTATATCGCAAGTTGCAGTTTTTGTGCCGTCAGCATCATAAGTTGCGTCATTGTTGGAGATATAGTTAGTAAAAGAGTGTTCGTGCGGGGGCTCGTTTTCTTGACAAGCCGTTAAGACAAAAACACAAGTACTAAATGCAAATAAAGATATTAATAGAGTTAGTAAATTCTTCTTCATAAGTCCCTCTGTGCCGTATTTTTATTTTAACATATTAAATAATCAAAGTCAATATAACATAAAAGCATTTTTTTATTAAAAAGTGCTAAATGTTTTTAATTAAGTTTTTCAAGTTGTTCCTTTGTGCATAAGGTAATAGCCATAACTGCTTTTATGGTGTGCATACGGTTTTCAGCCTCGTCAAACACGATTGATTGCTCACTTTCAAACACTTCGTCGGTAACTTCCATACAATCTATTTTAAATTCGTCGTAAATCTTTTTGCCAACCGTCGTGTTAAGGTCGTGGAAAGCAGGTAAGCAGTGCATAAAACGACATTGTGCGCCAGCGTTTTGCATAATTTCTTTAGTAACCCTATAAGGCGTAAGGTCGTTAATTCTTTCTTGCCATACCTTTTCACTTTCACCCATAGAAACCCATACGTCGGTATAAATAACGTCGGCGTTTTTAGTTGCTAAAATAGGGTCTTCAATAAATTCTAAAATTGCGCCCGTTTCTTTAGCAATTTTTTGACACTCATTAATAAGGTGGGCATTTGGGAAGTATTTTTTATTAGTGCAAGCAACAAAGTGCATACCCATTTTAGCCGAGCCAACCATAAGCGAGTTGCCCATATTATATCTTGCGTCGCCCATATAAACTAACTTTTTGCCTTTTAACGAGCCAAAATGTTCTTTAATAGTTAAAAAGTCGGCAAGAATTTGTGTAGGGTGGAATTCGTCGGTTAAACCGTTCCAAACGGGAACGCCGGCACAACGTGCTAATTCTTCAACTATTTTTTGACCAAAGCCCCTATATTCAATACCGTCGAACATTCTACCAAGTACCCTTGCCGTGTCGGCAATGCTTTCTTTTTTACCTATTTGCGAGCCTTGTGGGTCAAGATAAACAGGGTGCATACCAAGGTCGGCGCAAGCAACTTCAAACGCACAACGCGTACGAGTACTTGTTTTTTCAAAAATAAGCGCAATTGATTTGCCTTCTAAAAGCCTATGTGGAACGCCACTCTTTTTTAATTGTTTTAATTTTGATGCAAGCGACAACATTTCTTCAATTTGGCTTGGTGTAAAGTCTAAAAGTTTTAAAAAATGGCTATTATATAAACTCATAATATTCTCCAAAAGTTTAATACAAATATGTTAACATAATAGCCGTTTAAAGTCAACTTGCTTTCTAAATTTTATTAAAAAATACTTTTATCGTCGAAAATGGTATTATCTTTTGCAAAAAAATATAAATACGAGCCTATTATCATTAAAATTGAGCCGATTACAATATAAAAAGTAGGTTTATAAAGTAAACTGGACGAAAGCATTATTACAGCTCCCGAAATTATAAAAGGTTTTGCTTTTTTCTTATTAAAAATATTTTTTAGTTTGCTTTTTAAATTTTGTTTATCGTCGCTTTTTATAGTAATTTCAGGCAAAACGGAATTTCTTTTTAAAAGGGAATAAAACTCACTTATATTAACTATTTTTATAGGTAAATTACATTTTTTTATAAGCGAAAGGCTTTCAATCGATACTTCATTACAAAATAAAATTATTTTATTTTCGCTTTTACATTTTTTAACAATGTCAATAATATCGGATGAAATTAATTTTTCTTGTTTGTAAAGCCAAACTATAAAAGTATTTTGTTCTTCTAAAAATATTTTATCTTTGAATTTTTTATAGGCAATATTTTTTGCGTCTAAAAATGAACAAATTAAATTTGAAATATCGTCGTTATCGTAAAAACAAAGTTGAGTTTTTAATTTTTCAACTTGTTTTTTATCAAAAGTAGTCGCTAATTTTTTATTATTTTGAATAATATTAAAAATTAAAAAGACACAAGTTGAAATTGCGCTAATAATTGCCGAAAAGGTTAAACTTAACGTAAAATTAAAAAAGTTATACCTTAAATAATAATAGGTTATAAAAAAGACTATAAAAAAGAAAAAGAATAAGTCGTTAAATATTGATAATTTTAATTTTTTCATAACTACATTATTGCCTTTTTTATTAAATAATAAACTTGTAAAAGGCGTAAAAGTGTGCTAAAATATATTTATGAAAAAAATAGGTTTATACGGTGGAACTTTTAATCCACCACATAAAGAACATATAAATATCGCAAAAAACGTTTTATGCGAACTTGATTTAGACTTATTGATAGTAATTCCGTCATATATTTCTCCACATAAAATAGGGGTAGACGTTGCCGACGGTCAAGCACGATTTGAAATGCTAAAATTAGCCTTTGACGGTGAAGAAAAAATTATAGTTAGCGATTACGAGCTTTGTAAAAGAGAAGTAAGTTACACCTATTTGACGGTTGAATATTTTAAAAACTTATATAAAGACGACGAGTTGCTTTTAATTATGGGTAGCGATATGCTTGAAAATTTTCCTACTTGGAAAAATCCAGAAATTATTGCAAAAAACGTTAATATCGTATTAGTTCAAAGGGTTTTTGATAATATTGATACTAAAAAAATCGTAGAAAATTTTACTAACAAATTTAATAAACCCGTGATAATAACAAAATATTTAGGTCAAAATTACTCTTCAACAAGTATTAGAATAAGGGCAAATTTAGATTTAGAATTTGTAAACCAAACGAGTGAAAAAGTCTATAATTATATAGTAGAAAATAGCGTATATAAAAAAGATAAATATTACGACTTCGTTTGTAAAAAGTTACCTAAAAAGCGTAGGGAACATACCTACGGCGTTATTTTAACGGCAATTAGTTTAGCAAAAAAATTAGGTGTTGACAGTAAAAAGTGTCAACTTGCAGCCCTTCTTCACGACGTCGCTAAATATGAAGACTATAAAAATTATAAAAACTTTAAAATTGACGGCGAAGTATGTGAAAGCGTAATACATCAATTTTTAGGCGAACACGTTATAAAAGAAGAGTTAGGCATAACTGATATTGAAATATTAAACGCTGTAAAATATCATACTACGGCAAGGGCGAATATGTCTATAGTTGAAAAAATAGTTTACGTTGCCGATTTAGTTGAACAAGGTAGAAATTACGACGGGGTAGAACAACTTAGAAAGGCAGTATTTGACGATTTTGAAAGTGGCTTTAAACTATGTTTAAAAGAAGTATATAAGTTGCTTTTAAAAAGTGAAAAACCTATCTATTACTTAACAAAACAAGCCTACGATTATTACGTAGACAATAAATAATATAAAAGCAAGCGTGCAAGGTCTCTTGAACGCTTGCAATTTTTAAATAAAAAACAATAATGGTTAAATTACTAAATTTTACGAAGGAGAAGTTTGTGAAAAAGAAAATACTAACTATTTTATTAAGTAGTTTAATAGTGAGTATAAGCGTTTTGATGCTTAGTGATTGTAAATGCAAACACTCGTATACAACTAAAGTAATTGAGCCGACTTGTACCGAGCAAGGTTATACGATATATACTTGTAAATGTGGAGAAACTTATAATAGCGATTACGTAAACGCCAAAGGACATAATTACGTAGTCACTTACGAGTGGGAAGATAATATTTGCACGGCAAGAGCAATATGTTCAAGAGATAATAGCCACCAAATAATTGAAACTGTAACTTCTTCTTACGTTAAAGATAAAAGCGCAACTTGTACGGATAAAGAAACGGGGCATTATGTAGCAACATTTGAAAATATCCTTTTTGAAACTCAAAAAACTTTAAGTCAAAGCGTAAGCGTAGGTGAAGAATTAAACCATAACTATATAATCTCGTACGAGTGGGAAGATAATATATGCACGGCAAAAGCAATATGTTCAAGAGATAATAGCCACGAATTAATAGAAACGGTAACTGCTTCTTACGTTAAAAATGAAAGTGCAACTTGTACTACTAAAGAAACCGGACATTACGTAGCGACTTTCAAAAATAATCTTTTTGAAACTCAAACAACTATAATTAATAGTGTAAGCGTAGGTAGCGAGTTAGGGCACTCTTTTACTAATTACGTATGTAATAACGACGCAACGGATGGAACTAACGGCACGGCAACGGCAATTTGTGATAGAATTAATTGTAATCAAACGGACACTATAACGGCTTGCAGTATTAGGGCAACTTTTAAAGTAAACGGCGAAGAAATTGATGATAACTACAATATCGTAATGGGTGATATCGTTTTAATAAAGGCGTACGTCAACGAACAACTTGAAACTAATATTAGGTATAAGGCAATAAAAATAGATAGTGACGTAGCAAATAATTATGAATTTACTATAACTAACGGCGAGTTTGTTGCAGGTTTCGTAGGTTATTATGAGATTTACGTTTATTACGAAAAAGACGGCAAAGTATACCAAAGTCAAACTTACGTTTTAAGGGCAGTTGCAAACAAAAACGTTTCAAGATATATTGAAACTTTTTCAAATTCTTCAAGCGTAGCGTCCGTATATAAGGTAGGCGATAATGAAAGTAATTATAGTGCTTATAAAACAAATTACGATATTTACGCAAACAACACTACTTATCTTAATGAGTTTGAAGGAAGATACGGCGTAGTTAAAACTAAACCACAAAACGATTATATAAATTCTTCTTATAAAGGAGCACGTTTAGGTATAAATTTAAGGTCTACCGAGTATAAAACTTTAAACGATATGAATAAAGCAAAAGTTACTAAGACTGTCTACGGTATGAATAATATTCCTGCTAAAGGACACGCTAAGTATAATGCCTATAACTGTGACGAGTGGGATTATATTTCGGTTTGGATATATTTACCTAAATTAAATGCTAAATTAGGCGAAACAATAAAAATAAGTAGTATATCTTTAATACAACAATTTGACGTTCCTTATAACGTTTGGTACGAATTAAAACTTGATAAAACGTGTATGATGGGTACTTTTGCAGGCGACGACGGATATATTCTTAATCAATATCAAGGTGATAAAACAGATGCGACGCCAACGTTTTTTCTCGCTTATGACGACGTTAGTAGTCAATCAAATATAAATCAAGTGGTGTATATCGATAGTATTTCTTTTGAAAAATATAAAGAATACCAAAAATACGACCAAATTTATTTTTACGAAGAGACTACTAAACATATAATATCTACGCTTACCGTTAATAATTTGCAATATACTTTAAATGGAACGACTATGAACCCTATTTCTTTAGTTTTAAATGCTTACGCAGATGGTAAAGAAGTGGATTTTAAAAATATCAAAACCAAGTATCTTAGTTTTACAAGCAATTTAAATATAAAATGTTATAACGCTAATGGGGAAGAAACACAAACTATAAACGGATACGATATCAAGCAAAACGACGGCATTTTTAAAGTAGTATTGACGGGAATAATTGATAGATTAGATTATTTTGCCTTTTGTTTTATATACGAAGATATTAAAACGGGAATTAAATATATTAGTTATCGTATGCTTTCTTTTAATATGTATGAAAAAAAGTAAAATATAAAAAAATACAAGTGAAACGTCACTTGTATTTTTAACTATTAAAAATCTTTTAGTTTTTATTGCCGTGAATAGGTGCAGGAATTTTCCCACCCCTACTAATAAATTTATCGGCGTTTGCATTAACTACGTCCATAATAGGAGCGCGACCAAGCAAGCCTCCAAATTCAACGAAATCGCCAACTTTTTTATTTGGTACGGGAATTATTCTAACGGCAGTCGTTTTATTGTTTACCATACCTATTGCAGCCTCGTCGGCAATTATTGCAGAAATAGTCGATGCCGAAACGTCGCCAGGCACGGCAACCATATCAATACCAACCGAGCATACTGCAGTCATAGCCTCAAGTTTAGAGAGGGTTAAAATTCCGTTTTTAGTTGCTTCAATCATACCTTCATCTTCGCTTACAGGTATGAACGCACCAGAAAGTCCACCAACGTTTGCGCTTGCCATCATACCACCTTTTTTAACGGCGTCGTTTAAAATAGCCAAGCAAGCCGTCGTGCCGTGTGCGCCTACCGTTGATAAACCCATTTCTTCTAAAATTCTACCAACGCTATCGCCGATAGCAGGGGTAGGGGCTAACGATAAGTCAACGATACCAAATTCACAGTTTAAGCGTTTTGACGCTTCTTTAGCAATAAGTTGACCAACTCTTGTAATTTTAAAGGCAGTTTTTTTAATAATTTCGGCAATTTCGGTAACGTCAGCGTCGGGAGCGTCTTTAATAGCCCTATATACTACGCCAGGACCAGATACGCCTACGTTAATAACGCACTCGCCTTCGCCTACGCCGTGAAATGCGCCTGCCATAAACGGGTTATCTTCAACAGCGTTACAAAAAGCAACGAATTTAGCACAGCCAAAGCCGTCCCTATCTTTAGTTAACTCACTTGTTGATTTAATTATTTTACCAAGTTGACCGATAGCATCAAGGTTAATACCAGACCTTGTCGAGCCAACGTTTACCGACGAACATAAAATATCCGTCGTTGCTAAAACTTCAGGAATACTGTTTATAAACGATTTTTCATACGAAGTCGTACTTTTATGAACGAGTGCAGAATATCCACCTATAAAGTCAACGCCAACCGTTTTTGCCGCTTTATCAAGTGCTTTAGCAATAACTAATTCTTCGCCTTTAAAGTTGGCAGTAATTAAAGATACGGGCGTTACAGAAATTCTTTTATTTACGATAGGAACGCCAAATTCGGTAGATAAGTCGTTTGCAACTTTAACGATATTTTCAGCGCGTGAACAAATTAAATCGTATGAGCGTCTTGCCGTTTCGGTAGCAGTTGCGCTTATACAACCTAATAGTGAAAGTCCCATCGTAGTCGTTCTAACGTCAAAGTTTTCTTTTTGCACCATATTTATGGTTTCAATAATATCTTTACTATTTATCATAATATTACACTCTATACATAGCGTTAAAAATTTCTTCGTGTTGAATAATTATTTTTACGCCTATTTCGTTGCCGACAATTTCGGCTTCTTTATTAAGTTCGTCCATAGTTATTTTCTTTTCGTCGATATCAACAAGCATTATCATTGTAAAATATCCTTGCAAAATAGTTTGGCTAATATCTTCAATATTAATTTGTTTTTTAGCAAGCATATTTGAAACGTTTGCAATTATACCTGATTTGTCTTTACCTATAACGGTTACGATGGCTTTCATATTTACTCCTAAATAAAAATAAGATTTTTATTATTTTAACATAAATGCGATTTTTTTTCAATAAAAAACGTCGAAATTATGGTAGAAAAATTAAAACTATTTAATATTTTTACGTTATGATAATTGAAAAAAATATTGACATATAGTTAGGTTAAATAATATTTTGTCAAAAATACTTGAAATTTTTATCATAATAGGTTATACTTAACGAAGGGAGACGATTATGATTAATGAAGAAACTTTAAATTTAAAAGATAATAACGATACTCTTGAAGAAGAAACGTTATTTAAAGATACTGCAGTTGAAGATATTTCTTTTAGCGAACCTGTGAAAACTCAATCGGGTTTTCAATCTGTTTTTGAAGAAGAGCACAAAGGTGTGAGGGAAGAAACACTCGATTTTTCTATGCCAAAGCAATCTGCCGATATGCAAGACCTTTCTACAGAAGTGTTGTTTAATCACGGCGTTGAAGATTTGCAAGATATTGAAAATCCTGTGATAAGTGAAGAAAATCTTGAGTTTACCGAACCAGTTAAACTTGAAATAGTTAAAGAAGAATCGTTATTTAGTTTAGAAGACGAAGAAGATGCAGAGGATAATCAAGCGCTTGACCAAACTTTAATTGAAGATAGTATAATCGACGACGATACCGATGGTGAAATTTATTTCGGCGCTAAACCAAAAGCAGTATTTGAAGATAAAAGTTTTGCTCAAAAAATATTTGAGCAAGACCCTATTATTTTAAAAAGATACGTTGAACTTAAAAACCTTATTTTATCGTATAAAAAAGTTAAATCAAGAATTTCAACTAACTACGATAGTTTTAATCAAGGTAGATTACAACTTTTTAAACTTTCAACAAGTGGTAAATCGTTAAAATTATACTTAAATCTTAACTTTAGCGAAGTTGAAAGTCGTTTAAAATGCAAAGACGTTTCGGACAGGAAAAGTTATCGCGAAGTTCCTACTTTACTTAGAATTAAGTCGGATAGGGCTATGAAAAACGCTAAATATCTTATTGAATTAGTTGCTAAAAAATATAATCTTACAGAAAACAAAAAGTTTAAACCGGTTGACGCTGTTGGACTTTTAAAAGAATATTTAAACAAATAGAATTATTGCAAGCACTTAATAGTTATTAAGTATGCTTGCAATTTTTTTATTGCCTATTTGTAATGGATTGTTTTTTAAATTTTTAAGATAATAATTTTTATTTTTGTATAATGAATAAATTTCCTTTGTTAAATCGTTGATGTTTTCTTGCATTAAAATTTTACACAAATTTTTACTTAAAAAATATTTAGCATTTTCAATTTGGTCACCACGAGATACCGTTTTTGGTAAGGGTATAAAAATGGTCGGCTTTTTAAGTGAAATTAATTCAAATGCCGTATTAGCCCCGGCGCGAGATACTGCTAAATCGCTTGCGTTATAAGCGTATTTCATATTAGTAAATTCCGTTTGTATATAATCTTTGTTATTGTTAGGGCATAAATTGCCTTTACCCGTAACGTGTAAAATAGTAAAATCATTTGTTAATAAATTAAGATTTTTTCTAATACAATCGTTAATAGCAGTAGCCCCTAGCGAGCCACCAACGACTAATAAAACAGGTTTGTTTGTATTTAAGTTATAATATTTAAAGGCGTCGTTTTTTGAAACTTTAAATAATTGTTCGTTTATAGGTGGACCGACAATCGTTTGATTTTTAATTTTAAAATCTTTATCAAAACTAAATAAAGTTTTATCTGCAAAGTGTGACGCTATTTTATTTGCTAAACCGATAGTCAAATCGGATTCGTGTATCACAACGGGTATTTTTAAAAGTTTTGATGCAATAGTTACCGGCAGTCCAACGAAGCCACCTTTTGAAAAAACTACGCTTGGACTTAAATTTTTTAAAATTTCCTTTGACTGTTTAATAGATTTTACAAGTTCAAAAGGAATTTTAAAATTTTTTAAAATTTTAGTTCTATCAAGTTTAGTCGTGTCAATTTCGTAGTAGGGTAGGTTGTTTTTTAAAACTAAATCTTTTTCAATGCCGTTTTTCGAGCCGATATAAAATATATTGTCAAAATTGTTTTTTATATATGGTAAAATTGCAAAATGTGGCGTACAATGACCAAGCGTACCACCACCCGTTAAAACTATATTTTTCATATTATATAATATGTGTAAAAATAGAATAGTTACAACTAAAGATAAAATTATAAAAAGTATTGCTAAAAAAATTAGAATATAGTATAATAAAAAAAACGATTTATATAAGGTGCTATAATGGAAAATCATAATTTAGAAAAATTTAACGATATACATATTCATATGTCAAACGTCGACTTTGACGCTTGTGAACGTTATTTAGACGTTATATCAAGATGTGTTACAGACGCTACTATAAATTGTTTAACTTATAGGGCGCTTTGTTACAATCTTTCATCACTTTATTGGAAAAGTCATTATAAAAAAGTTAATCTTTCAGTTTTTGGTATGATACACAACATGCCAAGTTATGATGGAAAACCCGACGATATTTATAAAGATATTCCTTATAAAAAGCAAGCCCAAATTTTAATGGATTTAGGTTGTGACGGAATTAAACTTATGTTTAATGCTCACACAATAAAAGTGCTTGGACACGGGATAGACGATAGTAGATACGACGAAATGTTTAACTATTTAGAAGAAAACGGCATACCCGTTTTAGTTCACTTAGGCGACGACGAGTATTACTGGACACCAAGAGAGTTAACGCCAAACGAAATAAAACGTCACTGGGGATTATTTTTAGAAGGTTACCCTAAAAAACAAGAAATTCACGACCAAAGTTATAAAAGGTTAGACAAAAATCCTAATTTAAAAATGATTTTTGCTCATTTTGATTTTCTTGCATCGGATATTAACGAGTGTGAAAAGATTTTTAATACGTATCCTAACGTTTGTTTTGACCTTACCCCAGGCAGAAGAATGTACACTCATTTTTCAAAAGATATTGATGCTTGGCACGACTTTTTTGAAAAATATAGTGATAGAATTTTTTTTGGAACGGATTGTAACGATATTAAAAGTGAAGAAGGAAATATAGGTCTTAATAAACTTGTATTTAGTGCTATTTCGCACGATAGGTCGCAGTTTGATTTACCAAATTTTGGTGGTATGACGATTAAAGGACTTGATTTATCTAAAGGGGCTATAAATAATATTTGTTATAACAATTACAAAAAACTTATACCACAAATTAAACCTGTAAATTACGATTTGCTTTTAAAATGCGCTAAAAAAATGTATGAAGATATTAAAGACAGCGACGACGAATTTTTAATGCAAAGTAAAAACTGGTTAGTTGAATTATTTAAAAGAAGTAAATAAAATTATTAAATGAAAAAAAGATTGTCAAAATGAAATGCACCCCAAAAGTTAGACGTTTTTGGAGGTGCATTTCAAACTTAACAATCTTTTTTTATTATTAAATAGTTATCTTTATCAAGTGGGCATATCTTTTTGTCAAGCACGTATATTGCCCCTGTAATTATATCGATTATTCTTTGTTTTAAGTGTTGTTTGCAATTATTCAAACAAATTATTGAAGGGTATTGTTTTATATAATTTAAAATTTCTTCAATATTAGATAAATCGTTTACTATGAAATTTTTTATTTCTTTAGTACCTTTATTATTTTTAAGATTTAACATTAATATCTACTACCAAAAATTAACGAGCCTATTCTTATCATATTAGCGCCATGCTTAATTGCAATTTTATAGTCGTTACTCATACCAGCCGATAAATATTTAAAATGGTATTCTTCTTTATACTTATCGTAAATTTTTCTTAATTTTTCGTAATTTTCAATTAAAAGTTCTTTATTTTCAGTATTTTCCATAACTGCCATTAAACCTTTAACGCAAACGTTACTATAATTTTTGCTTTGTTCTAAAAGGGTAGGCAAATTTTCAACTAAAACGCCACCTTTTTGTTCTTCACCCATATTTACTTCAATTAAAATATTAGTAGTTATGCTTAGTTCTTTACTTTTTTTATCAATTTCACTAATTAACTCAATACTGTCAACGCTGTGAATTAAAAAAACTTTACCCACTAAATATTTAATTTTATTTTTTTGCAAACGACCAAAAAAGTGATAATTGCAAGGCAAAAGTTTATCAAATTTATCTCTAAATTCTTGCGCCTTATTTTCGCCAACGTCGGTTAATCCTAAACTTATAGCCTTATTAATTCTATTTTCGTCAACGAATTTCGTCGCTCCAACAAGAGTGATTTTTTCGCCTAAATTATTACCGTTTTTAATTTCATTAAAAATTTCGTTTAAAATATCTTTCATATATATTAAAAGAGTTTTAGAAACTAAAACTCTCTCCTTTAAAATTACTGTGCATCCCTTGTCGTTAATATCTACCGACCCGACAACCAAACAGTTGGCTCCTTTAAAGCTACCTTATGGCACACCAAACTATCTACTTAGTGCTGCTATATTCCTATCCTGACACGGTTCATAGGGCTCAGTTGCATAAGACCTTAAAATCATCACTACTTATTTAGCCCGACAACCCATAAATACTATCTAAAAGGGCGTTCAGCCTTGCTGTAGCAGATTGCAAGTACAGGGCACTGCTAACTCCCCACCTAGCACAGTAAGACAATTTTACTACAAAATTAGTAAAATATCAAGCGTTTATTTTGTATTATTTAATATAAATATTAAAAAATAGTCGTTTTTACTTTACTTAACCGATTTTATTTGCTAAAATATACTAAAATATTACTTTAAAAGGCGATAATAGAAAACAGGTTATATTCCTTCTATGAACAGAGAGTACGGGGCGTGGTGAAACTCGGCAATAGTAAAGGCTTATAACAAATCATTTCTTATGCTGAAGGCTGAAAGCAGTAAGTCTCTCCGTTTATCTCGTTACGATATTAAGGCAAATTTATTTGCAAAAAGAGTGGTACCACGGGTTTATTCGTCTCTGTCGAATAAACCCTTTTTATATTCAAAATAAATTATGTGAGGTAATTATGTATAAAAAAGTTGAAACAACCTTAAATTTCCTTGAAAGAGAAAAGGAAATTATTGAGTTTTGGAATGTTAACGGCGTTTTTGAACAAAGTATTAGCAAAAACGAAGGCAACGCCGAATTTTGCTTTTACGACGGACCACCAACGGCAAACGGCAAACCACATATAGGCCACGTTTTAACTCGTGTAATGAAAGATATTATTCCAAGATATCACACAATGAAAGGCAAACACGTATTGCGTAAAGCAGGTTGGGATACTCACGGTCTTCCCGTTGAACTTGAAGTTGAAAAGAAATTAGGTTTAGACGGGAAACAAGATATTGAAAAATACGGTATCGAGCCGTTTATTAATGAGTGTAAGGACAGCGTATTTAAATACACGACCGAGTGGAAAACTATGTCTGATAGACTTGGCTTTTGGTGCGATATGGATAATCCTTACGTAACTTACCACGACACTTATATTGAATCGGAATGGTGGGCCTTGAAAGAAATTTGGAAAAAGGGCTTACTTTACAAAGGCTATAAAATCGTGCCTTACTGTCCACGTTGTGGAACGGCTTTATCTTCACACGAAGTGGCGCAAGGTTATAAAGACGTAACGGAAAAGTCGGTTTTCGTTAAATTTAAGGTAAAAGGCGAAGAAAATAAATATTTCTTAGCGTGGACGACTACTCCTTGGACTTTGCCTTCAAACGTTGCGCTTTGTTTTAATCCAACGGCAACGTACGTTGAAATTAAAGTTGAAAGTGGTGAAATTTACATTTTAGCGCAAGCACTTTGCGACAAATTGTTTGAAAACTACGAAGTTTTAAGCATTAAAACGGGTAAAGACTACGAATACGCCGAATACGAACCTTTATTCTCTTACACAAGGGGCGCGCTTGAAAACGGCAACAAAGCCTTTATTTGTATCGTTGACGATTACGTAACTCTTGAAGACGGTTCGGGTATAGTTCATAACGCTCCTGCCTTTGGTGAAGACGACTCACGCGTGTGCAAAAAATATGATATTGCTTTCGTTAATTTAGTTGATACAAGGGGTAAAATGACGGACGTTTGTGGCGAAATTGCAGGATTATTCGTTAAAGACGCTGATAAAGTAATTATCGCCGACCTTGAAAAAAGAAATTTATTGTTCGAGGTTAAAGAATTTACGCACAGTTATCCTTTCTGTTGGCGTTGTAATACACCGTTAATTTACTACGCTCGTAGTAGTTGGTTTATTAAAACAACGGCTGTTAAAGAAGATTTAATTAAAGCAAATAATTCGGTTAACTGGATGCCAGAAACTATCAAGTCTGGTAGAATGGGTAACTTCCTTGAAAACGTAATCGACTGGGGTATCTCTCGTGAAAGATACTGGGGAACGCCACTTCCTGTTTGGACGTGTGATAAGTGTGAAAATGTACACGTTATCGGTTCAAAACAAGAACTTAAAGACCTTTGCAATTTATCTGGTGATATTGAACTTCACCGTCCGTACATTGACGAGCCTACCTTTAAGTGTTCTTGTGGTGGAACAATGCATAGGGTAAAAGACGTTATTGACTGTTGGTTCGATTCTGGTTCAATGCCTTTTGCTCAACTTCATTATCCGTTTGAAAACCAAGAATTGTTTAAAAAACAATTTCCTGCAGACTTTATAAGCGAAGCAATCGACCAAACAAGGGGTTGGTTCTATACTTTACTTGTAATTAGCACGATATTATTTGGCAAAGCGCCGTTTAAAAACTGTATTGTTTTAGGACACGTAAACGATAAAAACGGTCTTAAAATGTCAAAACACATAGGTAACGTTGTCGACCCTTGGACGGTACTTGATAAACAAGGCGCAGACGCTGTAAGGTGGTATTTCTATACCGGTTCAGCACCTTGGTTACCTTCAAGATTTTATGAAGAAGCCGTATCGGAAGCACAACGTAAATTTATAGGTACGCTTTGGAATGCCTACGCTTTCTTCGTATTGTATGCCGACATCGATAAATACAATCCTGCAAACTACGATATTAAAAAGTGCAAACTTTCACTTATGGATAAGTGGGCGCTTTCAAAACTCAATACCTTAATTGAAAAAATTGATACGGGACTTGATAATTACCAAATTTTTGAAACTTCAAGATATTTACAAGAATACGTTGACGAACTTTCAAACTGGTATATCCGTAGGGGTAGAGAAAGATACTGGGGCAAAGAAATGACTGAAGATAAAATTTCGGCGTACACTACTTTATATACTATTTTAGTGACGCTTGCAAAATTGTCTGCTCCTTATATTCCTTTTATAAGCGAAAGTATTTACCTTAACTTAGTACCACAATTTTATAAAGATGCGCCTATTTCCGTTCACCTTAGTTCTTTCCCAACCAAAGATGCGTCAATGATTGACGTTGAACTTGAAAAGGGTATGGACGAACTTTTAGAAATCGTAGTATTAGGTAGAGCGTCAAGAAATTCTTCTAACATTAAAAATAGACAACCACTTTCAAAACTTTACGTTATAACGGAAAGAAAATTAACGCTTGATAGTGGACTTTTAGAAATAGCCAAAGACGAACTCAATATCAAAGATATTGAAATGCTTGAAGACGCTGAAAAATTCGTTCAATATAAACTTAAACCACAACTTAAAACTTTAGGGCCAAAATACGGTGCAAAACTTGGATTTATTAGAAAATTCTTAGAAGAATGTAATGCAAGTGAAGTCGTAAAAACGGTAAAACAAGGTATTCCTTACAAGGTTGAATTAGGTGGAAGTGAAGTTGAATTTACGATTGACGATTTATTAATTTCTTCGGAAAGTATGCAAGGTTTTGTTTCGGCAAGTGATAACGGTATGACGGTAGTGTTAGACGTAAATATTACCCAAGAATTATTGCTTGAAGGCGTTGAAAGGGAAATTATTTCAAAAATACAAACGATGCGTAAAGAGGCTGGTTTTGAAGTCGTTGATAGAATTAAAATCACTTATAATGCCGACGGCGACGTTGAAAAAGTTATGTCTTTAAGATGTGACGCTATTAAAAAGGCAGTACTTTGTGAACAGTTAATTAATACAAGTGACGTTCAAGGATATAATAAAACTTGGGAAATAGGTAACGGCAAACTCGTTATCGGGGTAGAAATTATTTAAAATGAAAGTTGCTAATAGATGGAAAGATTATCAAATTATAGCCACGGGCGACGGATATAAACTTGAAGACTGGAAGGGTGTTAAATTATTAAGACCCGACCCACAAGTTATATGGAAAACGGACGTCGATATGGATAATTACCCAAATCTTAACGCTAAATACGAAAGGAGCGAAAAAGGTGGGGGTAAATGGAACGTAAAAAAACGTTATCCCGACGAGTGGACTATTTCTTACGACGAATTAAAATTTTTAATAAAGCCCATGGGCTTTAAACATACCGGTTTATTTCCAGAACAAGCAGTAAACTGGGATATAATGACCGACCTTATCAAAAATGCAAATAGACCGATTAACGTGTTAAATTTATTTGCATACACGGGTGGTGCGACCGTTGCCTTACTTAAAGCAGGGGCGTCGGTTTGCCACGTTGATGCGTCTAAAGGTATGGTAGAGCGTGCAGGTGAAAACTGCCGTTTATCAAACGTAGGCGAAGGTAAAGTTAGGTTTATTATCGACGACTGTTTAAAATTCGTTCAAAGGGAAATAAGGCGTGGTAAAAAATACGACGCAATATTAATGGACCCACCAAGTTACGGTCGTGGACCTAACGGCGAAATGTGGAAAATTGAAAACGAAATATATAATTTAGTTCAAACTTGCAAGCAAGTATTAAGTGATAATCCGTTATTTTTCTTAATAAACAGTTACACTACGGGATTACAACCACAAGTTATAAATAATATAATAACTTTGGCGTTAAAAGACTTTGGTGGACAAGTTGAAAGTTATGAAGTAGGTTTACCGACAAGCGAAGGAATAATACTCCCTTGTGGCTGTTCGGGACTTTGGAAAAACGTTAAATAAAAGGTAGATTATGGAAGATATTATTATTTTACACGAAGACAATCATATATTAGTAGTGTTAAAGCCACAAAATATGCCTTGCTGTGAAGATAGTAGCAAGGACAAAGATTTGCTTACTTTATTAAAACAAATGATAAAGGAAAGGGATAATAAACCTGGTAACGTATATTTAGGACTTGTTCATAGACTTGATAGACCAACGGGTGGTATTATGGTGTATGCTAAAACCTCAAAGGCTGCTGAAAGGCTTTCTGAACAATTACGTAACGGCGATTTTGAAAAGAAATATTACGCCGTTTTAGTAGGAATATTACCCAAAAAGCAACAAGTATTGACAAATTATCTTAAAAAGAACCCTATTAACAATATGGTTTACGTGTGTGGGCAAACGGTAGAAGGTGCAAAATTTGCCGAACTTGAATATAAAGTAATAGAAGAAAAGGCAAACTTGTCTATGACGGAAATTACTTTACACACGGGTAGAACTCATCAAATAAGGGTACAAACGTCAAATTTAGGATATCCTATTTACGGTGATATGCGTTACGGTGGCGAAAATGCAGTAAAAGGCAATTTAGCACTTTTTGCAACGTCGCTTTCGTTTACTCACCCCGTAACTAAAGAAAGACTTGTGTTTAAGGTTGAACCACCTAAACATTTATCTCCTTGGAAACTTTTTAATACTTCTACTGCCTTAAAAATGTCGTTATAATTAAAAAAATATAGTTTAAAACCCCCGAATTTCGGGGGTTTTAATATTAAATAGATAAAAGTTTTATCGTTCCAAGTATAAGTAGAGTTGTAGATGAAAAAAGGTTTAAAATATTTTCGTTTTTTATTTTAATAAAAAAACAAGAATAAAAAGCCGTCAACAACAGCAACACGTGTACAACCGTTATAGTTAGGGTTACTAAAATATAGTTAAATCCAACAAGTGTTAAAGATATTGCGCCGACCATACCGTCAACGCCTATTGAAAGTCCTGCTAAAAAAAATTCTATAAAATTCGAATTGTCTTTTGTAGGAGACAATAAAGTAGTAGACTTTGACAAGACTTTAAACGAGTTACACGATAATGCACAAAGTATTATTCCACCTAAAATGTTCGAGTATTTTTTAAAAATAGAGTTTCCAAAAAATCCAACGTTTGCACCTAATAAACATAAACAAAAAACGGTGCTTGCAATAATGATAATACACTTAAATTTAGACTTTGTTTTTAAACTTAACGAAAGTCCACATAAAAACGAGTCAATACTAACTGCAAGCGAAGTAAATATTAAGGTTAAAATTTTCATTTGTAATAAAGCCCCATAATGCATAAATATTCTTAAATATTTAAAGTTGACAAAATAATAAGAGAGAAATTTGTAAAATATTTAGTCAAAAATAAAAAATCGCTATAAAAAACCTTTAACTTTATTGACAAAAAAGCATATTAAGAGTAAAATATATAAAGTATAATACTGTAGTGGCATAATATGCCACAAATTGTTAGGAGTAAATAATGCTTAAAAAACATATCAATAAAATTTTAATAGTTTTACTTTGCTTTGCGCTTTTACCGTTTTCTTTGTTTAACTTTAGCGTTGCTTATGCAAGTGATGGTGAAACGGTATATTTTGGCGCAAAATATATGTATTACACTAACGATGATATAAAAGGCGAGCCTTCAAATAACGTTATAATTAACGTTAAAACAACTAACGGCGATGACGAAGAAGTTATTTACAAAGAAGGCAAGCAAACGGATAAACAATCTAAAGTTGCAAGCGTTTCTTATTCAAGTGGTTACGTAACTCTTATTTTTAACGAAGAAGGTGATTTTACAATAACTACTACCGTAAAAGAAAAAGAATATAAACATGAAAAAGCCTTTATAGTTACTAAAGACGTATCTTTATGTTCTGCTCCTTCATACGTTAACGACGCTACTAAACTTAATGAATATCAAGAAAAGGTGACTAACGCAACTTACGAAGAAGGCGACCCTACGAAAACTCCTTTATATTTAGGGGACAAGTTTGAAGTTCCTTCTGTTGAAGAAATCGTAAACGCTGGTTCACTTGGTTTTAGTATGTATACTAAATATCTTATGGTAGCAACACCAGGTTCGCAAACTTATACTCAAAAGAGTTCAGTTGCAATTTCTAATACTACTACGCAACTTTCTTTTACTATTGATAGTGCAGGTTTATATAGATATTACGTAGCATTTGAAAGTGATACGATTGACGGTAAAGACGGTTTAACTTTAAACGCCGACGGTTTAGTTGAAAAAGAAGACGGTTTTTACAGAGCATATAATCAAGACGGTGAAGAACTTGTTGCTACTAAAACTGTTAATAACGAGTATACTTTCGTTTTAAAATCTAATGAAGAAACTACGGTTGAACAAGATTTTGTTACAAGATACGAATTAGTAATTCCTACTTTTACTTTTGAAATTCAAAATGGTAATCCACCAAGAATTACCTACAAAAATAAAGTGCAAGAAGACGGATTTGTCGGACTTTCTTATACTATAGGTTCATTTGAAGTAAAAGGTTATAAAACACAACAAACTTACGTGTTAATGTATAAAGCAAATGAAAACGATAGCGAATGGACTGTTGTTGAAGACGGTTTTGATGATTTAACTATGTCTTTCGTTCCAGAAAACAAAGGCTACTATAAGGTAGTTTTAGAAGTTGTAGACGGTTACGATAATATAGAAAGTGCAGAAAGTTTAGAAATTGCAGTATTAAGCAACCCTATTTATCCAAAATATAAAACGAGTTTTGGTGACTGGATTTCTGTAAACACTTTCCCATTTATTTGCCTTTGCGTATCTTTCCTTTGCTTAGCAGGAATAGTTTGTTTAATATTTATTAAACCAAAGGAAAAAACTACAAAAGTTAAAGAAGAAGATAGATAATAACAAAAAGTTACCACAAAGGTGGTAACTTTTTTAAAAATAAATCAAGGTATATATGAAAAGTTTTATAGTTACGAAAAGTCAAAAATTAATAAAATTTATTCAAAGTGAATACGGCGAAAATATAAAATATTCGCAAATATTAAAACTTTTAAAAAACAAAGACGTTAAAGTAAACGGCAAAAGAATATCTAAAGATATTGAGTTGTATGAAAATGATAAAATCGACGTTTACTACGACGGTGAAACTATAGTTAAAGTTTTAGATATTGTTTATAAAGACCAAAATATTTTAGTTATTGATAAGCCTAAAAAATGTGATTATATTGAGGCGCTTAATTTAGTTAAAAAAGAATATAATAGCGCAGTTGCCGTTCATAGATTAGACACTAACACGACGGGGCTTATGATTTTTGCTTTAAACGAAGTTAGTGAAAACGAACTTATAAAAGCCTTTAAAGAAGGCAAAATTCAAAAAAAATATATTGCCGAAGTGTACGGTAAATTTGACAAAAAAGAAGACGTTTTAACCGACTATTTAGTAAAAGACGAAAGATTATCAAAGGTAAAAATTTATAAAGAAAAAACGGTAAATGCTTTAACGGTAAAAACGGGATATAAAGTACTTAGTGAAAGTGAAAAAACAAGTATAATCGAAGTAACTTTATATACGGGTAGAACACATCAAATAAGGGCGCATATGTCCTTTTACGGCCATTTTGTAGTAGGCGACGGCAAGTATGGCAAAGAAAAAATAAATAAAGAATTAGGCGCAACAACTCAGCGTTTAACTGCCGTTAGCGTATCTTTTAATTTTGATAAAAACAGTTTTTTAAATTATTTAAATAATTTAACGATTAGTCTAAATAGAAATCCATTTTAAATTAAAACCCTAAAAAGTTAAGACTTTTTAGGGTTGTTTTATTAAATATTCTTCGTAATTTTTAGGTGTAACGAACACCGTTTTATAATCCGAGTAAATAACGCTACCTAAATTGCTTTTAGGTGGTTTTTTTACAAATTTTCTTAAAGTGTAGTCGACTGCAATTTTATCGCCACTACTTGCTTTTGAATAATATGCGCATATTTGACTTGCAATTTCAATTATTTTATTTGGTAGTGGTGTTTCGCCTTTTACAATCACGTGTGACGAATGGTAATCTTTAACGTGAAACCACGTGTCGTTTTTATCGCTTGAAAAGGTTAAAAGGTCGTTTTGAATATTATTTTTTCCACACAAAATAACGTAGTCGTCAACTATGTATTTTCTAAACGAATATTGTTTTTTAACGCTATTTTGTTTCTTTTTAACTTTTTTAGTTGTAATTATTTCAAGCAAAATCAATTCTTCTTCAATTTCTTTAAGGTCTAAAATAGTCGTGCTGTTAGAAAGTGAAAAAATTATTGATTTTATATAATCTATTTGATTTACAAGTTTTTCTTTTTGTGGAATTAAATATTCTAACGATTTTTTTTGTTTAGAATATTTTTTAAAATATCTTTTACTGTTTTCTACTGGAGTTATAGTTTGGTCAAGTGGCACGCTTATATTTGAAGGTGGGGCAGTATTATAATTTACGGCGTTTAGTATTTTATCGCCCTTTTTGATAAGGTATAAATTATCTAAAATTAATTGCCCGTAAAGCCTATTTTTTTCATAATTTACAGCGTCCATTTGCTTTTCTTCAACAATAGCAAGTTTTTTAACTAACTTTTTTTCGTAAGCATTTAATTTTGAAGAAAGAGTATTATATAAGGCGTTAAAATTTTTTAAAGTAGTAAGATTTTCGTAATATTCTTCTTGCGCTAAAATTAAATTTTCAAAGCGTTTTCTTTCGCCTTCTAAATGCTTATAGTCAAAAGGCAAAAACTCGTAAAAATTGCCGTTTTTAATAGTTAATGCATCGTTAGGTGAGTTAATAAAATCTTCAAAAATTAAAGCGATGTTTTTAAAATTTGATTTGATAATTCTATAAGCAATTTCTTGGCAAGCAAGTTTTGAAAGTCCTAAAAAATTATTGTATAAATAAAGTGCTAAATCTTGACCGTTTACAAGGCTATCGTATTTTTGCATAGCAAAAATAATATCTTGCTTTTTGTAAGGGGACAATTTGTCTTGTTTTTCTATAAAAGTATAAGTTGCTCCGTAAAGGGTAAATCTTTTACCTTCACTCGATATAGGAATATTCTTTTTAGCGCCTATAATTTTATTGTTTTCAACTAAAAAGCAGTTAGAATATTTACCCATAATTTCTAAAATTAAGGAAATTTGCGTTTTAGACGAAAAGTCGTTTTCAAGTGAAAAAACAATTTCAACTATTCTATCTTCATTAAGTAAATTAAGACCGATAATTTCGCTACCTATTAAATACTTCCTTAAAAGCATACAAAAGTTAGGGGGAGTTACGGGATTTTCAAATTCACTATTCGATAAGCCGATATGACAAAGTTTAGCGTTGGTCGATATATGCAATTTTAACGGTTTACCGTTATAAATTGATATAATTAAATCATCGCTCGTCGGCTCGTTAATTTTATTTACTTTTGCGCCTATAATAGATTTTTTAAGTTGTGGAATAAATCTATTTAGCGTAAAAAAATCTTGTGGCATAAAAAACCCCTATAAAAAACTAAATACTTATAAATATTATACATTTTTATTAAATAAAAGTAAATTAAAATATAAATAATAATCACAAAACCTTTACAACTAATTAAAATTTTGCTAAAATATATAAGATAACAAACATTAGTTTAAGGAGATTTTGTAATGAACTACACTTATGAATCTGGCGAAAAGTCAGTTGTAAAAATTAAAATCACTCTTGATAAGGCAGAATGGATTGATGCGCAAGGCAAAGCGTACCAAAAAATGAAAGGCAAATTCAGTATTCCAGGTTTTAGAAAGGGTAAAGTGCCTAAACATATTATTGAAAGACAATATGGCCAAGGCGTATTTTTCGAAGAAGCAATTAATATCGCTTTCCCTGAATATTATTACAGTATTCTTGACAAGGAACCAACTATTGAACCCGTTGATCGTCCCGAAATTGACGTAGAAAATATTAGTGACGACGGAATTACTTTAATTGCAATCGTTCCTGTAAAACCAGAAGTTAAAATTGCTGAATATAAGGGTATAAAGGTTGATAAAGTTGAGTATAATGTTAGCGATAAAGATATTGAAGACGAAATTGAAAGATTGCGCCAAAGAAACTCTACTGAAACTGTAGTTACAGATAGACCTGCAATGAGTGGGGATATTACTATCATTGATTATAGTGGTAGCGTTGACGGCGTTAAATTTGCTGGTGGTACGGCAGAAAAACAAACACTCGTTTTAGGTAGTGGTCAATTTATTCCAGGCTTTGAAGAACAAGTTGTTGGTATGAATATCGGCGAAGAAAAGGACGTTTTAGTTAAATTCCCTGAAGAATACCACGCTGAAGAACTTAAAGGTAAAGACGCCGTATTTGCAGTAAAACTTCACGAAATTAAAATTAAAGAACTTCCTACCGTTGACGACGAATTTATTAAAGATGCTACGGGCGCTGAAAGTTTAGAGGCTTACAAGGCTGAAACTAAGAAGAAAATGCAAGAGGCCAACGACAAAAAGGCTAAATACGAAACAGAAGATAAACTTATAAAGAAAATTGCTGAAGAAAGTCAAATGGATATTCCAAACGCGCTTATTGAAAGACAAATCGACAATATGCTTCAAGATATGGAATATAGAATGATGTATCAAGGCATTAAACTTGAAGATTATCTTAAATATACGGGACAAAATATTGAAACGTATAGGGAAAGTTTTAGAAAGCAAGCAGAAGAACAAGTACGTATTCAACTTGTAATTGATAAAATTATTTCACTTGAAAACATTACTGCAACTTCTGAAGAAATTGACGCTAAAATTGCCGAACAAGCAAAGAGCGCTGGTAAAGAAGTTGAAGAATTTAAAAAAGGTCTTGACCAAAGACAAATTCAATACTTTGAAAATAACGTTGTTATCGAAAAAGTTTTTGCTTTCTTAATGGAAAATAACATTGTTGATTAATTAGGGGGTTAATTATGGCTTTAATACCTATGGTAGTTGAACAAACGAATAAAGGCGAACGTTCGTACGATATTTACTCACGTCTTTTAGAAGATAGAATTATAATGTTGTCTGGTCCTATCGACGACGCGTTAGCAAATACGATAGTTGCGCAACTTTTATTTTTAGAAAGTAAAGACCCAGATAAAGATATATATCTTTATATTAATAGTCCGGGTGGCTCGGTGTCTGCAGGTTTTGCAATTTACGACACTATGAATTATATTAAATGTGACGTTTGCACTATTTGTATAGGTATGGCAGCATCAATGGGTGCTTTCTTATTGTCAAGTGGACAAAAAGGTAAAAGATACTCACTTCCTAATAGCGAAATAATGATACACCAACCACTTGGTGGTGCTCAAGGTCAAGCAAGCGACATTAAAATTCACGCTGAACACATTTTAAGGACAAAGGCTAAATTAAATCAAATATTAGCACAAAATTCAGGAAAAAGCCTTGAAGAAGTTGAAAGGGACACTGATAGGGATAATTTCTTATCAGCAAGCCAAGCGCTTGAATACGGTCTTATTGATAAAATATTCAGTTCAAGGAAAGACGTTTAAGGAGATTTAATGGCAAATAATCAAGATAGACATAACGGACAAAATTGCGCTTTTTGTGGAAAACCTAAAGAATATGCTAAAAGTCTTGTAGCAGGTCCTAACGGTCTTTACATTTGTGATGATTGTCTTACTATTTGTAACGATATTCTAAAAGATGAAGAAATTTTAGAAAATCAAGACGTGATAGAACTTAAAAAACCACAAGAAATTAAACAAGAGTTAGACAAGTATATCGTAGGGCAAGATAAGGCTAAAAAAGTTTTGTCGGTTGCAGTTTATAATCATTACAAAAGAATAAATAGTCAATTAATCAATTTAACTGATGACGATACTGAAATTGAAAAAAGCAACGTTTTACTTTTAGGACCAACGGGGTCGGGCAAGACTTTACTTGCAAGAACTTTGGCTAAAATATTAAACGTTCCTTTTGCAGCGTGCGACGCAACTACTTTAACCGAGGCTGGTTACGTAGGTGAAGACGTTGAAAATATTTTATTAAAACTTATTCAAAATGCAGACTATGATATTGATAGGGCGCAAAGGGGCATAATTTATATCGACGAAGTTGATAAAATTGCAAGAAAAAGCGAAAACGTTTCTATTACAAGGGACGTTTCAGGCGAAGGCGTTCAACAAGCCCTTTTAAAAATTATTGAAAGTACGGTTGCTTCTGTTCCACCACAAGGGGGAAGAAAGCATCCACAACAAGAACTTATAAGAATTGATACTACTAATATTTTATTTATATTCGGTGGTGCGTTCGTAGGTCTTGACAAGATTATTGAAAAAAGGCTTGATAATTCTTCACTTGGTTTTGGTGGAAAAGTTGGTAAGGTTGAAGGTAAGTCTGTTTTAAACGATATTCAACCGCAAGACTTAACAAAATACGGTTTAATACCCGAATTCGTTGGCAGAATACCTATTACCGTATCACTTGAGGCGCTTGACGAAAACGCTTTAGTAAAAATTATGACCGAGCCTAAAAACGCTATCGTTAAGCAGTACAAAAAGTTAATTAAAATGGACGATTGCGACTTAGAAGTTACCGACGACGCCGTTAAAGAAATTGCTAAAAAAGCGATATCTTTAAAGACGGGCGCAAGGGGACTTAGAACTATATTTGAAAATTTAATGCTTGACTGTATGTTTGATTTGCCAAGTGATAGTCAAATTGAAAAAGTCGTAATCGACGACCAAGTTGTTCGTGGCGAAAAACAAGCAACAATCGTTTATAAAAAAGTTAGTTAAAATTAAAAAGTAGCGAAAAATTCGCTACTTTTTTGTTGTTTTAATAATCTTTTACGCCTAATAAATAATCGGTTGACACGTTAAACAGTTGCGCAAGCGTTATAATTATTTCTACGTCGGGCAAAGTTTCGCCACGCTCCCATTTGCTAACGCAAGATTGTTTTACGTTGCAAAGCGTCGCAAGTTCGCCTTGATTATAGCCGTTTTCAATTCTTAACTCTTTTATTCGTTGAGATAACTTGTTTTTCATACTGTAATTATAGTCTTTTAACGACTATTTTAGTATAAATAGTCTTGACAAGACTATTGTTTTTTTGTTAAAATAAGTTTATCTTAATAAATTAATTTACAAAAGGAGTAAAAATTATGGAATTTAGAGGTAAGACTTATACTTTAAAATGTGAAAATTGTGGCTCGAATATAACTGCTGAAGAAGGTAAAGACGTTATGTATTGTCAATATTGTGGCACAAAATTAGTTTTAATAAAGCAAGGTGCAACAACTGAAGATGCTGAAATAGCAAAAGCAAAATCAGCTGAAGCAATAAGAATTAAGGAATTAGAAATGAGAAATAGAGAATTAGAAGCAAAAGCAAGAATAAAAGAAAAAGAGGCTGATGCAAGAGGTGAGGCTGCAGGTATGACAGTTCTTGGCATCTTCTTTGTTGGTGTTTTTGTGTTAATAATTCTCTACAAATTAGGTATAATTGGTTCATAATTAGTAAAAAAGTAGCGAAAAATTCGCTACTTTTTTAATTATCACTAAAAAATCAATATTGACAACAAAATATTGCAGTGGTATAATTATATTATTAAATACAGGGGGTATTTATTATGACGGCATATGAATTAGCAAATATAGTTAAAAGGGGTTACGATATCGTTACTGATTTAGACCCAAGGGTAAGATTATCTCAATCTACTTATAATGAATTAAACAAAGTTGCAGATAGTATAGGTTTTACTTGTAGTTATCCAAGCAAATTCCCATTATTAAGTCAATTTTATGGTGAATTAAGCAACTTTTTAATTTTAGCAGAAATTGATAATTTTAAAATTGATGAAAATATGTTCTTTAGTTTTGCAGGCTGGCTTTTACAAAATATTAAAGGTTGCATACAAGAATGTGGTAAAATTTAATTCTAATTAAATATTATAAAAAAGTAGCGATAAATTCGCTACTTTTTTTGTGCAATTTTTTATTAAATTATAACTTATTAAATATTTTATATTTAGAATTTTTTAAAAATTTAGTTGCGATTTTGGGCGCTAAATTAGGGAAAAATTTATATAAAAAATTCATTAAATGCGCGTCAAAACCAACTATAATTCTCTTTTTGCCTTTTCTTGCTTTAGTTAAAATTTTACTTGCAACTTTGTTTGGCGAAAGGGCAAATTTATCTATTATTTTATTTGCTTTTTCATCGGTTTGTTGCTTATTAAAAATATCCGTTTTAGTAGTTCCAGGCATAGCAACTACAACTTTAACGTTATCTTCTTCCGAGGCTAAACTTTGCGTAAAAAAGGTGCTTGCGCTTTTTGAAGAAGAATACGCGCTAATTCCACCAAAAGTGCATAAACTTGACGAACTTGAAACGTTTATAATAAGTCCGTCACCACTTTTTTTAAGTAACGGCATAATAGTTTTTACGCCGTATACTTGCGAAAAAAAGTTAGTTTTAAATACGCTTTCAATTTCTTCAATCGTCGTGTCTTCAACCTTTTTAAAAGGTGGTAAAACGCCTGCGCAATTAATTAAAATATTAGGCTTAATATTTTCGTCGACTAAATATTTATAAAAATCTTGCCAACTTTCCTTTACACCAACGTCAAAAAGTTTATAAGTTAAGTTGGCGTTAATCTTATCACTTGAATTTTTTAAAGCAATCAACTTTTGCTCGTTTCTTGCAATTGCAATTACTTTAACGTTGTATTTTTCAATTAAAATTTTACAAAATTCTTTACCTATACCAGACGACGCGCCCGTAACTATTGCAATTTTGTTATCATATCTATATTTGCTCATATTTATATTTTAGCACAAATTAATATTTTAGTCTATAATTTTACCATTTTTTTGTTATACTCTAAACACTTGAAAAAATTTTAAAAATGTATTACAATAGATATAATAGCAATTTTTTAATTTTTTTAAAATTAAATTATATAGGGGACAAGATGCAAGATACTAAAATTATTAAAGATAGCGTTATAAAAATTATGCCAGCCGTTGCGTTAAAAGGCAAGGTTGTTTTACCTAACGTTTACACTTCGTTAGACGTTGGTAGAATTCAATCGTTAAACGCAATTAACGCGTCTATTAAAGAAGAAAAATTATTATTCGTAGTAAGTCAAAAAGACAAGACTTTAGAACTTCCTAAAAGTGACGATTTATACACTATAGGAACGGTTTGTCGTGTAGGTAATTTAAGCAAAATAAACGGCGAAAATTACAGGGTTACTATCGAAGGTTTATATAGGGCGAAAATTTTAATGCAAGATAATAGCGTAAATTATTTTTGCTTTAAAGTTGAAGAACTTGAAACTATAAAAGGCGACAAAGTTGAAACTGAGGCGCTTTTAAGGAATTTAAAACAAATCTTTTTAGAAAACGCGTCTTTATACAAATTACCGTCGTCGCTTGTTGACGTAATTATGGATTTTGAAGACGCTGAAGAATTCGTTAACGCCGTAGCCTTTAACTTGCCGTTTAAGTTTTTAGAAAAGCAATATTTGTTAGAGTGTACAGATGAGTTTGAAAGACTTAACAAAGTTAAAGAATTAATGCTTAGTGAAATTGAAATTGTAAAAACCGAAAAGCGTATTGCCGAAAGCGTTAAAAAGAGCGTTGAAAAGGGGCAAAAAGAATTTTATTTAAGGGAGCAACTTAAAGCAATTCACAAAGAACTTGGTGACGACGAAGAAGAAATTGAAAAATTGCGCGAGCAAATTATTAATAAAAAACTTCCTAAAGAAAGTCAAGAAAAGGTGCTTAAAGAATTAAATAAAATGTCAAGAATGCAACCGTCTTCGCCAGATTACACGGTAATTCGCTCGTATCTTGACTGGATTATCGACTTGCCTTTTAACACCGAAAGCGTTGACACCGAAAAATTAGTCGACTGTCAAAAAATATTAGAACAAGACCATTTTGGTTTAGATAAAGTAAAAAAGCGTATCGTCGAATATCTTGCCGTTTTAAAATTAACAAACTCTTTAAAAGGTCCTATTTTATGTTTAGTTGGACCACCAGGGGTAGGTAAAACGTCAATAGCAATATCTATTGCAAGGTCACTTAATAGAAAGTTAGTTAGAATGAGTTTAGGTGGCGTTAAAGACGAGGCTGAAATTAGGGGACACAGAAAAGCTTATATAGGCGCAATGCCAGGTAGAATTATTTACGGTATGCGTGATTCGGGTACTATTAACCCCGTCTTCTTGCTTGACGAAATAGATAAACTTTCAAGCGATTTAAGGGGCGACCCTGCAAGCGCTTTACTTGAAGTTTTAGACCCAGAACAAAACGCTACTTTTAGGGATAGATATTTAGAAATTCCATACGACTTATCTAAAGTTATGTTTATAACAACGGCAAACAGTTTAGACACTATCCCAGCGCCACTTTTAGATAGAATGGAAGTTATTGAAATTCAAGGATATACTTTAGAAGAAAAGGTGCAAATAGGTTTAAAATATTTATGTCCTAAACAAATTAAAGCAAATGGACTTTCTTCAAAGCATATTAATTTTACTGAAAGCGCAGTTAAAGAAATTGTTGAAGGTTATACTTTAGAGGCAGGTGTTAGAAAACTTGACCAACAAATTGCTAAAGTTTGTAGGCGTATTGCTACAATGCTTGCAACAAGTGACGACTTCAAAAAGCAAACGGTTAATAAAAATACCGTTAAAGAATATTTAGGCTCTCGTAGATTTATAAAAGAAAATCAAATTGAAAAGGACGAAGTAGGCTCGGCTACAGGCTTAGCATGGACGAGTTTAGGTGGCACTACTTTAACTATTGAAGTTGCCTTAATGAAAGGTAAGGGTGTATTATCTCTCACGGGTAAACTTGGTGACGTTATGCAAGAAAGTGCTAAAACGGCGCTAAATTATATAAGGGCGAACGCCGAAAAATACGGAATAAATCCAAGCGTATTTGAAGAAACCGACGTACATTTACACGTTCCTGAAGGCGCTACGCCTAAAGACGGTCCAAGCGCAGGTATAACGATTTGTACGGCAATGCTTTCAGCCTTTACGAATAAAAAGTCTAAAAGAAGTTACGCTATGACGGGTGAAATTACCTTACGTGGCAACGTTTTAGCAATAGGTGGACTTAAAGAAAAGGCGCTTAGTGCATATAGGCTTGGAATTAAAGATATAATTATTCCTAAAGCAAACTTAAAAGATTTAGAAGAAATACCAAGTGAAATTTCTTCTAAAATAACCTTCCACCCCGTAAGTAAATATGACGAAGTTTATAAACTTTGTGTTGAAAATTAAGGTGTATTATGATTATTAAAAATGCAGAATTTATTACTTCCGTAGCAAATAAAAAAGATTTTTTAATGGTAGATAAACCGTTAATTGCTATTTGTGGCAAGTCTAACGTAGGTAAAAGTTCGTTAATAAATTGTTTGGCTAATAGAAAAAAACTTGCAAAAACTTCGGTAACTCCAGGTAGAACAAGGCTTGTAAACTACTTTGATTTTGGCGAGTTTATCCTTGCCGATTTACCAGGTTACGGATTTGCGCAAGTTTCTAAAACCGAAAAGCAAAAATGGGGCGAACTTTTAGAAGAATTTTTTAGTTGCAAGCAAAAAGTAACGCACGTTTTATCGCTCGTTGATATTAGGCACGAGCCGACTAAAGACGACGTAAATATGATAAATTATCTTCATCACTACGCAATTCCGTTTACCGTTATTGCAACTAAAAGTGATAAAATCGGTAAGACGAGAATTTTTCAAAGACGTGCCGAAATAGGTAAATTTTTTGCAATAGGGCAAGAAAGCGTACTTGCAGTTTCAAGTGAAACGGGTTACGGTAAAGATAAAATTTTAGAAAAACTCGACCACGTGTTAAGCGTGTTCAACGACGAATTTTTTAAAATCGACGAACAAGACGAGCAAGACGAACAAGAATAATTAAATTTTATTTAATATTAAAAAAAATAAAAGCGTATAATAATTACGCTAAGGGGAGTATTATGGCATTATTTTTAAATACGGCATTTTACGGATTTGACAAAGCAATGTTTTTGTTTGTTAATAGGTTAACAAACGTTGCAGGTAGTTTTTTAACTCCATTTTTTGAGTTTATAACTTTTTTTGGTGATAAAGGTTGGTTTTTTATAGCCTTAGGCGTTATTCTTTTATTATTTTTAAAGCACCGTAAAGCAGGCGTTTGTATTTTGTTAGCAATAGTTTTAGGTGGTTTATTTACTAATATTATTTTAAAAAACGCAGTACAAAGACCAAGACCGTACACCGTTGAAGAATTTAAAATTTTATGGCAAGCAGTAGGCGCGTCTAAAGAAAGTGAATTTTCATTTCCGTCGGGACATACTACGTCGGCATTTGCTTGTGCAATGGCTTTCTTTTTAAGTAAAAACAAAAAGTATAGTTGGACTTTATTTATCTTTGCTTTATTAGTTGCATTTTCACGAATTTACTTAGTAGTGCATTATACGACCGACGTTATCGGTGGAATTATCTCTGGCTCGCTTGCAGGTGTAATTGCTTACTTTATAACAAACTTAATATATAAGGTAATAGAAAAAAATAGCCAAAATAAAATTTGTTCTTTTATAAATTCGTTTGATATAATCGATTGTTTTAAAAAGAAAAAATAATGAAAAAAATCTCAATGAAAATTGAGATTTTTTTGTTTATTGCAAATAATTAAATTATCAATATTTTTATTTAATATTACGTGTTGAAGTGGGTGGAGTATAAAAGTAATATCTTGCCCTTTTTAACGCCGACGCCGTTTCTTTATCGGGTAGTTTGTTGTTCCTATAATCAAAGGTTAAAGTAAACTTGTCAACGTTTTCGTATAAAGAATTAGCGTACGCTTTTGCCTTTTCGTAAATTACTTTTAAAAATTCGTTACAAGAAGATTTAGCGTAATTAGCGTGCTCAAGCAACTTTGTATAGTGTGTTAAACATAAGCCTTTTACTTGTTTAAAATTTTCATTTTTAAACTTTTCTTCTTTGTCAAACATTTTGGCAATCGTTTGATAATATCTATCCATAGTTGCGTTAAGGCGCTTACAAATAATGCAACTACAAGTTTTTTTATCTAAAATTTCGGCTTGTTTTTTTGCTTGGTTATAGTCTTTAGGCAATTTAATTTGCTCGTTTATAGTATAAAGACGTGATTTTAATTGTAAGGCTAAGCCTAACTTGTTTTTTGATGAATACATAACGTCGTAATGATTTTGACAAAAACCGTATTCGTTTACAAGTTTACGCTCGTCGTCTTCCATAACGGCTTCACTTAAATACAAATCAATTAAATCACTTTCAATTTTTGATTTTAATTTACATATAGGGCAGTCGTATTCGTCGTTAAAAAAGCGCCATACGAACATAGTTGAAATACTGTAACTCATAAAAGCATTATAACACGTTTTTTTATTTTTTTCAACGTTGTTTTATTAAATTTTAACTCAATATTGACAATTCGCTAAAACTGTAGTAAAATTAAATATATTGTATATATTTAAAGATATGCGTGGGGGTATTATGGTGAATAAAAATACAAACGCAAATAAAATTTTAATTGCCGTTAGTTATGCTGTAATAGATTTGATTATAATTTTTCTTTCTTTTTATTTTGGATTATTACTTAGTGGTGAAGGTGTAAACGTATTTTCAAAATATGTTTTTATCATTATTAACGTAGTTGCATTTATGGGTTTTAACTTCTTTTTTAGAACCTATTTATTCGACCCGTTTACTGTAACGGCGTCATACGTTTTAAAAACTGCAATCGTTTATTCGTTAACGGTTTTCGTTGCATTTTTAACGACTGTCGTTTTTACAAAAATTTCTCTTGGTGATAGATGGCTTATAAGTTATTTATTAATTTTATTCGTTTTTTATCTTGCATCAAGAACGGTTTTAAGGATGTACGACCACGTACGTCACGTCTTTTTAAAGAAAACCGATAAAGACGATAGAAGGGCAATAATAATAGGTGCAGGCGTTTCGGCATCGTTATTTTTAAGGGAAATTCAATTAGCAAACAAAAACAAATTAAAACCTGTTTGCTTATTAGATGACGATAAAAATAAACAAAAAACCGAAATATTAGGCGTTAAAGTAGAAGGTCCTATTAGTAGCGTTGAAAAATATGCTAATAAGTATAAGGCGCAAATAATAGTAGTTTGCTTGCCTTCCGTTTCAATTTTACGTAAAAAAGAAATTTACGAACAATGCGTAAAAACCGGCTTAAAAGTGTACTCTGTTAAAGAAATTTGCGAAATAGGAACTACTAATAAACTTACTATGAACGAAATTGACGTTAAAGATTTATTAGGTAGGGAACAAATTACCGTTGACGACGAAGAAATAATGCAAACTATTGAAAATAAAGTCGTATTAGTAACGGGTGGTAGTGGCTCGATAGGTAGTGAACTTTGTAGACAAATTGCAAGTAAAAACCCTAAGTTTTTAATAATTTTTGATATTTACGAAAATACTACTTACGTTTTAGAAAGGGAATTAAAAAAATCATATCCCGACTTAAAATTTATAACGCTTATAGGTAGTGTTAGGGACAAGTCTAAATTAGAAGACGTATTTAAAAAATATAAGCCAAGCATAGTTTTTCACGCTGCAGCACACAAGCACGTTCCTTTAATGGAAACTTCGCCTAACGAGGCTGTTAAAAATAACGTTATGGGCACTTATAACACGGCGTTTATGGCAGATAAATACAACGTAAAAAGATTTGTTTTAATTTCTACCGACAAGGCTGTTAATCCAACCAACGTTATGGGTGCGACAAAACGTATTTGTGAAATGATTATTCAATCTTTTGCTAAGAAAAGTAAAACTAATTTCGTAGCAGTTAGGTTTGGTAACGTATTAGGCTCAAATGGTTCGGTAATACCATTTTTTAAACAACAAATCGTTGAAGGTGGGCCTATTACCGTTACGCACAAAGGTATTACAAGATTTTTTATGACTATACCTGAGGCCGTAAGTTTAGTGTTACAAGCGTGCGTTTATGCAAAGGGTGGCGAAATTTTCGTATTAGATATGGGGTCTCCTGTAAAAATCGTCGACCTTGCAGAAAACTTAATTAAACTTGCAGGATATCGTCCTTACGTCGATATAGATATAGTATTTACGGGATTAAGACCTGGCGAAAAATTATACGAAGAAAGGCTTATGGATGAAGAAGGTATGCTTAAAACGGAAAATGAGTTGATTAGCATAGGTAAGCCTATTGAATTTGACGATGAAAAATTATATAAATATTTAAAATTACTTGAAAAATCGGCGTATGACGAAGTAGACGATATTAAAGAACTTGTTTCTAATCTTGTGCCAACTTATACTATCGACCATCATTAATTTGGAGCGTTATGTTTAAAGTGTTTAACAAAATCAAAAACTTAATAGGTAATCTGGGTATATTACACGTTTTAGTTTACGCTTTTTCAATACTGCAATCAATAATTACGGTATATTTTGCTATTACGGTTAAAGATTTAATTAATAGCGCTACTAATTATAAAGACGTACACGATTTGATTTTAAAATGCGTTATATGCGTATTAACGGTAGTAATATCTTACGTTTTATCTATAATAGTAAAATTAGTTTCTGAAAAACTTAAAATTCAAACGGAAATTAATCTTAAAAAACTTGTTTTTTCGGGTTATATAGATAACGACTATTTAAATTTATCAAGCGTTAAAAGTGGGCAGTTATTATCGGTACTAAATAACGATACAGTGCTTTTATCGGGAGCATACGTTACGCTATTACCTGCAATTTTTTCAAATATCGTAAAAATTATAACAACCGTTGTCGTTTTATATTTATTGCAACCGATATTTACTTTAATAATTTTATTAGTTGGAATTTCTATAATCTTTATAACGTTTTTCGTTAGAAAAATTAGCGCAAAACTTTACAAAAATACTTTAAAAAAGGATAGTCAATGTTTAAGTTTTATAAACGATAATATTGATAATGCTTTAATAGTAAAATCTTATCGTGGCGAACAAGTTGTTATAGACGCTAACGATATAAAATTACAAGAATACGAAAAGGCTAAAAAGAAACAAAAATATTTTAATCAAATAATAAGCGATGCAACGGGATTTATGTTCGTAGGTTTTTACGTAGTAACTCTTATATGGTGCGCATTTGGTATATTTAATAACGTTCAAGGCGTAGATTTTGGCGTTTTAACGGCGATGTTGCAACTTGTTATGCAAATTCGCACTCCGTTTGCCTTTTTAGGTAACGCCGTTACGTCTTTTTATGAAATGCAAGTTTCGTTTGATAGAATTGAAAGTCTTTTAAACGAAAAAGGAAAAATTAATTACGAAAAAGTAGATGAGTTTGATAAAATAGTTTTAGACGACGTTACGTTTAGTTATAACGGCGAGCAAGAAGTATTAAAAAACTTATCTTTAACTATTGAAAAAGGACAAAAAATATTAATTAAAGGGCAGTCGGGCATAGGTAAAAGCACTCTTTTAAAAATTATTACGGGTGTTTACGCTACAAATCAAGGTAAAGCAGTAGTTTTATCGGGTGATAAACAAATTGATTTATATAATTCATATAATTTATTTGCTCCCGTTTTTCAAGGGAATATGCTTTATTCTGCGACTTTAAGGGAAAATATTTGTTTCTTTAGAAAGTATGATAAAGAAGATTACGAAAAAGCAATCGAAAACGCTTGCTTAAAAGAATTGATTGACGTTTTACCTAACGGTGATATGACTTATATAGGCGAAAAAGGTTTATCTTTAAGCGAAGGACAACGTCAAAGGGTTGCAATAGCAAGGGCGCTATATACAAACTCTAAAATACTTATTTTAGACGAGGTAACAAGCAGTTTAGACGCTCAAACGGAAAAGCAAATTTTAAATAATATATTTAAAAACTACGATTTAACTATTATTGCCGTTTCGCATAAAAACGCAACTGAAAGTTATTGCGATACGGTATATGAATATCAAAATGGTGTTTTAAATAAGGTAAATTAATTTCTTTTGTTATTTACAAATAGGCAAGTAATTAAAAAACCTAAATTACCACCAAGTAAAATTCCAACGATAAATCCAATAAAAAAGTTCATATTTTAATTATTGACTTTTTTTAAAAAAATAATCAAAAAAAATATTTTGGCATATAATAGGTGAAGGGGTGTAAATATGTCTTTACCGATAATAGCCGAAATTGATTTAAATGCTTTAAGAAGTAACGCTATAAACGTTAAAAGTTTTTTAAAACCTAACGTAAAACTTTGTGCAGTAGTTAAAGCCGACGCATACGGACACGGAATAATTGAAGTTGCAAGCACGTTATATCCTTTCGTTGATTATTACGCTTGCGCACTTGATAGCGAAGCGTACCAGTTAAGGTTTAGTGGTATAGACAAACCTATTTTATTATTAACTCCGTCTTTTAATGAAAACGTTGAAAGGTTAATCGAATACGAAATAACTATATCGGTTAGTAGTATTGACGAGGTTTTAAGGGTAATAAACGCGTCTAATTCACTCGAAAAAAGGGCGTACGTTCATATTGCTATTAATTCGGGAATGAATAGACTTGGCTTTGATAATTTAAGTCAAATTAAAAAAGCCGTTGATTTAATAAAAGAAAGTAAATACGTAAAAATCACGGGTGCTTTTTCACATTTTTCAAAAGCAGAAAATCAAAGGTTAACGGACAGTCAGTTATATAATTTTTTATATTTAGCAGAGCCTATAAAAGAATACGACGAAAACATAATTTTACACGTATCGGCAAGTAGTGGACTTTTAAAAGACGATAAATATCAATTAGATATGGTAAGAATAGGGCTTTTATTTTACGGTTATACTCCGTATAAATCGTCTAAAATAATAGTTAGTCCTATAATGAAGATAAAAGCGCGCGTGTTACTTAAAAGGAATAGTTTAAAAGGTAAAACGCTACTTTACGGTGACGACGTATCTAAAAACGATAAAGCCTATATAATAAGACTTGGTTATAGCGACGGATTTTTACAAAAAGGCGTATTAAATTCAATTAAACCGTTATGTATGGAGTTAAGCGCAGTATCAAATGTTACAAGTGGCGACTATACCGTTATATTAGATAACGCTGTCGATTACGCTAAAAAATACGCAACTTCGATATACGAAATTTTAGTTAACGTTACGAAAAGAGCAGAAAAGGTATATTTATAATGAGAGTTATTGCCGGTAAATACCGTGGTAAAAAATTAAAAACTTTTGAAGGACAAGATATTCGTCCAACGAGTGATAGAGCAAAAGAATCTATCTTTAATATAATCAATTCTAAACTTAACTTGGCAAGTTTTTTGGACCTTTTTTGTGGGACAGGCTCTATGGGGATAGAGGCTCTTTCAAGAGGCGCAGAAA
>JAZRCS010000068.1:0-1665 GCA_045659885.1 Christensenellaceae bacterium
TTTGGCGCAGAATTCCTTGTTTCTTCTGGAAAGACTATTGCTACTAGCGTAGGAATTAGTGAAACTATTATCGGTTTTACGGTAATTGCTTTAGGAACTTCACTTCCTGAACTCGTTACGACGCTTACGGCAATTCGTAAAAAAGAATCGTCGCTTTCGGTTGGTAATATCGTAGGCGCAAATATTATTGATGCAACTTTAATATTGCCTTTATGCGCAGTTATAAACGGAACGCCACTTCCTGTCGAAAGAATTAATCTTGTTTTCGATTTTCCTGTTTGTATTTTAGCTTGTGCGGTTGCAGTTATTCCTACAATTATTACGGGCAAATTTAAAAAGTGGCAAGGCTTTGCGTTACTTGCAATTTACGCTATTTACATGATACTTTTAGTACTTAACGAAACCGGAGTTGTTATTTTATAACAAAATTTAAAATTAAAGGAATTTATCTATGAATAATAAATGCTATAAAACTACTGATATTTTATTGCCAGATTTTAAAAAAGTTAGTCCATATAAGTGGGCTGTAATTGCTTGCGACCAGTTTACAAGCCAACCAAAGTACTGGGAAAAGGTTAAAAGCGAAGTTGGCTCTTCTCCGTCAACTTTAAATATAACTTTACCTGAAGTCTACCTTGACAACGCTGAAAATTTAATTCCACAAATTAACAAAACTATGGGGGAATATCTTGACGGCGTATTGTTCCCTATTAAAGATACGGCAATCTACGTTGAGCGCACGCAATCTGACGGAACTATTCGTAAAGGCGTTGTAATGGCAATCGACCTTGAGTGTTACGACTATCACAAAGGCGCAACTTCGCTTATTAGGGCGACTGAGGCAACTGTTGAAGAAAGAATTCCACCACGCGTTGCTATTAGAAGAAACGCTGAAATCGAACTTCCACACGTTATGCTTTTAATCGACGACGCTGAAAAAACGGCAATCGAACCACTTTCTAAAACTTGTAACGGCACGGTAGTTTACGATACCGACCTTATGCTTAATGGTGGACGTATTAAAGGCGTAACAATGACTAATGAAAATATAGAAAATTTTTCTAAAGCGTTAGACAGTCTTATTACTCCTGAAAAAATTGAAAGTAGATACGGTGACAAAAACTTAACACCTTTACTTTTTGCAGTAGGCGACGGTAACCACTCGCTTGCAACGGCAAAAGCGTCTTATGAAGAAATTAAGGCAAAAATCGGTGAAGAAAAAGCCTTGACGCACCCAGCAAGATATGCTCTTGCTGAAATCGTGAACATACACGACGATTCATTAAAATTCGAGCCTATTTATAGGGTGTTATTTAACGTAAATCCTCAAGAAGTGTTAGATGAACTTAAAACGTACGCCCTTAATTTACAAGGTAGCGCTGAAAAGCAAGTTATTGACTGTTACTACGGCAAAAACAAACAAACGCTTGTTATTGAAAAACCAAATCTTCAATTAACCGTTGCAACTTTGCAAAAATTTATCGACGATTATATTGCAAAGAACCCTAAAGCAGTCGTTGATTATATTCACGGTGAAAGTTCGGTTGAAGAATTAGCAAGTCAAGAAAATGCAATCGGCTTTATCTTCTCAGGCATGGGCAAATCTGAACTTTTTAAAACGGTTATGTTTGACGGAGCGTTACCAAGAAAAACCTTCTCAATGGG
>JAZRCS010000069.1:0-6414 GCA_045659885.1 Christensenellaceae bacterium
CCCGCAGGGACTACCACATAAGAAGCGCAATCCTACGCACAAAATCGCAAAATCAAAAACATACAACTAACGCATTAAAGTAAAGCACATTTGTCTAAACGATAGAAAAATCAAGTTGTTGTCTTTGAAGAAATACGAAGATACGCCTTCATTTACAGAAATAGTCGAGATTAAAGAAATTTTAAAAGATACCGAATATAAACTTATTTATCAAGAGCAACTTATGGAAATTTTAAATAAAATTTGTGGGTTTGATATGGAAAAACTGATTATTTAAGGCGAGGAATCGCAAAAGCAAAAAGGAGTACCACTAAAGAAGTTGAACAAATTTTGGTGGATAAATACGGTGAAAAAGACAAAGCGTTTTTTGATTATATTTTTAAAGTTGGCAAATACACCGTACAAAAAGCGTACGTGCTTGCAAATTTACACGTGGTAATAGAATATTAAAATTACCTAAATATGATAAAGTTTTTCGGTTATGATTTTGAAACGGCAGGAAGATTTTGGAAAGAATCGCTTAAATTATATCTTGGTACTGATGACGAAGATTACTGTCAAAGCGTTAATGAAAAAGCAATGATAATAGGATATACGCGTATGTTACGCCGTTCAATTCGTCGTCCAAACGAACCTGAAAGTTCTATCATAATAGCAAGATGTAAAGAAATGTTAAAAGTGTTAATTGAAAAAACCGACAGTTTACTTTTTTAAAAATATAACTAAAACACGCTACTCACTTAGGTGAATAGCGTGTTTTATTATTTAATATTATTTTTTATCTTCATTATTCTTTTTTTCTTGCCACTCTTTTTCTTTAATAGGGTATTGTTTTAATACGTATAAAACAAGTTCGTAATGAGCAGGGTTAGAAAGATAATTGCTTAACGGAACTCTCGATTTTTCATTTTCTAATAAAAGTTTGTTGCCATAGCCGTAGTTAATTTTTTGTACTATATGGTTTATCCATTTATTACTGCGCGAGCCTATTGCAATATTAGTGAAAAAGCACATTTTTCTTCTGCCAAAGTCGTAATAATAGTCTTCAACCTTTTTAGCGTCTTTAACTTCTTCGGTACGAGCAAAATAACCGTTCATAACTTCACCTGATTTATCAATTTCGGTAATGCCGTTATGTTTGTCAAGTGGGATATAGCCTATTTTATAATCGTCGTTTTCAATATCAACGGTAATAAGCATAGATGTTTTCCAACACTCGTTATCACGTTTTTCAAAAATGAAGTTGCCTTGACCGTATATAATTTTACCACCTTTATAATCTTCTTCACAGTTAACGCAATGTGAGTGTTGTAATACTACTAAATTTGCTCCTTTATCAATCATTTTGCGACATACTTTTTGTTCAAACGGAGCAAAATATCTATAATGTTCAATACCTGCGTGATATAATACAATTAAGTAATCACACTCTTTTTTTGCTTTTTCAATATGGTCGAAAGTTTCAAACATATCGAAACCGTTTGCGCCAAAGCCATAGTCTTGTACCCACGAAAATTCGTGTTGACAAGTAGCGTAAAAACCTATTTTTTTGCCACCTATATTAAAATATTTAGTTTGATAAGCATCTTCATAAGTGTAGCCAGAGCCAACGTATTCAATTCCGTTTTCTTTTAAAACTTTTAAAGTGCTTTCAAAACCACTTTTACTTTGGTCTAAAATATGATTGTTTGCAGTAGTAACTAAATCAATATTTAATTTTTTATAACCTGTAATCGTGTTTGTAGGGGCCATTAAATTTGGTCCTGCTTTTTCAAGTTTATCTTCAACGTCGGTTAACGGAACTTCTAAATTAACGGCAACGAAGTCAGCGTCTTGTAAAATTTTTAAAATATCTGCAGTAACAACGTTTTGCATTTCGCCACTAACGAAGTGATGGGCGTTTATCGGGGTAGGTACAACGTCTGCACCTATTATAAGTCTTGCCATAAAGTTCTCCTTAATAAAGTATTTATTAAATTATTGTAAACTAATAACTAAATAAAGTCAACCGTTATTAAAAAATTATAAACGAAAATCAAATAAATACAGATACAAAAATAGCCGTTTGTCTTTTTTAAATAAATATGTTACAATATAATAGATTAAAAATTTAATTAAGGTGTTTTATGAATAAAAAGGATAAAAACAATATTGATAAGAAAGTTCCCTCGGCAAGTCAAGAAGAAATTTTAAAGGTAGCAACCAGAATAATAAAAAAACACATTAACGCGTTTAAGGAACTTGCAAAATGATAAAATTTGATATTGAAATGATTGAAAATATACATAAAATAGTTGTAGAATATTCTGGTGGTGGCGAAGGTATTAGAGAATATGCATTGTTAGATTCGGCAACAAATTCAATTTACCAAACTTTTATGGGGCAAGAATTATACCCGACCGTTATAGAGAAGGGTGCAAGACTTTGTTATAATTTAATATCTAACCATGCATTTTTAGACGGCAATAAAAGAATAGGATTATTAACAATGCTAACATTTTTAGAAGTAAACGGAGTTAAATTAAATTATACTGACGACGAATTAATAGATTTGGGTTTATCGTTAGCACAAAACAGCAAAACGTACGAAAATTTAGTAGAGTGGATTAAAAGTCATCAAAACTAAGGGTATAAAGAATTTTAATTGTTAATTTGACAAGGTAAAAAATAAAGAGTATAATACTACAAAATCGTCAATTATTAGGAGGCGAAAAATGAAAATAGTTATAATCGGTCTTGGAACGATAGGGGAAGCAATTTTAAAAAGTTTATCATTAGAAGACCACACTATTACAATAATAGACGAAAACAAAGAAAAAATAGAAAGATTAATAGAAAGATACGACGTGCAAGGTATAGTTGGTAACGGCGCATCTTTAGATATTCAAAAGGAAGCAGGCGTAGAAGATGCCGACGTCGTTATAGCGTTAACTAAAAGCGATGAACTTAACGTGTTTGCGTGTTTCGTGTCTAAAAAACTTGGCGTTAAAAACACTATAGCGCGAGTAAGGACACCCGAATATAGTCAACAAATATTAAAAATGAAAGACGATTTAGGGATATCAATGATAGTAAATCCCGAAAAAGATACGGCAACCGAAATAGTAAATCTTATTAGTTTGCCTGAAATTTTAAACGTTGATAGATTTGCAATGGGTAGAGTATTGCTCGTAGAAATGGTAGTTGAAAAAGATTGCAAATTAGTAGGTGAAACTTTAATAACTTTTGGTAAAAAGATAAAAACTAAAGTACTTATTTGTGCCGTGCAAAGGGATAATGAAGTTATTATTCCATCGGGCAATTTTGAAATAAAAGAAGGCGATAGAATTTATTTTACTTCTGACGCTAAATCGTTAAGAGACTTTTTGTCGGAAATAAAAGTAGTTGAATCGCCACTTAAAAACATAATGATTGTTGGTGGTAATAAAACGGGTTTTTATCTTGCCGAAGAGTTGTCTAAAAAAAGGTGCAAGGTAATACTTATTGAAAAAGATTTAAAAACGGCTGAAGAACTTGCCGAAAATTTACCAAAGGTAACCGTTGTAAAAGGGAACGGAGTTCATCACGATTTACTTGTTGAAGAAGGTATTGAAAGTATGGATGCTTTCGTTGCAATATCCGATATAGACCAAGAAAATATGGTCGTATCAATGTTTGCTAATAAAATGAAAGTTAGAAAGACTATCACTCAAATTAAAGACGAAGACTTATACCACGTTTTAGCCGAACTTGGTATAGGGTTAAACGTATCTCCAAAAGAAATCGTTGCAAATCGTATCAATGGGTATATAAGAGCGCTTGAAAATTCTAAAGGCAGTAACGTACTCACGTTATACAATATGGTAGAAAATAGAGTAGAGGCACTTGAATTTTTAGCAAAACGTGAAGAAAAATTTTACAACGTACCGTTAAGAGATTTAAAAATAAAAAAGAATTGTTTAGTAGCATGTATATTAAGGGGTACGGAAGTAATATTCCCAGACGGCAATACGACTATTGAATTAAACGATAACGTTATCGTCGTAACGACTCATAAAAAGTTTGACGATTTAAACGATATTTTCGAGTAAGGGTGATTAACATGAATTATAAAAAACTCGGAAAAATTCTTGGTAAAATAATGATACTTGAAGGGGTGTTGATGTTAGCGCCACTTTTAGTAAGTTTTATATACAAGGAATCGTTTACAAATAAAATTGCATTTTTCGTGCCTATTTGCTTGCTTTTAATAACGGGATTTTTATTACAGTATTTAAAGCCTAAAAGTCAAGCCTTATATCAAAAAGAAGGTTTTGCTTTGACTGCTTTAGTATGGATAGTTATGGCGTTATTCGGCGCAATTCCTTTCGTTATAAATAAAGAAATACCAAACTTTATCGACGCTTGTTTTGAAATAATGTCGGGATTTACTACGACGGGCGCAAGTTTAGTAAGTGACGTAACTGCTCTTTCACGCTCTTCATTATTTTGGCGTAGTTTTTCGCATTGGATAGGTGGTATGGGTATTTTAGTATTCGTGCTTATATTTATACCCGAAAGCAAAGAAGGTTCTTCAATGCACTTACTTCGTGCAGAAAGTCCAGGTCCACAAGTTGGTAAAATCGTATCTAAAATGAAGGTTACGACAAGAATATTATACTTGATTTACGCTGGTCTTACGGCACTTGAATTTATCTTACTTTTGTGTGATAAGCCTATTCAAGGCTATGAAAACGATAAAGTATTTTTTAGTATACTTGCGTCGTTTGGTTGCGCTGGAACAGGTGGGTTTAGTTTTATACCAGGCAGTATGCAACTTTTTAATCCATTTTCACAATACGTAATGGCTATCTTTTTAATATTGTTCGGTTGCAATTTTAGTATTTACTATTTGCTTTTAATAGGTAAAGCGAAACAAGTGTTAAAAAGTGAAGAATTTAGAAGTTACTTTATTATAATAGCCGTAGCCGTTTGTTCAATTTTTTGTAGTTTGCTTTGGAGATTTGAAACTTTTCCACAAGCATACACTACCGAAGAAACATTTAGGCACTCTTTATTCCAAGTAGCCTCTTTAATATCTACGGCAGGGTTTACGACAACCGACTTTGCGACGTGGCCTATGCTTGCCGTTACGATATTAGTCGTTTTAATGTTTATGGGCTCGATGGCAGGTTCAACTGCAGGTGGTATTAAACTTTCAAGAATAATAATTGCAGTTAAAGGCGCGTATATTCGTATTAGAACGTTAATAAATCCAAGATACGTACCAAAAGCAAAATTTGAAGGTAAAACTATTGAAGAAAAAACGATTAACGACGTATTTGCATACTTGACGTTGTATTTCTTTATATTTATTTTCGTAATACTATTATTATCATTTGACCCTGTTAACGGTAAAGTTATAACGGTAGTTTCAGATGCTGGGACGTATCAAGTAACGCACGGATTTTTTACAAACTTCTCGTCAACGCTTGCTTGTATATGTAATATAGGACCGGGATTTGAAGCAGTAGGACCTTATGCGTGTTATGCATCTTATAGTCCTATTTCTAAAATTTTACTTTCACTTACAATGTTGCTGGGTAGATTAGAAATTTTGCCCGTTTTAATACTTTTTAGTTCAAAAACGTGGAAAAAGATTTAATAATTGAAAAAAGTTTTAACAATTTTGTTAAAACTTTTTTAATTTATAAAGATACAAAAAGTAAAAATTTTTCTATAGCAGTAATAGTTGTTGCTAAATTAAAGAAAATATGATACAATTTAATTATGTTAGAACTAATTAAAGTTAAAAAAATATACACGACTAAAGCAGGGTTAACTTATGCTTTAAACGGCGTATCATTAAATTTTGAAGAAAAGGGTTTAGTTTTTATAACGGGTCAATCTGGCAGTGGGAAAACTACTATGCTTAACGTAATAGGTGGGCTTGACGGTATTGACGATGGTGAAATCGTTGTAAATGGTAGGGCCTTATCTTCGTTAACCGATAAAGAGTACGACGCTTACCGTAATACCTTTATTGGTTTCGTATTCCAAGAATACAATTTATTACAAGATTATACCGTTGAAAAAAATATTTGCATAGCAAATGAATTGCAAGGCAAAAAGGCAGATAAAGAATATTTTAATTATCTTTTAGAGTTAGTTGGAATAAAAGGCCTTGAAAAAAGGAAACCTTCGCAATTATCTGGTGGACAAAAGCAAAGGGTAGCAATAGCAAGGGCGTTAATTAAAAACCCAAGTATAATTATGGCTGACGAACCAACGGGCGCGCTTGATAGTCAAACGGGCATTCAAGTAATGAACGTTCTTAAAAAATTAAGTAAAGAAAAGTTAGTTATAGTTGTTTCACACGATATTGAACTTGCAGAAAAATACGCAGATAGAATAATTAGAATTAAAGACGGTAAAGTTGAAAGCGATACTACGCTT
>JAZRCS010000070.1:0-4104 GCA_045659885.1 Christensenellaceae bacterium
TATTTTGGTTTATCTTTATCGTTGTAGTCGGCATTATGATTATAGGCTTTACTTTTAACGCCTTTAATTTCTTATTCGTTTAATAAAATTAAGGAGATATATATTATGAAACTTATTACTCTTGGTGCTTGTTGCAAAAAATCCAAACAAAATCACGAAAACGCTGTGATTGCTGCGAAAAATTGCGGTATCGAAACGCCTGTAAACATAGCCGATACAATGGAAATTATGAAATACGGCGTTATGTCGCTACCTGCTATCGTAATTGATGGAAAAGTGGTTGCTATGGGCAGAATGTTGTCGGTTGAGCAAATTGAATCGCTTATAAAGGGAAAAATGGCGGAAGAAGATTCCGCAAAAGTTTGTACCTGCGGTTGTGGGTGTCAAAATAAGGGGTAATGTTATGTCTTGTGAAAACGCAAAAGTATGTATTTGCCCGAAAACAACGTGTCCTAATCACGGAAAATGCTGTGCGTGCGTTATAAAACACCGTAATACGGACAGTTTGCCGTATTGCCTTTTTCCTGATAATAACGGCGATAAATCAAATGAAAATTATTACAAACTATTAAAGAAGAAATATGAAAATGTAGTAAGTTGAAAGATTATAATTGTTTAAGTATAGCACACTATACTTTGCAAGCAAAGTCGTGTGTTTTTGCAAAGCAAAAAGAAAGACTAACGAACACCTTTCGTTAGTCTTTTATATTGTCTAAAAATCCCTTGTAGGGTCTCGGTAAAGCGTTATCCTTAATTTTGTAATTTTTAATTATTCAGCGTCAGCTGGAGTTTCTTCTGTTGCAACGTCTTCCGTAGCAGTTTCTTCTTGTTGCGCTTCTTCTACTACTTCTTTAACTTGTTTTTTATCTGCTTTTTTTGCTTCTTGTTCTGCAAGTTTTTGTTCTTCAAGTTCTTTTAACTTAGCAAGTCTTTCAATTTCAACAGTTGGAACGTATGCAGGAGTTCCTTCGCCTTCAAGAATAGAAAGTTCAGTTTCTTTATCGAAAAGGTGAGCGTGTAATATATCAACAGCAAGTTCGATAGTTTGGTCAACTTCCGTTTTAGTACGTGAATCAACCCTTGCGATAAGGCTAACACCAGTATCGTCAAGACTCTTAATTTGACCTTCTTCTAAAACTTCTTCTTCCTTAGCGAATTCGCAGTATAAAAGAGTTTCAGCGCCAAGTTTTTCAACAACTTCTACTTTAACGTTAATTAAAGTGTTTGGAGAGTTGCTAATAAACGCTTCTTCATCGTGGAAATCTTCAGGACGAACACCTAATACAACAGGCTTACCTGTGTTAAGGTAGTCTTCAAGATTGATAATTTTGCTAATTACTGCTTTTGGACATAAGATTTTGCAACCTTCAAATTCAACGTAAACTTTAGATTTAGTTCCAGTTAAAACAGCGTCGAACATATTCATACGTGGAGTTCCAATGAAACCTGCAACGAAAATATTTGCTGGATAATCATAAAGTTTTTGTGGAGAGTCAACTTGTTGAATAAAGCCGTCTTTTAAAACAACGATTCTTGTACCCATTGTCATTGCTTCAACTTGGTCGTGTGTAACGTAAATGAAAGTTGTTGCAAGTCTATGGTGAAGTTTAGTAATTTCCGTTCTCATTTGAGCACGAAGTTTAGCGTCAAGGTTTGAAAGTGGTTCGTCTAAAAGGAATACCTTTGGTTCACGAACGATAGCACGACCAAGCGCAACCCTTTGTCTTTGACCACCTGATAAAGCCTTTGGCTTTCTTTGAAGGTAAGTTTCAAGACCAAGAATACGAGCTGCTTCTTTAACCCTTGCGTCAATTTCAGCTCTTGGCATTTTACGAAGTTTAAGACCGAAAGCCATATTATCGTAAACAGTCATATGTGGATAAAGCGCGTAGTTTTGGAAAACCATTGCGATATCTCTATCTTTTGGTTGAACGTCGTTCATTTTAATGCCGTCAATGTAAAGTTCGCCGTCTGAAATTTCTTCAAGACCAGCAATCATACGAAGTGTTGTTGATTTACCACAACCAGATGGACCTACAAATACGATAAACTCTTTATCTTCGATATCAAGAGTAAAGTCTGTAACTGCTTGAACACCTGATTGGTAAATTTTGTAAATGTGTTTTAAATTTAAACTTGCCATTTTACAAATCCCCCTAAATTAATTTTCTATGACATTATAGCACAAAATAAACTGTTTTTCAATATTTTTTTACACTAAAAATACAATACTTTATTGTGCAATTTGCACATTTTTACGAAAAACTTAAAATATTTATAACGTACTAAAAGTAATCTTATTATTAGAATAGGTAAAAATATAAAAAATCATTTGACAGTAGTGCTTTAATTTGGTATACTAACAATAAGTTAATAAAAATAAAACCTATGATACAGAATAGTACCTTATTTTTTAAGCGTAGAGAGTTTCGGGTCGGTGTAACGAAACGTTAAAGTTTAAGCGAATGGACTGTTGAGGGCAACCGAAAGCGCAAGCAAGTAGTAGTTGACGGTAACCACAATCGTTAAAAAGTGGCACGTGTAATAGCACGTAGTAAGGGCGTTTGATACGCCGAACTTGGGTGGCACCACGAAAATCTCGTCCCATAAACGCTAATTTTAGCGCTTATGGGCTTTTATATTTTTAAAAGGTTAAAAACTATGCGATTTATAAAGTAAATTATTTTGAATAATTTATTTTAAGGAGAATATTATGAACAAATACACTGAATTTAATAATTATTTAAAGGAATTTCCATCAAAAGACGGATATTTTGGCGAATACGGTGGGGCTTATATACAAGAAGAACTTGTACCTGCTTTTATTGAAATTGATAAAGCGTACGAAGCAATTTGCCACTCTGCGCAATTTATCAACGAACTTAGAAGAATTAGAAAAGAATTCCAAGGCAGACCAACACCCGTTTACCATTGTGAAAGGTTGTCTAAACTTTTTGGTAATTGTCAAATTTATTTAAAAAGAGAAGATTTAAACCATACGGGCGCACATAAACTTAACCATTGTATGGGCGAAGGCTTGCTTGCAAAATATATGGGCAAAAAGAAATTGATTGCCGAAACGGGCGCAGGTCAACACGGCGTAGCGTTAGCGACTGCAGCAGCGTATTTTGGACTTGAGTGCGATATTTATATGGGTGAAGTTGATATTGAAAAACAATATCCTAACGTTATTAGAATGCAAATGCTTGGCGCAAACGTAATTCCCGTAACTAAAGGTTTAAAAACTTTAAAAGAAGCCGTTGACGCCGCTTTTGAAGCCTACCTTAAAGAATACGACCACGCTATTTACTGTATAGGTTCTACCCTTGGACCACATCCGTTCCCTAAAATGGTAAGAGATTTTCAATCGGTTATAGGCATTGAAGCAAGGGAGCAATTTTTACAAATGACGGGAATTATGCCCGACGCTATTTGCGCTTGCGTAGGTGGTGGTTCTAACTCGCTTGGTATGTTTACTCCGTTTTTAGCAGACCCCGTTGAAATTTACGGCGTTGAACCGTTAGGCAAAGGTAGTAACGTTGGCGACCACGCTGCAACTATGCAATTTGGCTCTAAAGGTAGACTTCACGGATTTGATAGTTACCTTTTACAAGACGAAAACGGCGAACCATTACCAGTTTATTCAATTGCAAGTGGCTTAGACTACCCTGGTGTTGGGCCAGAACACGCTTATTTAAGAGATAAAGAAAGAGTTAATTACGTTACTGCAACCGACGAAGAAGCGATGGAAGCCTTCTTTTTATTATCAAGATACGAAGGTATTATTCCTGCTATTGAAAGTTCGCACGCAGTTGCTTACGCTATTAAATACGCTAAAACTCATCCGTCTGGCTCAATACTCGTAAATCTTTCGGGTCGTGGCGATAAAGACGTTGACTACGTTTACGAAAAATACGGCAACGGTGATAAATACGTTGAAAAATATAAAAAAGGTTAATTATAAATAATTAAAACACGCTGTTTTGTATTATGCAAAACAGCGTGTTTTTGGTTTTAAATATAATATATAATTTTAATAAGGTCGCAATATATTCTTATTTAGCGTTATAATGAATATTTACTGCGTTGTGTGAGTGTATAAAT
>JAZRCS010000071.1:0-8931 GCA_045659885.1 Christensenellaceae bacterium
TAAAACGTTTACTGCGTGACGGAATTCTTCGCCGTCAATAGTAATCACATCATTTATTTTATCAACAAAAAATCTTCTATAATCACTCATAATTACCTTTATTTTTTAGAAAAAAGACAAGTTAAGTCTTCTGCTACGTAATCTGGAATAAGTTTACAAATTCTTTCAATAGATAAGTCAAGTAAAATTTGGCTACCTTTTTTGTTTGATGCTAAACTTTTAAAACCAACGTCGCTTAACGGGTGTGATTTTATAACGTCGGCAACTGCTTTTCTATCGTAACTGTATTCTTTATATAAACTTACTGCTAAAATTGACATTTTGTCGGCAGTTACTAAAAGTTCGCTTAATTTATAATCGTAATACTTAATTACGGGCACGAAAGACGGGCAATTTTTTATTATCGTATCCAACTTTTCCCTTTGATTTAATAAAACGTCCAAACACTCTTTTTTAGTAACGTATTCTTTTGACGCTACGTGGTGCATCATAATATAGTCTGGCGATTTTACCTTTATTCTATTAAAGTTTTTGTCTACGACAACGTAACCTTCTTTGTCTATTTCTTCATTGTTTTTGTTTAATGCGATAACACTATCAATGCAGTCGCTTAAACAGCATAACGGATATTCTTTAGGCTTTATAATTCCTATATCAACGTTATACTCTTGCCCCGTTTTATTGTTTCTTGTACCCAAATGGTAAAGCATAGGTTCAGGGTATTTAACAACTATTTGCGTCGTAGGGCTAACAAGTTCAAAAATATAAGTGTAATCTTTGTTTAGAATTGAATAATCAATATCGTTATAGTTAATAGTTTCTTTAATAATATTGCCGTAATAAACGCCCACTAATCCGTTTACGGGCGCTTTTTCACTATATATAACGCCGTTTGTTGAAAACTGCCATTTACCTAAAACATAGTCATACCAAAGTTTTACGATAGAGCCGTCGACCTTTTCTAAAACCCTTGCGCTATCCCAGTCGATTTGGTCAACGTAGCCTTCGTTGTAGTTACCAAACTTTCTAAAAGGCCAACAAACTACGTCTAAGGTTTCTAAATTAATTATTATTCCCCTTGCTTCTTGTACGATAGGATTTTTAAAATCACAAGTAATTCCGTAGTTAAATATGGCATACGGACCGTCTTTTCTAACTTTTATTTCTAAGTCTTCTAAAAGTTTTTCCCAAGTAGAAGGGTTATCGTTTATTAAATTGCATATAACAGAATTTTTAGTCATAATATCACCTAATGTGCAAAAATATCTGCCTTATTTAAATTAACTATATCGTTAAAAAATTCTTCGCCAAATAATTGTTTGTCTTTGCTTTTAACTACTTCTTGTTTTCTCCAAAGCACTAACGGGCGCATATGACAGTTAATTAAAAGGGCTTGATATAAATACTTTTCAAATTGTTCTTTTGTTAAATTTTTTCCACAACAGCGCCAAGTTAAGTATAAATATGCGCCGTAGTTTTCGTGACCGTAAAAATGTGCGTGAGTAGTAACTTCGCCACGACTGTTTAAATAGCCTTTAGTGTAGAATTTGCCTATATCGTGGTATTTAATTACTTCTTTTAAAGTTTCGTTATAATCGTTTTTTACGGCGTAATCATAGGCTTTTTGCATATGTTCGCCAAGCGTTAAAGTGTGGTGTGGATTGTCTTGGTCAAAATTTAAAGTCCACTCGTAATCAAAATTAACGGGCGTATCGTCAATAATAGGAACTATTTCGTCAAAACCGTCAAAATAGTAAGGGAGTTCGATATTACAGCACATTTTTTGCATAATATCGTCGGGCACTTTAGCGTAACCTTGCCTTAAAGCGTTTCTTCTTTTACACTCTTCAATCGAAGTTAAAAACAAGTAGCATATTTTTTTACAAGGCGTTCTGTATAACTGCTTTAAAAAAATTCTTCTACGCCTACGGCCTAAATTAGTAGCGTCAATCACTACGCTTTTTGAGTTTTTTAAAGCGTTTGCAGTAAGGCTTTTAATTTGGTCGAACACCATACTGTTAAGATTTGTAAAGGTTGGCATAACAAGTTCGCCACAGTCTAATTTATTTTGAAGTTCTTCCCTAATTTGGTCGGAAGATAATACTACGTAGCCTTTTTCTATATATAATTTTGAATACGTGCTTTTACCACTTGCAGGCAAACCACAAAACATAATTAATTCAAGTTGTTTTTCCATATTAAATAATATATATGACAATTGCGAAAAAGTCAATAAAATTAAAGAATTTTAACTTTTTTTAAAAAAAGCGAGTTTTAGGTTGACTATGTGTTTGAATAATGATAAACTTAAATAAAAAACTAACGGAGACTAATTTATGATTAAAGACTTAATCTATGCTTCGCCCGAAAGTCAAGGCTTAAGGTCGGAAGACGTATTAGAATTTATCAAACATATTGAATATCAAAAAATCAATATGCACTCGTTTATTATAGTAAGGAACGGTAAAATAATTAGTGAAGGTTATTTTAAGCCTTTTAATAAAGATTTTAGACACCGTATATATTCTTCAACTAAAACTTTTGTAGCAGTTGCAGTTGGTGTGCTTATCGACCAAGGCGTGTTAACTTTAAAAACTAAAGTGGCAAATTTATTAAAGCCGTTAATAAATACAAAATTGCATAAAGAAGTTAAGAATTTAACCGTTGAAGACTGTCTTAAAATGACACAACCTATGGGTGGAAGTTTGGTTACTAAACCCGAAGACCCAAGATTATGGAACGTTAAAAACTTAAATCACGCTCGTATAGTTAAGCCGACTGGCAGTTATTTCAAATACGGCGCAGGCGCAAATTTATTAGGCACGTTAATTGAAATTGTTACAGGCAAAACTTTCGTTGAAGTATTACGTCCTATCTTTGAAGAACTTGGTATGGCTACCGATATCAAATGCGTAAGGGATTTACAAGGTTATTGTTGGGGTGGCAGTGGTATCGTTTGTACTTTACGTGATTTTGCTAAGTTTGGCGAATTCGTTATGAATAGGGGTAACGTTAACGGCAAACAACTTGTAAGTTTATCTTATATGAAGAAAATGACTTCACATCAAGTTTCACCTGTTTACTCAAACAACTACTCGCCTATAAAGGATGGTTACGGCTACTTTACTTGGATATCTCCAGACGGATTTGGTTTTAGAGGTTTAGGCTCTCAAGACTGTTATTGTTTTAAGAAAAAGGATTTAATTTTCTGTTGTCAAAGTGAAACTTGTGGTCAAAACGACGTTGCCGATTTAAAAATTTACGACTTGGCTAAAATATTCCTTTACGATAGAGTTGGTAGAGTTAAAAAAGAAGGCAAGGCGTACGAACAATTAAAAGAAAAGTTACAAAACTTAAATCTTCCTACGTACGGTAAGCCTACAAGCAAATACGAAAGTATTATCGACGGCAAAACTTATATAACAGACGAATGTGATATGGGCTGGAAATGGTTTAGATTTGACTTTACTAAAGAAGGTGGCACTTTTACTTATGAAAACGCGCGTGGTGTAAAAACTATTAAGTTTAATAAGGGTAGCCTTTTGCAAACGACTTTCCCAGAAACTCATTACTATGACTGGCAAGCCTACGTTCCTGCAAATAGAGAGTTAAACTGTTTAACTGCTTTAGAGTGGATTGACCCTAACACTGCTTTACTTAGAGTTCACGTAGTAGATATTCCGTTAGGCTCGTTATTTATTAAGTTTGGCTTTAAAGGTAAAGAAGTTGGTATTGAAAGTTCAAAACAAGCCGAATTTATTCTTGACGGTTACGGTGGATACGCTTACGGTAAATTAAAAAAATAAAAATTTAATATAAAAGTTAACTTGTCTTTTAAACTCACGTTTAATAAGGCAAGTTTTTTATTTGTTATAATTTGCTTTAAAACTGTTTAATGAAAACTTAAACTACGTCAATTTTGTACAATATAAGTCAAATTATGACAAAATAAGTAAAAATATTTTAAAAAATTAAGTTAAAAATAGTTTATTTTGTACAAAATTAGTGTTATAATGTAATTGTTAATCAAAGGGGGTACTTTTATGGTTAAAAATTCCGTTATAATATTGCAAGATAACGAAAAAACGATTGATACGATGAAAAGTATTATTGAAAAGGTTGAAAGTTTAGAAGTTGTAGGCACTTCAATAGACGGCGAAGAAGGTTTAGGTTTAATTAAACAGTACGAGCCCTCGCTTTTAATTTTAGGAATCATTTTAAAAAACAAAGACGGCTTTGAGGTTTTAGAAAAAGTCAAAAGTTTAAAAATAAAAACTAAAATAATAGTAGTAAGTTCGTTTACAAGGGAAGATATTATACAGTCGGCGTTATCATTAGGTGCACATTATTACATAGCAAAACCGTATAACGAAGAAACGTTAGTAAAGCGCATTAAAAACTTGTTAAATGCAAGTGGTGAAAGCGATAGTGTAAGACCAGAAATCAAGAAAACTTCACTTGATGAAAAAATAAGCAAAATTTTTATAACGGTAGGAATTCCACCACACATAAAAGGTTATTATTATCTTCGTGAAGGAGTTAAAATGGCAGTAAATAATCCTAATATAATTAATAACGTTACAAAAGAGTTGTATCCTAAAATAGGCGAACTTTTTTCAACAAGCGCATCTAAAGTTGAAAGAGCAATACGCCACGCCATTGAAGTCGCTTGGAATAAAGGACGAATTGAAAGTTTAAACAGCATTTTAGGAATAAGGGCGTATATGGGCAACGAAAAGCCGACGAACAGCGAATTTATAGCGTTAATAGCCGATAAAATGTTGCTTGAAGGGGCTTAAGGAATAAAAAATAAAAAAATTTAAAAAATTTTCGCAAAAAGTGTTTACAAATTGTCTTATTGTGATTATAATAATCAAGCAATAGTAAATTTAACGTTTAAGGAGTTAAATAATGGCAAAATACACTTTATGTCCAAGATGCGAACTTAATTATATACTTGAAGGTCAAGAATATTGCGACGTTTGTAAGGCGCAATTAAAATTAGGCCCACAAATGATGTTTTCGGCATTAGGCGACGATTTTGATAGTGACAAAATATTATGTCCCGTTTGTAAGACTAATTATATTTCAGAAGACGAGCGTATGTGTCAAGAATGTCGTGACAATTTAGAGTTTAAGCAACGTGAAGACGATTTAGACGATACTTCAAGCGACGACGAAAGTTGGAGACAATATCTCGACGAAGACGAAAAAGATGAAATGTCTAAAAAAGGCGACGAAGATATGGTTTCGTTTACTGAAATTGAAGAAGAAGAGGCAGGCTTAGATGACGACGAAGAAATCGACGCTTACACTAACGAACCTACTTCAAAAAGCAAGTACGACGACTACGACGATTTCGATATTCCACCCGTTGACGAAGACGACTTTTTAGAAGACGACGAAGACGAAGAAGATGAAGAAGACGACGAAGATTTTTAATAAAGAATAATTCTTATTAAAGACGTCAATACTTTTATTATGATTAAAACAAATAAAAGTATAATTAGCGCAAAAGAAAAAATACGCAGGTATTTTGAAAAAGACGTTATAGTTAAGGTTAATTTAGGAAGAAATAAATATGCAAGTTTTACGGGTAAGGTTACTAATATTTACCCAGCCTTATTTACCGTAACGCCACATAAAACTTTTAACGGGAAAACGAGTTTTTCGTATAGCGAGTTAATGTGTGGGTTAGTCTTAATTAAAAAAATAGACAATTAGAATAAAACGCAGTTTTAAACTGCGTTTATTTTTTTATGAAAACCCGTGCGTGTATTTTAGTATTGAGTATACAAAAAGCCAACTCATTTGAGTTGGCTTAAATAAATTAATTTGATTCTTTTAATTTGTACCAGTAGTAATTATAATAAGTTGTGGTAAAGTTAGTTGCATTGTCGTACGAAGAAGTTAAAACAACGCTAATACCACCGTCTTTATTTTGCCATTTATCGTAGTCTTTAACTCTATACCAAGATTCGGTATCACTAAAAGTTATATTTGTTAACGAAGAGCATTTTTCAAATGCTTTCTTACCTATGGTTTCTACACTACTTGGAATAGTTATTTTTTTAAGTACCTTACAGTTGTAGAAAGCGTTATCTCCTATACTTGTAAGGCTATTTGGTAAGTTTATGGTTGTTAGCGATACACAGTAATTGAAGGCTTGTTTGCCTATAGCTGTTACGCTGTTTCCAAGTGTTACGTTTGCCAAAACTTTACAGTCATAAAAAGCGCACTCGTCTAAAACTGTAACGCTATTTGATATAGTTACGTTTGTTAACGAATAGCAGTACGCAAAAGACCTGTTGCCTATAATTTCAACACTATCTCCTATCGTTAAAGTTTTTAACGTATAGCAACAATAGAAAGCAAAAGGTTTAATTGTTGTAGCAGTAGTAATATTTGCATTTTCTAATAACTTGTAATTCAAATATAAATTTTTACTATATTTAATAGGATTTGATTCCTTGCCGGTAAAATCAATTTGTGCCCAATCGTCTATCGTGCCTAAATAAATTGTTTTTTCTAAATTATTACAATCAAGAAAAGCATTTTCGCCTACGTCCGTGACGCTATTTGGTATTATTATACGTGTTAAAGAACACCCCTTAAACGCTCTGTCGGCTATACTTGTTACGCTGTTAGGAATAACTACTTTTGTTAAACTTGTAATGCCGTTAAAAGCGTCGTTACTTATATTTGTAACGGGCAAACTTTCATAAGTTGATGGAATTACTAATACCGTGTCGTCGCAAGCGCCTAAACCGGTTACCGAATAACTTTGCTCGTCTAAATTTAAAGAATAAGTTAAACCTTGGCTTGGTATAAGCATACTGCCAACGTCGTCTACAGTATTCGTTTTAGTACAGCCTTCTCTATCACAGATTGCAGTTTTCGTACCATCGTTTTCAATAGTTGAATCGTCGTTAGATAAGTAAGTTGTAAAGACGTGTTCTAATTTAGTATTGTAAGCAGTTCTCGTATCGGTTTTTCCACAATCGTTATCACAAACGGCTGTTTCCGTTCCGTTTGTTTCACATTTAGCGTTGTTATCGTAAACGTAACTCGTAAAAGAGTGTCCAGTTTCATCAGCGTAATCGTCAACGTAAGTGTCACCACAATCACACGTGTATCTGGTGTAGCCTTGTTCCGTACAAGTTGGGCTAATCACTTCGGGCGTAAAAGAATGTTCGTGAGTGCACGCCGTTAAAGCAAATACAAGCGTGCTTAAAGCAAAGCCCGTTATTAAAATTTTAAAAATTTTATTTTTCATAATGCTCCTATAAGAAAATTAAAGTAGCGTTAAAAGATAATGCTATCATTAAGCAAAGTTTATACGTTTTAGTTTAACATATTTTGCATTAAGAAGCAAGATTTTCAAATAGCCTAAATATATGTTTTAACTTAAAATAAAAAGCCAACTCAAACAAGTTGGCTTAATTAAATTACTAATTATTAGTTTTTGTTTGCTTGTTTTTTCGTAACGATATATTTTGTAACGAAAAGTGATGCAATCATAATTACTATAGCAATAGGAAGTGCTATCCAAGCAACAGGTATAAAGCCTGCAATTAAGTAGCATACAAACGAAATTACTGCAACGTATAAAGCGTAAGGAATTTGCGTTTGAACGTGATTTAAGTGTTCACATTCAGCGCCAGCGCTTGACATAATAGTCGTGTCTGAAATAGGTGAGCAGTGGTCGCCACAAACAGCACCTGCAAGACATGCCGAAATACCAACGATTTGTAATGGATTACCAGTTTCAAACATTGCTAATACGATAGGAATTAAAATACCAAACGTACCCCAAGAAGTACCCGTAGCAAAAGCAAGTACGCAAGCAACTAAGAAGATAACTGCAGGTAATAAACTTGCTAAACCTTCAGGGAATTTAGCCATCATATTTCCTACGAAATTATCAGCGCCAAGCACACCCGTGATATTTTTAAGCGCAGTTGCAAAAGTTAAAATCAATATTGCAGGAACCATTGCGATAAAGCCTTTTGGAATAGCGTCCATTGATTCTTTAAACGAACAAACCTTTCTAATAGCCATATAAATAATAGTTGAAACTAAAGTTATAAGACCGCCCCAAGGAAGAGCAACGGTAGCATCTGTGTTACCAAACGCGCCGATAAAGTCCTTATAATAACCACTATCAGTTGTAAAGAAACCACCAACGTAAATAAGTGCAAATACGCAAGTTATAATTAAAACTACGATAGGAGCAATTAAGTCAACAATTCTACCACGAGCGTTAACGTTAGTTTCTTGAGTAGAAGCAACTTTAGCACCACTAAATAAGTCACCGTTTTCAGCGTTAATTTCGTGTTGTTTCATAGGACCAAAGTCAAATTTCATTAAAATTAAAGCAACAACGAATATTAAAGTTAATAATGAATAGAAGTTAAACGGAATTGCTGCAACGAACAAACTAATGCCTTGACCGTCGGCAGCGTATTGAGAAACTGCAGCAGCCCAAGAAGAAATAGGCGCTATCATACAAATAGGTGCAGCCGTAGCGTCGATTAAAAAGGCAAGTTTAGAACGGCTAATTTTGTGTTTGTCGGTAAGTGGACGCATAACAGAGCCAACCGTTAAACAGTTAAAGTAGTCGTCAACGAAAATTAAAACACCTAAAATAAAAGTGCAAATAGCAGCGCCAACTTTAGTTTTAATATGTTTTTGCGCCCAGTCACCAAACGCTTTAGAGCCACCAGCCTTATTGATAAGGGCAACTAAAATACCAAGTTCAATTAAGAAAACGAATATACCGGCAGTATCAGAAACGGCGTCGATTAAGCCTGTAGAAACAACGGTGTCAACCGTTCCCGTAAACGAAAATCCGTTTGCTAAAATTGCGCCTGATAAAATACCTATGAAAAGTGACGAGAACACTTCTTTAGTAATAAGCGCAAGACCGAT
>JAZRCS010000072.1:0-3263 GCA_045659885.1 Christensenellaceae bacterium
AACGATTTTTGACAAAAAGGAAAAAATTATGTTAAAACGCATACAAAAAGATAAACTTAAAAAATATAGAATAGTAGCGTTATTAGTAGCGTGCTACTTTCTTTTTGCGTATTTTATGTTTTTACCGGTTAAACCGGTATATGCCAGTGATGGCGTACAACCCTATTACGAAACGTCGGATATTTACGAAGATATAGAAAAATTAGGTATAACTTATGACGTTTCTTCTACTGACGTTAGTCTATTAGCGTTTTTAGAATATGGTTATGATAAAGAAACTGAGCATAAGTTGTATTCTTTGTATTTATATGTTTTTATACCAGAACGTATTACTATAAAAGAAAATGAAGAAGAAAAAGTTGTAGTCGTAAATAAAAAACATAGTAAAAATAAAATAACTCTTGGTTTTACCGATAATGAAGAAAACATATATGATTACGTTCATTATAATAAATATAGTATAAAATATGTATCTTCAACTGATGATAATTGTTTACATAAATATCAAGTAAATTTTAATGAAACAAATAAAATAGAAAATTTAATTGATTTAACAAAAGATTATGATAATAGAGTTTATTGTATAAGTGATTTAGAATTATGTTCTACAAATGCTGTGGAACCTACAGCATATTATGTTAATCATTTTTATTCAATGTTTACTATTGTTAATGAAAAAGGTTCTACCGTTATGTCAAAACGTGGTTCTATCGAAGGTGTTGAAATAAAGCCTACACATACTTTTTATAGGACTGGTTATAGCGATATGGACACTTCAACTAATAGTGGTTGGCAAAATCAAATAAGTAGTTGCTATTTTTCTTTGCCTGAATATTATTCTAAAGATAATCGAATGATAACTTCTATGACTGCAGAATTTATAAACAAATTTTCTACTCCTATGTTAATTGTAAATAATCAAAACACATATAAAACATTTAAACAATTTATGTTTAAAAATTTATATTATTATGGACAAGTTTTTCCTTTTTTTTATACTCAAAATGTTGAATATGGGTGGGGTCTTGCTGGTGATAGAACTCATAGTTATTTTGATATTTTTTTTAACACTCCAATGCATTCAAATATTGAAAATAAGTTTGATATGGATTTATATCCTTTTAGTACTGATAAAATGCATTATAATTATTTACTTAGTGTATCTAAAGATACTTCTTATTTTGAGTATTTAGATTGGTTATTTTTAGATGAACGTAAAGACGTTGATTTTGAAAGTCCAAAATATTATTTTTCTGGTGAAAATATTCAAAACTATTGTGAACCTTTTTTATATGGTGGCTCTTTTGATGAAGATGGTAATTTTGTAAAGGATTCAAGCAAAAAAATTTTTGATGATAATGGGGACGTATATGATTTTTCTATAGGCTCTAAGTGTGAAGACCTCTCACCATTTTACACTTATTATAGTAGTAATTATTCCTCAAGTGCATATACTTTTATGTTAGATTCTCGCATGAGAAATTTTCTTTTTGAACGTAAGTTTATTGTTGGTGATGGCCATGAAATTAATGAATTAGATAATTTAAAATTAAAAACATTCGATTATAATACCAAGGTTACACAGAAATATACTAATTTAAGTACTGCATATTTAGGTGATATAGAATATTTTGAATTTAAATATCAAACTAATCAAAAGTTTTGGGATTTTTTATGGGGTAATAAAACAAGTGAATCTGTTGTTATAAAACCATTTGTTAAATTAGATTATAAAGATGTTGAAGACGTTTTAAATAATAAAAAATATGAAGATTTTGCTAATAAATATTATGTAGATAAAAACGAAGTTAAGTCTTTACTTGAATATGCTAAAGGTGAAAAAGAAAAAGGAAAAGATACTTGGCTTTTTAGATATGACATTTGTGAATATTACGGTTACCCAGTAACAATTTATACTGGTCAAAATCAAAGTGAAACTGGTTTTGTAAGTAGACAAGCCGTTTATTTAGATTTTGACGTTTTAGAATTTTCATACACACAAGACGGAAAAGAATTTGTTGTTCCAGTAAATTGTAGTCCAAAAAATGTTTTTAATGCTATAACTGGCGCGCCAGAAGTATTGTCTTGGTGGGAAAAATTATTACAACAAATAATGTTAGTTTTATTCTTCTTGGTTATAGCAGTATTACTAATTATGTGTTGGCCATTTTTAATCCCTGTTTTAAGTTTAGTTTTTAACGGCGTAGGTTTAGTATTAAAAGTAGGTTTTAAAATAGTATTTATACCATTTAAATTGTTAGGCAAATTATTTAAGTCCAAAAACGACGATTACGACGATAGTTAGGTAAATTATGAAAAACAATAAGAAATTTAAAAGCGCAATAGTTAAAATAATAATTATATGCGTCGTATTAATTATATTTAGTTATATAGGTTTTACCTGTAACAACGTATTAGAAAAATTATGAAAAAGAATATTTTAAAAAAATTTAATTATTTACATTTAATAGCAATTACGATAACTATATCGTTTTTGCTATTAAGCGTATTCGTATATAAAAACAGTTTTATAAGAATAAAAGAAACTTTTAGTGATTTATACACGTCGTTTGTATTTAACTTTCAAACGCTATCTAATAGTTTTGTAACCGTTCAACCGGGCGTAACGAAAGTATCTTCAGTAGGTATAAGTTTTTTATTGCCGGTTGAGTGGGAAACTTTTACCAAGGCAATAGAACTTACTTGGAAAGCATTATTTACTCAAGAAAATTTATTTGCTTACTTAGAAAAGTTTAGTGACGTTTATTTAATAGTAATTACTCTTGCAGAAGTAGTCTTTATTTTAATTATACTTATAAAAAACGCTATAGATAAAAATATAGAAACGGTAAACACTACTTTTACTGAAACGAAGGCTTTACAACGCTATAAGCGTTTAGAAGAAAAGATTAAGCCTATTAAAAAGTGGTTTAAAGACTTTTGGGCGTTTTGTTTTAGTGGCCCTTATAAAACGGTATGGCTTTTTATTTGGCTATATAACCTTAACGTGTTCGCTATGATAGGCGAATTTTTGGCTTATTACTTATACTTTATAGCAAGTTTTGATTTGGGCAACTTGTACTTGCAAGTTTATAAATTACTTTTCGATATCGCTATAATGCTAAAAGGTTTACCTTTTATTATATGGCTTATATTAACGCTAATAGTACTTAATTTATGGCGCAAGAAAAGGGGTTTAGACAATTTAGAACATTTTGAAAGGTATAACACCGGCTTTGTAAAAAACTTGCCTACGGTAAACG
>JAZRCS010000073.1:0-10104 GCA_045659885.1 Christensenellaceae bacterium
GGTTTTTATGCTGAAAACTCTCATAGAATTATAGATATACAAAACTGTCCTATCCAACAACCTTGGACGGAAGAAATTATAAAAGTCGTTCGTAACTTTATGTACTATCATAATATTACGGCGTATAACGACGAAACTAAGCAAGGTTTAATAAAACATATAGTTGCAAGAAACGTTTTAGGTAATATTTTAATAGTTGTAGTTATAAACGGCAAAAAATTACCTTTTTATAAAAAACTTATACAAATGCTAAGCGAAAATTTACATAATTTTTCATTATTTATAAGCGAAAACACTTCTACAAGCAACGTTATATTAGGTAAAGAAGTAAAATTACTTTACGGACAAGAAAGTTATTCTGCTATCGAAAACGGGATTAAATATTCAATAGGTCCACAATCGTTTATGCAAATAAACGACGGTATGCGCACAAAACTTTATAACGAAGTTATAAAATACGTAAATCCAACTGAAAATACGGTGTGTATCGACGCGTATAGTGGTGCAGGCTTATTGACGGCTATGCTTAGTAAAAAGTCTAAAAAAGCAATCGGTATTGAAATAGTGCCTGAAGCCGTTAAAAACGCAAATATTTTACGCGATGAAAACGGACTTACTTATAAAATGTTTAATTATTTAGGCGCTTGTGAAGACGTATTGCCAAAAATTATTAATGAAGAACGTAAAACTAACAGCCAAATCGCAGTAGTTTTAGACCCACCACGTAAAGGCTGTGACGTTAGGGTTTTAAAAGCCATTTTAGACGCTAAACCAGATAAAGTCGTATACGTATCTTGTTCACCACAAACTTTAGCAAGGGACGTAGGTATTTTAGTTGATAGTTTAAAATATCAAGACAATAAAATTATACGTAACGAACAACCATTGCCTATTTATCAAGTTGAAAAGGTTAAACCTTTTGATTTGTTTCCACAAACCAAACACGTTGAAACTATTGTTTGTTTGACAAAAATTATTTAAAAAAATTAAAATAATACTTATGAAGAAGAATTTTTTAAAATTATCGTTAATAACGCTAATAAGTGGTTTAATAACGCTTTTAATTGCATATTTTTTCTTTCATTTCGTTACAGATGAAGGAATTACGTTTGTTTTTCACGAAGAGGCAGGCAAACCTTTCGTAACGCAACTTATAGCCGACTTTGGCGTTTTAAATTTGTTTGCAAGTTTTATAACCTTTTTAATAGCAACGGTTTTCTATAAAAAGGAAACGAGTAAAAGTTAAAAAATAGGATCTCGTATGAAAAAGCATTTAAAAATCAAAGAATTAATTATTGACGTGCTTTACGCAATTATTGCAGGCGTAATCGTAGGTACTGCATATCATTTTTTTCAAAACAGTAACGGATTTGCTCCCGGTGGCGTAGGTGGTTTGGCAACGATAACGCATCATCTATTATCCGATTACGTAAGTTGGTCGGTATTAATGATTGCCTTTAACGTGCCTATTTTTATTTTAGTTGCTATATTTATAGATAAAAAATTAGGTATACTTTTAAGTGTTTATATGGTAATACAGTCGTTAATACCATATTTTTATAACGCTTTAGGTGCAAAACCTTATTGTTTAGTAAATAACGCAGATGACTACAACGTAGTTTTTGCTTGTATTGCAACAGGCGTTATCTCGGGTTTTGGCTTTTTGATTACGATAAAAAGGTTTGGCGCAAGTGGTGGAACTTACGCTATATCTGCGCTTATTAAAAAAGCAAAGCCCGATGCTAATATAGCGTATACTTCATTTATAATGGACGCGTCAGTCGTTTGTATAGCCTTTTTTGTATACGATATGAAAGTAACGCCAGTAATTTGTACGTTACTTAATTTGTTTATCGCTAATATGATAGTTGATAACGGTATAAGTGGGCTTAAAAATGGTTACAAATTTGAAATTATTACCGACGACCCAACTAAACTTGCAAATATTTTAATTGAACGTTTAAAACGCGGGGTAACTCAAATTCAGGTTAAAGGTCTTTATACGCAAACCGATAAGTATATGCTCGTATGTATTATAAATAAACGTCAAATAGGCGAAATGATGAAACTTTTAAAAGAATATCCAAGCGTTTTTGCAAGTTTTGAAAAAGTTAACGAAGTTTTTGGCAATTTTAAACAAAAGGTTAAATAAAGGAGTAATTATGAAATTAAGTTGTTTAAATTTTACAATTTTTAACGACAGTATTACAGTTTACTGGAAAAAGCAAAAATCAATAAAACAAGAATTTTATTATTTAATTTATTTAAATAATAAGAAAGTTGCAAAAATCGATAAAACGCATTACACGTTTAACGATTTAAAGGCTCAAACAAATTATAACGTCAAAGTTGAAATTTATATTAAAAACGAACTTGTAAAGGCTTATGTGGGCGAAGTTACAACTAAGCCTAATCCAACGGTTATCGACGTAACTAAAAGCCCTTACAATGCCGTAGGCGACGGTGTAACGCTAAATACTAAATCAATTCAAAAAGCAATAAACGATTGTAAAAAGGGTGAAAGGGTATATATTCCTAAAGGCGTATTTTTAACGGGTGCACTTGATTTACGTAGTGATATGGAACTTTTCGTAGAAAAGGACGCTATTTTACAAGGTACTACGAACTGTGCCGACTATTTGCCTAAAGTAAACAGTCGTTTTGAAGGCCACGAAATGAAATGTTATCGTTCGCTTATCAATATCGGCACTATGACGCGTGAAAAGGTTTATAATTGTAAGAACGTCGTTATAAGGGGTGGTGGCACTATATGTGGTGGTGGCTACGAGTTGGCTACGAATATTATTGAAACGGAAAGGGAATTACTTAAAGAGTATATGCAATCTTTAGGCGACAAAATTAACGAATATGATAATCTTGACTCGTTACCAGGTCGTGCAAGGGGTAGGCTTTTATGCGTAGCAAACACTAAAAATGCGATTTTTAGCGATATTACCTTTAAAAACGGACCAGCGTGGACTACTCAATACATTTACAGTAAAAATATAATAACTCAAAACTGTTACATATATTCAAGACCGGTACATAACGGCGACGGATGGAATCCAGATTCAAGTGAAAACTGCGTTGTTTTTGGTACGGGATTTGAAACGGGTGATAACTCAATAGCAATTAAGTCGGGTAAAAACCCAGAAGGAAATATTATTAATCGACCAACTAAAGGCGTATTTATATTTGACTGTAAAATTAATAGTGGTGGTGGTTTTGCAATAGGTAGTGAAATGTCTGGTGGTGTTGAAAACGTATACGTTTGGGACGTCGACACGACTAAAGGTCGTTTGGGTATAAGAATAAAAGCACCTATCGTTAGGGGTGGTTACATTAAAAACGTAGAAGTTATAGATAGTAAACTTTGCGATATATCAATAACTACAAAATATTTTTGCAATTTAGATGGCGAAAGTGCAAAAGTGCCTACGACTTTTGATAATTTCTATTTTGAAAATATAACTATTACAGGCGTTGGTTACGTGTTTTATAATATGCGCAATGCAAAAGGTGATAAAGAAAAAGTGCTTACCAACACGCCAAAAGATATTGTTTCAATATCAATAGTTGGTCCAACAAATAAAGATAATGAGATTAAAAACGTTACGATTAAAGATTGTACTTTTGTAAAACGTGAATCATTAGCGCCACACGTAGTTGAACTTGACAATATTAAAAATTTAACTATGACAAACGTTAATTTTAAATAATTAGGTGAGCGATGCAAGTGATTAAATTAACTAAAAAGCAAAGAATAATTAACGAAGGTGTTAAATATTTAAAGGAAAATTTTGCTAATCACGATTTAAAAATAGGTGACGCAAGTAGTAAATGTTTTATATCCGAGGCGTATTTTAGAAAAATTTTTAATGAAGTGTACGGTGTTTCGCCTATAAAATACCTAAATAAGTTAAGGTTAAATAAAGCAGGTGAGTTGCTTAAAAATGGAAATTATAAAGTCAATGAAGTTTACAAAAAATGTGGCTACGCAGATGCTTGTAGATTTTCAAGGGAGTTTAAAAAGTATTATAATCAAACGCCGTTAAGTTATAAAAAACATACTGATTTTGAAATGTGATTTAAAATATAATAATCTTTATATTTTACGTTAAAATCGTTAATTTTGTTTATTTTTCTATAAATATAAATTAATATTTTTTACAATAATCGACTTATTATGGTTAAGTAAAATTTTAATAATTTAATTTTGTTTTTATTTAACAATTTATAAAAAGTTTTCATATATTATAACGAATACTACGCCGTTTAAAGTTAGTTGATAAGTTTATTGTTTATACAGTTGACAGTGTTATGATTTTGCCGTTTTAAAAATTTTTATTAAAAAAGTAAAAAAATTTTAAAAATTAGTGTAAAAATACTTGCATTTTAATTTTGTATTTGGTATATTAAATAGGCACTCAAAAAAATGGGAGTTTAGCTCAGCTGGGAGAGCATCTGCCTTACAAGCAGAGGGTCATAGGTTCGAGCCCTATAACTCCCACCATAATGCGGGAGTAGCTCAGTTGGTAGAGCACTGCCTTGCCAAGGCAGTTGTCGCGGGTTCGAGTCCCGTTTCCCGCTCCAACGGCGCTATAGCCAAGCGGTAAGGCCAAGGTCTGCAAAACCTTCATTCCCCGGTTCAAATCCGGGTGGCGCCTCCAACTTAATATAATTTTTGCCGCTGTGGCGGAATAGGCAGACGCAAGGGACTTAAAATCCCTCGGTAGCAATACCGTACCGGTTCAAGTCCGGTCAGCGGCACCAAAAAAAGCAATCACTTTTTAGTGGTTGCTTTTTTTGTGCTGGTAGAACGGACTTGAAAATAACTATTACTCACATAAATTGTCGTAGAAATTTGTGTGAAAAGGAGAAACCGAAAAAAAGGTCAGGCGTATTTATGTTTATAAATACGACGACAAAAAGTCGAGTTTCGACGAGGTCAGCGGCACCAAAAAAAGCAATCACTTTTTAGTGGTTGCTTTTTTTGTGCTGGTAGAACGGACTTGAAAATAACTATTACTCACATAAATTGTCGTAGAAATTTGTGTGAAAAGGAGAAACCGATTAAGATTGTAGTTGTATTTTACAATTTAAAATATTATTAATTAAAATAAAAATTTATGTATTAAATAAATAGGTAAAATTATTGCATTTTTTAAAAAATTATATTATAATTATACTATAATTTTATTAAGTTTTTAATTTAAGGAGAATATTATGGGATTTTTAACAGGAAAAACTGCAATTATTACGGGTGCAGGCTTTGCAGCTTTAAGTGACGGTCGTTGTGGTTCAATCGGTTACGGTATAGCAACTGCATACGCTAAAGAAGGTGCAAATATCGTTATTACGGGTAGAAACGTTAAAAAATTAGAAGATGCTAAACAAGCGCTTGAAAGTCAATACGGTATTAAAGTTTTAGTAATGCAAGCAGACGTAAACGCTGGTGCAGACAATAAAGCCGTAGTTGAAGGCGTTATTAAAAAGACGGTAGAAACTTTTGGTAGAATTGACGTTTTAATTAACAATGCTCAAGCATCAGCGTCTGGTGTAACTTTGCAAGACCATACGACGGAACAATTTGATTTAGCAATGTATAGTGGTTTATATGCAACTTTCTACTATATGCAAGCGTGCTATCCATATTTAAAAGAAACTCAAGGTACTGTAATTAACTTTGCAAGTGGCGCTGGTTTATTTGGTAACTACGGTCAATGCGCTTATGCAGCAGCAAAAGAAGGTATAAGGGGTCTTTCAAGAGTAGCGGCAACAGAATGGGGTAAAGACGGTATTAACGTAAACGTAGTTTGTCCACTTGCTTGGACTAGCCAACTTGAAAACTTCCAAAAAGCATATCCGGAAGCGTTTAAAGCAAACGTTAAAATGCCACCTATGGGACATTATGCCGACCCAGAACTTGAAATCGGCAGAGCGTGCGTAGCATTAGCAAGCCCAGACTTTAAATATATGTCGGGTGAAACTATTACGCTTGAAGGTGGTATGGGTTTACGTCCGTAGAATTACACGTAAAATTATATATAATGAAAAAGAACTTAACGGCGTTAAGTTCTTTTTTTGTTAAATAAATTTTTAAATAAAACGCTCCATACTTTAGCGCTATCGGTAAAAGTCCTAAAATGCGAACGCTTATTTACGTCTTTTTCTTTTTTATTATATATAGTTTTTATTGTTTCTTCAATAATCGGCAATTTGTGTTTAGCATAAACAACAAGCATATTCATTTCGTATTCAAATCTATCGCCCTTTATGTCAAGCAAATAATCAAGTTGACTATAAGAAAAAGCGCGTAATCCCGTTTGAGTATCGCTAATTTTAGTTTTATACAGTAATCTAAACAACTTTTTTGTAGAATTATTACCAAATTTACTTCTTTTTGGAACGTTTTTATCATTAAAATTTCTAACGCCTAATATTAGTGCGTTTTTATTTTCTTTTGCCGTTTTTATACATTTTAAAACGTCAAAAACGTCGTGTTGACCATCACAATCACAAGTTGCAAAAGTATAACTTTCGTCATAACGTTTTTTGCAATATGAAAAAGCCTGCTTTAAAGCGTAGCCTTTTCCTTTATTTTTTTCGTACTCAAGTACGGTGCAAAATTGATTTAAAATATTAAAAACGACGTCAAAACTTTTGTTAGTACCGTCGTTTACAATAATAATATTACTAATTCCGTTGCTAATTAAATTTTTTACGTACGTTATCAAACTTTTTGGTGGCTCGTAGCAGGGTATAATAACAACGTATTTTTCATTAGTAGTTAGTTTAGTTTTTAAATTCTTCATTAATTTATTCGCAAATTGCAAAATTGATTAGTTTAGGGCAAATTTCAACGTTAAACTCTTTACCTGTAATTAATTCGCCGTCATAGCAAAGTGTAAATTCTTTTGACGAGTAAACTTTTACCTTTTTAGCACGTTTATAAAAAATAAGTTTTTCCAACTTTTTATTTTTTAAATGTTCGCCTTTTTCAAAGCATTTTACTAAACTTACAAGTTTAAATACAGATATGCTTTTAACGTAAAATACTTCAATTAATCCATCGTCTAAAATAAAGTTAGGTGCACAAAAATATTTACCACCTTCATAGCCACCGTTTGCAAGATTGCCAAGTAACATTTTTTTGCCGTCGTTTACAAGTTGACCTTCAACTTCAACCTTAATATCGTTTGACGTTGAAGTGAATAATCCTTTAAAAATTGCAGCACTATAAGGATTTTTTACTTTACCTTTAAGATTTAACGCGTGTTTAACAACGTCGGCGTCAAAACCAAAATTAGCAACGTTTATACAATAGTGGTCGTTAATTTTTATTAAATCAATTTTAACGTTTTTAGCATTAATTAAATTTTTAACGTTTTTATACTTTTCTATACCACCAACCGATTTAACAAAGTCGTCGCCCGTTCCACAAGGGTAGGCAGTCATACTTGCATTTTCAAAACCAACGATACCATTAGCAACTTCGCAAATAGTTCCGTCGCCACCACAAGCGATAAATCTAATTTCTTCATTATTTTTATGTAAGGTTAAATAATCTTTAATATAGTCGCGAGTAGAGTTTTTTTCGGGTTTAGTAAAATGATATAAAACGTCGTAACCTTCGCTTTTTAACGCAACAATTTCGTCAAGCAAATGGTCTTTAGATTTGTTTGCCCCCGAAGATGGATTAATTATAAAAAAGTATTTCATTAATTTTCTCCTTAGTATACTTATTATATTTTAACATAATTTATTAAAATAACAAGCAAAATAAACAAAAAAACACCTATTTTTTATTAAATAAAAAAATTTTTAACAAAAATATTGACAAAATTCATACTTTATTATATAATAATGATAATCATTATCACTTGGGGTAAAACAATGTCAAAACAAAGACAAACGGTATTAAACGTAGTAAACGAAAGTATGGACCATCCAACTGCAGAAACGGTGCTTTTAAGGTGCAAGCAAATTATGCCGTCAATAAATTTAGCAACGGTGTATCGTAACCTAAAAACACTTGTTAGTCAAGGTATGGTTTATAAAATTTCGCAAGAAGAAGGGGATAGATTTGATAAGACTTTACGCCCACACGCTCATTTTAAATGTTGTAATTGTGGGGTGTTGACTGATTTATTAGAAGTTGACGTTGAAAGTATTAAAAATGAAGTTGAAAAAAGGTATTCTTACAAAGTAAACGATTCAAATTTTCTTTTTAAAGGCACTTGTGAAAGTTGCGCTAAAATGCAAACAATTAACTAACGCTATTGACTTGTTTAAAATAATATGAGATAATTGTATTAGGGAATAATTATGAGTAAGTCAAAGGTTAAAAAAGATAAAAACGTATTAAAAACAATACTACTTGTAATGCTTTTAATATTGTCTTATATAAGTTCGGTGTTCGTTTACGGTTTTACCAAAACAAACACGCGATTTTTCTACCTAATAATTTTTTCTTTAGTAGGTTTTTGTTTGTTTTATATAGTTTACTATATAATTTATTTTTTAACCTATTTAAAGTATAAAAGAAAAGATAAAAAAGAAAAGTGCAATCAAATAAATTGTGACGATAAAGTAAACGAATTTTTAAAGGATGAAAAATATAAATATATTTACGACACGAAATTATCTGTGCAAGAAAATTTAAAAAATGCACTCGATACTGCAAAAAGCGTAATATTAGGCGTTGCAACGTTAAATAATAAAAACGGCAAATACTTTTATTTAAATTATACCGTTTACGACGCTTTAGAAATTTACGGTGATTTAGTCGCGTTTGCTTACGATAAAATTGACGGAGTTTTTAAATTTTTCAAAATACAAAATAAACCTATTACGTTTATTGAAAACTCTTTGCAAAAAGTAGTAGAAGAAGAAGTTGTTAAAGAAGTAAATAAAAAGGGTGTATTGTCTAAAATTAAACAAGGGGTAGGTAACGTAGTATTTAATACGGGTATATTCCTATTTAAAAACAAAATACAAGACGCTGTGAACGAAATTTTGTCGGTAGTGTGCTTAGAATGCTTTAAGGTTTACTCTAAGGGCGTAAAAAATAGTAAAAAAGTTTTAGAACAAGAGTTAGAGGTGCAAAATGCTTGATACTATTTTAAACCTTTTTAGTGAAATAACTTTTTATCTGTTTTTGGTTACGAGCGTTATTTTTGGAATATCGCTTGCAGTAAACTTATTTATATCTAATACCGTTAAAAAAATTAAAGTAGAAAGTAATAAAAATTACAAAACTTTAACTAATGAAGAGCAGTCTAAATGCAATAAAATAATAAGTGACGTTAAAAAGGAATTATCGCTTATTGCTAAGCAGACAAAATATAATAAAAAAGTTAGACAAAATAATAGATTTTTAAAATTTTTTCATTTAAAAGAAAAGAGCGAAATTGCGCTTGAAAAAGATTTTAAAAGCGTTATAAGAAGGTCTTTAAAAGATATTTTTAACGTGTTTGGTGGCGATGGTAAAAAAACCTATTTAAGTTTAAGCGAAAGGGATTTGTTTGTAATAGCAACTACATTAAAAGAAAGGCTAAATAATTTAATTGTATCGGCAAAAATAATATGGTTAAAACGCTTGCCTATCTCGGTAGTTTTATATTCTTTAAACTTGTATAATATGGCAATTAAAATTAAAAATAAATTTTTTATTGCGCTTACGTTAAAGATAATCAATTTCTTTAGTTGGTTTGCAAAGGTATTGTCGCCGGCAAGTTTATGGAAGAAAATTGTAAACGACTTAAGTGGTGAAGGTTTAGAAGAAGTCGTAACTAATTCGCTTATCGAAATAACGGCAAAAGAACTTTGTGTAATTTACAAAAATATTAGCGATACTAAAACGCAAATTAATATATAAAATAATTTGAAAATGTCAAGAGTAAATGCAAAAAAATGTTAAAAAAATTATAAATTTAATTAAACTAGAATATTTTGAATAAGAAAATGGTTTAAAAACTAAATTATTTAAATATATAGGTAAATAATTTAAATTTAATAACACGACTAAAAGGCAAGCGTTAAGGCTTGCCTTTTTACTATGTAACGTATTAAATTTATGCAACTAAACTTAAGTGATGATTA
>JAZRCS010000074.1:0-30992 GCA_045659885.1 Christensenellaceae bacterium
AAGGCTAATATATAATAAAGTTGTTAGCAGTCAATAGGTGAGAGTGCTAACAGTTAAAATGGGGAATTGCTAAAATGGAACTATCTGAAAGAAAGAAAAAAATACTTCAAATAGTCGTTGACGATTATATTGAAACGGCAGTGCCCGTTTCAAGTAAGGCAATAAGTGAAAAGTATTTACAAAGCGTTAGTCCTGCAACGATTCGTGCTGAACTTGCTGGTCTTGAAGAACTTGGCTATTTAACTCAACTTCACACGTCAAGTGGTCGTGTTCCGTCAAGCGAGGCGTACAAATTATACGTTTCCGACTTAATGACTAAAGGCAAACTTTCGCAAAAAGAGTTGACCTATATTAAAAAGATTTTCGTTGAAAAGGCTGATAATATTGAAAACGTTTTAAAAAGCGCCGTAAAAGTTATTAGCGAACTTACCGAATACACGTCTTTAGGCGTTTCGGCAAGCGACGTAACTGAAAAGGTTAACGAAATTCAATTTTTTAGATTTAAGCCCGACCAAGCGCTTGTTTTAATAGTAACCGACACTAAACTTTTAAAAGACAATTATATACAAATTCCTAAACAAATGACTGACGACCAATTAAAAGAGGCCAACTTAATGGTTAGAAAAATCTTCGTAGGAAAGTCGTTTAAAGAAATTTGTGAAATTGAAAACGACTTTTTAGAAGAATTTAACGATTATAAAACTATTTTCATTAAAGTAATAGACGCTTTAAAAGAATATTTATCTTCTTCGTCAAGGGATATCGTAATGGAAGGGGAAGAAAAAATATTAAAGCACGCCGAATACGGCGACATTAATAAAATTAAAGAATTTTTAAACGTTGTTACAAGTAAAGACAAAATAATGAGTATAATGCTTGATAACGACAAAGATATTAAAATAAATATAAAAATAGGTAGCGAAGGCTACGACGAAATTCCAAAAGATTGTTCAGTCGTTTCGGCAACTTACACAATTCAAGGCAAAAAATTAGGAACTTACGGTGTAATAGGTCCAAAGCGTATGGATTATCAAAAAGTTGTTTCAGTTTTAGAAAACGTGGGCAAAATATTAGAAAGTATATTAACTGATAGGTGTTAAAATGAGTGAAGAAAAGAAAGAACAAGTAGATATAGACGGCGTTTTAACTTGTGAAGACGTTAAAAAAATGTCGGCAAAAGAAGCAAAAGAATATTTATGTAAATATATAAGTGAAAACGCTTTATTACAACAAAATTACGACAAATTGCAAAAAGAGGCGTATTCGTATAAAGACAGTTGGTATAGAACGAGCGCCGATTTCGATAATTTTAGAAAGCGTAACTCTGAAACAAGAAGTGTTGCTTATAAAGACGGCAAAATTGATACGATTACTAAAATTTTAGTAGTTGGCGACAATTTAGAAAGGGCACTTTCAATGCCACTTGACGAAAAAACAAAGCAAGGTATTGAACTTATTTTAAGACAGTTTAAAGAAACTTTGCAAAGTTTAGACGTTAGTGAAATTAATCCACTTGGCGAAATTTTCGACCCTACGACTTCGGAGGCCGTAATGAAAATGCCAAAAGAAGACGGCGAACAAGAAAACGTCGTAAAACAAGTATTTTTAAAAGGATATAAACTTGGCGATAAAATTATAAGATACGCTCAAGTAGTAGTAATCGGTTAAACGATTTAATATATATAAAGGAGATATTAAAATGGGTAAAATTATAGGTATAGATTTAGGTACGACAAACTCTTGTGTAGCAGTTATGGAAGGTGGCGAACCTATCGTAATTACTAACGCTGAAGGTTCAAGGACTACTCCATCTGTAGTAGGTTTTCAAAAAGACGGCGAAAGGCTCGTTGGTCAAGTAGCAAAACGTCAAGCAGTAGCAAATAGCGATAGAACGGTTATTTCTATTAAAAGACATATGGGTTCTGACTATAAAGTTTCTATTGACGATAAAAAATATTCGCCACAAGAAATTTCAGCAATGGTACTTGCTAAACTTAAAAAAGATGCCGAGGCTTATTTAGGCGAAACTGTTAAAGATGCAGTTATCACTTGTCCAGCGTACTTTAACGACGCTCAAAGACAAGCAACTAAAGACGCAGGTAAAATTGCAGGTCTTAACGTATTAAGGGTTATTAACGAACCGACTGCGGCAGCGCTTGCATACGGTCTTGACAAAGATACGAAATCACACAAAGTTATCATTTACGATTTGGGTGGTGGTACTTTCGACGTTTCAATCTTAGATATCGGCGACGGCGTATTTGAAGTTTTAGCAACTAACGGTAACTGTTTCTTAGGTGGCGACGACTTTGATAAAAAGGTTATGGACTATTTAGTTGAAGAATTTAAAAAGGCTGAAGGCATTGACTTATCTAACGACAAAATGGCAATGCAAAGACTTAAAGAGGCAAGTGAAAAGGCTAAAATTGAACTTTCAACTTTATCAAGCACAAACGTAAACTTACCGTTCATTACAGCAGATGCTAACGGTCCTAAACACTTAGATATTACTATTACAAGACAAAAATTCGACGCTTTAACAGAAGACCTTGTTAATATGACGGTTGAACCTTTAACAAAAGCAATGCAAGACGCTGGTTTATCTTATAGCGATATTGAAAAGGTAATTTTAGTTGGTGGTTCAACAAGAATTCCACAAGTTGTTGACAAAGTTAGAAACGTTACGGGTAAAGAACCGTTTAAAGGTATTAACCCAGACGAGTGCGTTGCTATCGGCGCTGCAATTCAAGGTGGCGTATTAACGGGCGAAGTTAAAGACGTATTGCTTTTAGACGTAACTCCGTTAACGCTTGGTATTGAAACGTTAGGTGGTATTTGTACTCCACTTATTGAAAGAAATACGACTATTCCTGCTAAAAAATCACAAGTATTTTCAACTGCACAAGATAATCAAGCAGAAGTTACTATTCACGTTTTACAAGGCGAAAGAAAGTTTGCAAAAGACAATAAAACTTTAGGACAATTCAACTTATCGGGAATTGCTCCTGCTCCACGTGGTATTCCACAAATCGAAGTTACTTTCGATATCGACGCAAACGGTATCGTACACGTAACGGCTAAAGACCTTGGCACTCAAAAAACTGCCGACATTACTATTACGTCTTCAACAAACCTTTCGGAAGAAGAAATAGATAAAGCAGTAAAAGAAGCGCAACAATACGAAGAAGAAGATAAAAAGAGAAAGGAAAGCGTTGACAATAGAAACGCCCTTGACGGTATGATTTTCCAAATGGAAAAAGCGCTTAAAGAAAACGGAGATAAACTCCCAGAAGAAGACAAGGCTAAACTTGAAGAACTTATAAAAGAAGCAAAAGTTGAACTTGAAAGTAACGACGATGAAAGAATTAAAAAGGCAACTGAAAAACTTTCAAACGAAGCGCAAGCAATTTTTGCTAAATTGTATCAACAACAAGGTGGTGGCGACGGTGGTGCAGGTGCAGGCGCTGGCGCTGGTGACGGTGATACTGAATTCCATCAATAATAAAAGTTAGTGAAGATTTTAGTTAATCTTCACTAATTAATTAAAGGTAAATTATGGCTAACTATTATGAAATACTTGGTGTAGATAAAAACGCTACGCAAAGTGAAATTAAAAGCGCGTATAGAAAACTTGTTAAAGAGTATCACCCCGATTTACACCCGGGCGACGAAACTTGCGCTACTAAATTTAAAGAAATAAACGAGGCAAACGAAACTCTTTCTGACCCAGAAAAAAGAAAAAAATACGACTTTGAACTTGAACACCCAAATATGGGATTTAACGGTTTTGAAGGCTTTGGGCAAGGTGGTTTCGGTGGCTTTGGTGACTTTTTTAGCGATATTTTTAGTGGTTTTGCATCGGGTGGCGAGGCGCAAGATACCGATAGGCGTGGCGAAGATATACAAATTACAGTCGACTTATCATTTTTAGACGGCGCTAAAGGTTGTCAAAAAGAAATTAAGTATAAAAGAAAAGAAGCGTGCGCAACTTGTCGTGGTACAGGCGCTAAAAACGGTACGAGTTATACTACTTGTCAAACTTGTAAAGGCAAGGGGCAAGTTCAATACGTATCGGGTGGTGGCTTTTTTAGAACTATTAGTTATAGAACTTGTCAAGAGTGTAACGGTCTTGGTAGAAAGATTATTGAAAAATGTAACGACTGTGTAGGTAGGGGTTATAATCCAACTACTACGACGGTTACTTTAGACGTTCCACCTGGCGCAGATACAAATTCTTATATGAGAAAAAGGGGTTATGGTAACGCGTCGACTAAAGGTGGCGAATCGGGCGATTTAATAGTCGTATTCAACCTTTTACCACATAAAATATTTAAACGTAAAAACTTTGATTTATATGTTGAACTTCCTATATCGTATAAGGTTGCAGTTTTAGGTGGAAGGGTTAAAATCCCAACTATAGACGAAGTTGTTGAGTTTACCATACCAGAATGCACGCAAAGTGGTAAGACGTTTATTTTACGTGGCAAAGGCATTAAAACTCGTAGAACGACGGGGGATATGTACGTAACGGTTGTCGTTGAAGTTCCGTCAAAATTATCGCGTGAAGATAGAAAGAATTTAGAAAAATTCGACGGTGGTATTGATAAAAAACGTTACGATAAACTTAAAAAATTCTCTGACGATATGAGCGCACTATACGGCGTTGACGATTATATTTAAATACTTATTAAAGGGCGTTGAAGTAAAATCTTCAACGCTTTTTGTTTTAAAAACACTTGTATAGTTAAGTTAAATATGTTAAAATAAACTTATGATTTACACAGAAATTACTATTACGACAACACCCGAAGCGCAAGATTTAATTGCAAGCAAAATTTGGGAATATTCTTCTTACGGTGTGTCTATTTGCGACGATAACGACGTTTTAGAGTTAATTAATAACCGTAGGTCAACTTACGATTATATTGAAGATGACGTTTGTGAAAATATGGATACAACCGTTACTTTAGTTAAAGGCTATTTAGATAAAGAAAGTAGTGATAAAATTGCTTGTTTAATTGAAAAAGACTTGTTTGAAATGAAACGTTTATCGGGTGGCTATATTAACTTTGGTAGTTTAGAAACGGTTAAAAGGGACGTTGACGGCGACGACTGGATTGAAATTTGGCGCAAACATTATCGTCCTATGGATAAAGGCAAAGTCGTAATTTGTCCAGAGTGGATTGACTATGACAATAAAGAAAATAAAATCGTTGTAAAAATTGATAGCAATATGGCGTTCGGCACGGGTGAGCACGAAACTACGACTATGTGTATTGAGTTTTTATCGCAAGTAATTTTGGGCGAAGAAACGGTACTTGATATAGGTACGGGCTCGGGCATTTTAGGTATAACTGCAATTAAGTTAGGCGCAAAAAAAGCCGTTATGACGGATATTGATAACCTTGCAGTATTGACGGCAAAACGTAATGCTAAATTAAATAAAGTATACGACGAGTGTTTTATTACGCTTGACAATTTATTAGATAAAGATAGTACGGTTGCCGAAATCATAGTTGCAAACATAACGGCAGACGTATTAGTAGTTTTAGCAAACGATATATTAAGACACACAAAATTAGGAACAACGCTTATTATGAGTGGTATACTTAAAGACAAAGTCGAAAGGGTAGTAGAAACGTACCAAAAATTAAACTTTAAAATTAAAGGCAGTAAAAATATGGGCGAGTGGGTTGCCCTAATGATGGAAAAGGTATGAAAGCAGTAGTTTTTACACTTGGTTGCAAGGTTAATTCGTGTGAAAGTGCATCGCTTTGTAGTGGACTTGAAAAATTAGGCTATGAAGTTTACGAAGAACTTTGCTACGCCGATTTATATATTATAAATACTTGCGCAGTAACTAACGAGGCCGAAAAAAAGTCACGCCAAGCCGTTGCAAGAGTTTTAAAATTAAATAAAGAAGCAAAAGTAATTATCACGGGATGCGCATCTCAAAAAGACGCATTTTCATTTTTAAATAAAAAAGGCGTAACGGTTGTTACGGGCACTAAAAATAAAGATAAAATTTTAAGTTTACTTGAAGAAAAGGGCGCTTTTGTTGAAGAACACGACCAAGTCTTTGACGAATTATTACCACCAAGAACGTTAAAAACAAGGGCGTACGTTAAAATTCAAGACGGTTGCAATAACTTTTGCTCGTATTGTATTATTCCTTATTTAAGGGGGCGTAGTAGGTCGAGAAACCCCGAAAGCGTTGTTAAAGAAATTAACGCTTTAAACGTAAACGAAATTGTTTTAACGGCTATTAATTTATCAAGTTACGATTATAACGGAGTAAAACTTAGTAATTTAATCGATATGCTTAAAGACGTAAACTGTAGAATTAGGCTTGGCTCGTTAGAAGACAATATCGTAAGTGAAGAATTTTTACTTTCGCTTAAAAATCTTAAAAATTTTGCGCCACATTTTCATCTTTCGTTACAATCGGGTAGCGATGACGTTTTAAAGAAAATGAACCGTCGTTACACAACGTCTCAGTTTTTAAATAGCGTTGAATTAATTAGAAAGTATTTTGAAAACGCGTCAATCACAACCGACGTTATAGTTGGATTTCCTACCGAAACGGATAAAGATTTTGAAGAAACTTTATTGCTTTGTAAAACGGCAAAATTTGCCGATATTCATTGTTTTAACTATTCTAAAAGACAAGGCACGGTTGCAAGTAAATACCCTGAATTAGACGGTCAAGTTAAAAAAGAAAGGCTTAATAAATTAATTAATTTAAAACAAGTTTTAAAAGATGAGTTTATTGAAAAAAATTTAAATACTATTCGTCAAGTCGTAGTTGAAGAATTTGACGGCAAATACAGTCAAGGCTATACTGAAAATTATATAAAAACCTATATAAAGGGTGATTATACTAATAAAATTATAAACGTAACTCTAAAAAGCAAATATTTAGACGGCGTTTTAGCGCAAATTAAGGAGTAATTATGGATTGTTTATTTTGTAAATTTATAAGTGGTGAAATTCCCGTAAACAAAGTGTATGAAGACGAAAATATGATTATTATTCGTGATATCGAGCCAAAGGCAAAAAATCATTATTTATTAATAATTAAATCGCATTTTAAATATCTTGCTGAAATGACTGAAAAAGATAGTGAAATTTTAAGAAAATGTCTTTTAAAATTACCAACCTTAAAAGACTTACTCAGTTTACAAGACGGATATAGATTAGTTATTAATCAAGGTGACGATGCAGGTCAAACAATTAACCATTTACACGTACATATTTTATGTGGTCAAAAAATGGGTTGGCAACCAGCGTAAATAATATTTTATTTTGACTTAAAATAGTTGACAAAGTTTTTAACCTTTGTTATACTGTTTTACGTACATTAATTGTCATTAGGACAAAGGAGGGTTGTTGTATGTCTACTGTTAGAGTTGGTGAAAACGAATCACTTGATAGCGCTTTAAGAAGATTTAAAAGAAAGTGTTCGCGTGATGGCATCATAGGCGACCTTCGTCGTAAAGAATTTTACGAAAGACCTTCTGTAAGAAGAAAGAAAAAGGCTGAAGCAGCAAGAAAAAGAAGTATTAAAGGTTAATTTAATACTGTTTATAAAAAAACATTTTTTACTATTCGCTAAATCGTTAAAATTGCGAATAGTTTTTTTATTGTAAGGAGATATAGTGGATAATAGTGTAAGGGCTTACTGTAAGCAAGCAAAGTTACGAATGAAAGGTAAATTTTGGCAAGAATACAAAGAAAAGATTGACAAAAGCGTAAATAGTGGAGAGTATAACGAGATACAAACGTCTAAAGTCGTAAAATATTATCAAAGTAAAGCCGTTGAAACTATTAGGGGAGTAAACAGTCAAGACGAAGCGTTTTACGTAAAGGTAAAAGAACTATTGTCTACCTACGGTGAAGTTAGCGACGCTATCGGTAGACTTACCGACAAAGAATATTTTAACACATTACCGTACGAGCAAAAGCAAAGGTATTTACTTGATTTATCAAATAAATACCTAAAAGCAAAAGAAAGATATTATAAAGAATTAAAGTATGAAAAAGGAGCGAATAATTAAATAAGTTCGTCTTTTTCGGGAAGATATACGTGATATCTTTTTGGAAGATAATTTAGCATAAGTCGTGTATTTTTACGGCATTTTATATTAACGCTATCGTGGTAAAGTTTAAACATATTTTTAAATTCTTTATCAACGCCAAGTGTAAAAATATTCACGTTGCCGTAAGAAATAAGCGACTTTTCTTTATTTGAAAGGGCTATAATATTTCGTTTTTCGTCGTGTAAAATGAAAGGCATATTTTTGTAGCGACGTTTAAAATGTGGAAAAATTAAAGCCGTTATGTCGTTATCGGGTGAAAATTTTGCAATATAAACGCCTTCTTTACTCTTCTCAAAGCGAATAAACCCTTTAAATCTATGACTTTCTAATCTTATTTTAGAAAGTAGGTTATCGTAATTAAACATATCTAAATCGCTTAAATTATTCGAGCAGTCTTTATCGCACTTAATAATTTTGACTAAATAGTTAAAAATTATTAGGTGTTTTTTAATATCGCCACTACAAAAAGCCACCTTAATTTGCTTATAATTAGTTGGGTATAAAAGGTTTTTTAGTTTGTTTTTAACTTTATCTATTTTATTTTTATCAATTTTTATTTGCCTATAAGCGTTTAAAAAATCAAGTTGCTCAAAATTTACAAGTACGTTTAAAACGTGTTCTTTATATAAAAAACTATCGTAAACGGCAGTAAAAATTCCGTCTAAACTATCTTCAATTTGATAAATAATACTCATAATTCACCCGTGATAACCGACGTAATCAACTCTTTTGAAGAAAACATAGTAAGTTGTGTGTAGTTTAAGTCAACGTCTGTGCCTGCTAAAAGTTTTTTAACTTGTTCTTGCTTATCGTTGCCTAAAAATTTTCCTTTTGCCGTTATAAAATGAACGGCGCGTTTTAAGGAAACTTTCATTTTTAATAAGTCGTTAAAATCTAAACTACCGTATTTTCTTGAACTAATTATTTTGTACGCGCTTTTAATTCCTATACCGGGAATTTTTAAAAGAAGTTCAAGTGGGGCAGTATTTATTTCAACGGGGAATAACTCGGGGTGACGTAAGGCGTAAGCGCATTTTGGGTCGTATTCAAGTGGCAAATTTTCATTTTCATTTGCAATTTCACTTGCCGTAAAACCGTAAAATCGCATTAGCCAGTCGGCTTGATAAAGTCTATGCTCTCTTATTTGTCCCGTATAGTTTAAAGGTAGTATTTTGCTTTTTAAATTTAAGGGAACGTACGACGAAAAATACACTCTTTTTAGTTGAAATTTTTTATATAGCGCGCTACTTAATTTTAAAATTTGACCGTCGCTTTCGGGTGATGCCCCAACTATCATTTGAGTAGTTTGTCCAGCAGGTAAAAACTTAGATTTTATCGAAGTATTTGCTTGTTTTTCGCCCGATAAAAAATTAATGGGTTTTAGTATTGCGTTTTTGCTTTTTTGTGGTGCTAATAAGCGTAAACTTTTCTCAGAAGGAAGTTCTAAATTAAAACTCATTCTATCAACGTATTCGCCAGCGCGCATTATTAATAAATTGTCGGCGCCAGGTATACCTTTTAGGTGAATATACCCGTTAAAATTATAAAGTTTGCGAAGTTTAATTACCGTTTCAAGTAATAGTTCCATCGTGTAAGACGGATTTTTGTAAACGGCAGACGATAAAAACAATCCTTCAATGTAATTTCGCTTATAAAATTCCATAGTAAGCGAACATATTTCGTCAGGCGTTGCAATAGCCCTTTCAACGTCGTTTGAACGCCTATTTAAGCAATATTCGCAGTCGTAAGTGCAAATATTCGTCATAACTATTTTAAGTAACGAAATACACCTTCCGTCGGGCGAAAACGAGTGGCAAATTCCACCAAAATTAGTACTGCCTATTCCGTCGTTATATCTTTTTGACGAGCCACTTGACGAACAAGATACGTCGTATTTTGCGCTTTCAGTTAAAATTCTTAATTTATTTGCATCCATCATAAAACTTACCTAAACAAACATTTGTTTATATTATAAAACAAAATAAAGCAAAAGTCAAACAAATGTTTGTATTTTGTGTAAAGTAAAATATAATAATGTAGTTTAGGGTAATAAAAATTGTCAAAAATAAATTTATTTATTTTTATTAGTGCAAAATGCCTTGAAAAAAGCGTTGAATTAGTGTATTATATAATAGTACGATTATGTAATTAACTATTAGGAGTTTTATAATGGCAAACGAAACGAAAAAGAAAGGTTTATTTGCAAAAATAATAGAAGGGCCTGAAAGGTCTGAAGAATACGCAAGAAGCACACTTCCGGCAAACAGATGGGCGCTCGGTTGGGATTTAGTAAAAACTAACTTTGGTAAAATAGTAAAGATAAATTTATTAATGTTTTTATTTGTATTTCCGTTGTTTTTACTTTTTATTTTAAGAAGTGTATTGATTTCGGCAGAGGCGTACGGCGCTCCGTTTTCTCAAAATATGGGAATAGGGTATCCTATCATACCGAATATGGTAGGTATTGAACAAAACATACTTATAAGGGTAGACGTTATATTTTTCGTGCTTTTATTTGCATTGTCTTTTTATATGGCAGTAGGTATAAGTGGTGGATTTTACGTTATGCGTAATCTCGTTTGGACGGAAGGCGTTTTCGTTACGTCGGATTTTTGGACGGGTGTTAAAAAGAATTACAAAACTGTAATTTCTTCAACCTTGACTTTCGTGGTACTACTTGGAATTTCAATAATAACTATCGACGTTGCAAATTATCAAATTGCAACGGGTCAAGGCAATTCAATCTTTTTAACGGTTTCAAAAATAGTAAGTATCGTAGGTGCAATATTTTTAGCAATTTGCTATTTATTTTCTTTAACTTTAGGCATAACGTATAAACTTAAATTTTTCAAACTTATAAGAAACTCGGTTATTTGTACGATAGCGTTAATTCCAACAAACTTATTTTTCGGTGCGTTATCAATGGTGTTGTTTACAATATTGCTTTTTGAGGCAACTTCAATATTCTTTATGATAGGCATATTCTTGCTTATACTATTGTCTTTAAGTGTAATGACGCTTATTTGGACTAACTATTCTCAATGGGTGTTCGACGAATTTGTTAACGATAAAGTTGCAGGTGCAAAGAAAAATAGGGGTATTTACAAGAAAAATCAAGTACAAGAAGTTGAAGAAGAATTTGATTTCTCTACGACGACTTTCTATTCAAAGCACGTAAAACCTATTACTGATACCGAAATTGAAATTGAAACGTTGCAAGAAGGTTATTCACGTAAAGATTTAATTCGTTTACAAGAAAGTAAAAAGGCAATGATGGACGATAGTGACCGTTACGCAGAAGAACGCAAGAAAAAAGTTGAACAATTAAAACAAAATGGCAAAAGCGTAACTGACCTTGTCGAAGAAGATAAAAAGGGTTCTAAACAAGCAATTGACTCGTTTATGCAATCGGACGAAGGCGAAGAAGAATAAAATGGATAACGCTTATATAGTGCTTTCAAAATATTACGACAAACTCATTTTTGATAGCGATTATCAAAAATGGGTGGACTACGTAGTAGAAATAGTAAAAAAATATTCCGTAAACAAAAAAGGAGTAGACGTTGCTTGTGGAACGGGAATTTTCACAAGGGCGCTTAAAAATAACGGATTTGACGTAACGGGCGTAGATATTAGCCAAGAAATGCTCAAAAAGGCTATTAATCTAACCGTTAAAGAAAATCTTTCTATCACTTTTTTACAGCAAAATATGAAAAGCCTTAAACTTTTTGAAAAGGTCGGGTTTATAACTTGCATTAACGACGGTCTTAATTATTTAAACAAAACTGATTTTGAAAAGGCAATTAAAAGTTTTTCAAACGCTTTAGTTAAAGGTGGACTACTTTTATTCGATATTTCTTCAAAATACAAGTTAGAAAATGTTTTAGCAAACAATTTGTTCGGTGATAACGGTGAAGATTTGTCGTATATATGGTTTAACACTTTAAACGGCGATAGCGTAGAGTTAAACGTTACTTTTTTTGAAAAACAAGGTAATACTTATAACCGTTACGACGAAAAGCAAGTGCAATATATTCACTCGCTTGAATTTATAAAAGAAGTATTAACGGCTAATAAATTTAATTTAGTTAGCGTTACGGAAGAATTAGGAAACGACCTTAAAGAAGATTCATTAAGGCAAATATTTATAGCAATAAAAAATTAAAATGGGTAAAATTTACAAGACGCTTATTTACGACAATCAAATATCTCTTTCAATAATTGATGCAACGGATATTTGTAATCAAGCAATACAATTTCATAACACGACACCACTTGCTACGGCAACGCTTGGAAGAACTATGATAGCGTCGTTATTTATGGCGTCGACTCTTAAAAATAAAGGGGATAGATTATCCGTTACGGTTGCAGGCGACGGCGTTGGTGGAAAGGTAATCGTTAGTTGTGACAGTAATTTAAAAGTTAGGGGATATATTGAAAATCCTAATGCAACGCTCCCACTTAACGAAAAAGGTAAACTTGACGTTGCAGGTTGCGTAGGTAAGGGAAGAATTACAATCGTAAGAAATATGGGTATGAAAGAGCCTTACACGGGTTCAAGCCAAATAGTTAATGGCGAACTTGCCGAAGACTTTTCATATTATTATGCGTTAAGCGAACAACAACCAACTGCTATGGCGCTTGGCGTAAAAGTTCAAAACGATAAATGTATCGGTGCTGGTGGCGTAGTTATTCAAACTATGCCGTTTTGTAGTGAAAAGGCAATTTTAGACGCTGAAAATTTAATTAAAAATTTTCAAGATATAAGTGAAAAAATCCGTACCTTGGGCGCAAAAGGTATTATTGAAAAATATTTTAGCGAGTATGATTTTAACGAATACGACGCTAAGTACGAGTGTGTTTGTAGTGACGACTATATCACGTCTATGCTTATTGCAATAGGTAAAACCGAACTATTAAATATCTTAGACGAAGTTGGTAAAATTGAAATAAAATGCGAGTATTGTGATAAAGTTTACGTCTACGACAAAAATGACGTAGATAAACTTTTCGGGGAATAAAATGTCGGTAATAGAATTTAAAGGTAACGACGTTTACTATAAAAAACTATATGAAATAAGAAAGCAAAAGGGCGATTTATTCGGTGTAATAACAAGTTTAAAAAGTTTAGAAAGAAGTGGTAATAAAGACTTCTTTTTATATTACGAACTTTCTTTAACTTATTTAAAAATGGAACTTTACTCGCAAAGTATCGATAATGCTTTTAAATGTTTTAATTATTGTAGTGAAGAAGAAAAAGGCGTATTATACGGTTTATTAAGCGCAATTTACTATAAAATTTGTAACGACGAATTAGCAGGGTATTACTTGCAATTGTTTATAAAAAGCAAGTCTATCGTCGACGACGAATTTTTGTATCAAATAATTAACGAATATATCGAAAAGGTTACGAGTATTGAAAATAATTTTTATATTGCGTATCCTTACGAAAAGGCTGATTTTACTAAATATTTAGAAAAAACCGAAGAAATTTTTAAGCGTGGCGAATACGAAAAGGTAATTTCTATGCTTGAAATAATTCCAAATAATTCACCTTTTTACGTTGAAGCATTATTAAAAAAATCGGTATGTAACTTTTTATTAGATAACGTTGAAGACGCAATTAAAGATATGGAAATTGCCGTTACAATCGACGATAGCGACGTTTACGTACTTTGTAATTTAATTAGTATGCTTTACGACGATAATAAAAAAGACGTTGCAAAACCTTATATCAAAAAACTTGACAGTTTAGACATTGCTGTAGACGACGAATTATATAAAGTAGTAATGGTAAACGCCGAAATAGGCAGGCATAAAAAAGTTGTTTATTACGGTGAAAAATACTTAAAAAATAAGCCTTACGATAAAAGCGTTTTACATATGACGGGTATAGCGTACTATAATATTTTAGATTTTGATAGCGCCTATAAAAAATTTAAAAAAGTGTTTAACCTTACGGGGACTTTTACTTCGTCAACCTACTTAGCAGTATGTGAAAATGCTATAAAATACAAAAAAGAAAGGGAATATTTAAAATTAAACTATATATTCGACCTTCCTAAAAACACTCGAAAAATAATTACTAAAAAATTAAACGAAATAGTTGCCGATAAAACTTTTAAACTAACAGAAGAAAACGCTAAAGAATTTTTCTCGCTTATGGATTATTGTTTTGAAGGTGATAATTACCATATACAGGCGTCGGCACTTACGTTACTTTCGCATATAACGTCGTTAGTTGTAGACGAATATTTAAAAACTTTATTACTTAAAAACAACGTTTACGATAGAATAAAGCAAGGAATAATAGGACATTTACTTGACGCCGATTATATTGATGAAATTCCCGTTATGCTTGGTGGCGTGTTTAAAAAAGTAAAAATGTATAGACCGTACTTTAAAAACCAAGATAAAGAAAGTGTGTTTTTTACAGCTTACGTTTACGCCTTTGCTAAACTTGTATTTTTTGAAAAAGACCTAAAAAAACTTTGTCAAACTTGTGAAGATTTATATGAAAAGGCAAAAGAAAATTATTTATCGTTTATAAATAAAGACGCTAAGGAATTAGGTGCTGTAATATACGAATTAAGTAATTATCGCAAAATAGAAAAAAGGCGTGAGTTTGCTAAATTCTTTAACGTAAATTTAAAAAAGGTTAAAGAAATCAAATTATCGTTCGACTACGAATAAACCCACTATAAAGCAATTTTTTTATTGCTAATAGTGGGTTTTGTTTTTATTTATTAAAGCGTTTTAAAAGATTTTCAATTAAAGCAATTATGCCGTACATCGTACCTGCTAAAACGCATAAAATTACCGTACTTGACATTACTAAGTCAAGTCTAAAAACCTGACCACCGTAAACTATTAAATAGCCGATACCTTTACGTGAAACGAGATATTCGCCCATAATCGAGCCTATCCAACTCATGCCTACGTTAATTTTTAAACAAGATATAAAAGTTGGTATAGACGACGGAATTATTAGTTTTATAAGCGTTTGCCATTTTGTTGCGCCCATTGATTTCATAAGCAAAATTTTGCCTTTATCAGCAGATAAAAAGCCGTTTTGCATAGTGATAATGGTAACGATAATGGTAATAATTATAGTCATAAAAACGATAGATTTCGTACCAGCTCCGAACCAAACGATAATGATAGGACCAAGCGCAATTTTAGGCAAACTGTTTAAAACTACGATATAAGGCTCTAAAACGCGTCTTAAAAAGTCGCTATACCATAAAATTAAGGCAATAACCGTACCTAAAATAGTGGCGATTAAAAAGCCTATTACCGTTTCGTAAAGGGTAATTCCTACGTGCATAAATAGTTCGCCACTTTTTGCTAAATTGTAAAGAGTGCTTAAAATTTTTGACGGCATACTCATTAAAAAGGAATCTATAATTTCAAGTCTTGCTAAAAGTTCCCATAAAGTTATTAGCGCAACTAAAATTAAAACTCTCGTTAGGTGAGTAAGTATTAAATTATTTTTTTTCTTCTTTAAATATAAAAGTCGTTCGCTTGAAAAGTTATTTACCGTCATAATTAAGTTCTCTCCAAAGTATTTCAAAATTTTTTCCAAAAGTAGGTAGTTCACGCCTTTTTAAAGGTGGGATATTTTTATCGCAATCAAATTCGTGTATAGATAACACTTTTGCAGGGCGTTTTGTTAAAACTATAATTCTATCCGACATGGAAATTGCTTCGCTAATATCGTGCGTAACAAGTAAAGTAGTTTTCTTTTCTTTACGAATTATTGAATAAACGTCGTCGCAAACGTTAAGCCTTGTTTGATAATCAAGCGCCGAAAAAGGCTCGTCTAATAAAAGCAAACTTGGATTAGACGCTAAAGTTCTAATTATAGCAACCCTTTGACGCATACCTCCGGATAACCTGTCGGGGTAAGATTTAATAAAATCTTTAAGCCCGTATTTTGTTAGTAAATCTATACAACGATTTCTGTTTTCTATCGTATTAATACCTTTAATTTCAAGTGGAAGAAATACGTTTTTTTCAATAGTTCTCCACGAAAATAAGTGGTCCTTTTGTAACATATAGCCAACGCTTGATAAATCGTCGTTATCTTGTTTGCCGTTTATAGTAATTTTACCTTTTGTTGCTTGTAAAAGCCCAGCAATTAAAGATAAAACGGTAGTTTTTCCCGAACCTGAAGGACCTATTATAGATACGAATTCACCTTCTTTAACGGTAAAACTTAAATTTTCAACGGCAGACGTTTCACCCTCGTCGCTTTGATAGGTGTAATATACGTTTTCAAGTTTGAGAATATCCATAGTAGTTTTCCTTCTTTAGGCTACGTTAACTTGATTTACAATAGCGTTGTTTACTATATCAGAAAAGTTTACCCCTTCAACGTTTTCGCCTGCGTTTGTAATTACGTCGATTAATTTATTATACATACTTTCGGTTAAAACTAAATCATTAGTCCATGCGTCAATTGATTTGTAACTTTCAAGCGACGCTTTTAAAGATGATAATGGGGTAGTTGTAAAGTGTTTTTGTAAATAAGTACTAACTTCGTTTACGTCGGCAGTTTTCGTGTAGTTAATCGCATTATAGAGCGCTTTTACAAACTTTGTAGCAATATCTTTTTTGCTATTTAAAAAACTTTCAAGTGCGATAAAAGAAGTGTAAGGAATTTCTCCACTAAACTCGCCAACCGAAGCAACGATATGACCTTTTCCACTTGCAACAAATTCAGATGCAGTCGGCTCAAATAAGGTAACGTAATCGCCCGTACCGTTATCGAAAGTAGGCGCCATTAATCCAAATTGAATATCTTTTCTTAAAGTTAAATCACTTCCGTTTTGCATGCCTAAATTGTTAACCACGTATTCAAACGTCATAGCAGGTAAACCACCTTGACGACCTATAATCACTTCTTTATTTCGTAAATTTTCAAAAGTAAAATTAGGTTCGGGGTTTCTTGAGATTAAAAAACAACCGTCCTTTTTAGTTAATTGAGCAAAAATGACCGGTTTATCCTTTTTATTTTGTCTATTAACGTAAACGGCTGTTTCAGGACCGGCTAAAATAATATCTGCGCCTTTAGATAAAAGGGCAGTCATAGAAACGTCCGAGCCACTACCGTTAGTTAAATCAATTTTCAAACCTTGTTCGGCAAAAAAACCTTTTTCAATGGCTATGTAAAAAGGAGCGTAAAAAACGCTATCGGTAACTTCGTTTACTTTAATAGTAGTTAAATTATCGTCTTTACAACCGACCAAGGATAACGGCAGTAAAGAAATAATAAGGGCTAAAGCCCCAACAATAAATTTTTTCATATAAATCTCCATATGCACAATTTGCATTAATATATTTATATGCGTTAACTTATTTAATTGACAATTACAAAAAAAAGATATATAATCAAAAATACGACCAAAGAAATTTTAAATGGAGAAAGTTAAATGAATTTATCTACGACTTACAACCCAAAAGAATTTGAAAAAAGAATTTATAAAGAATGGATGGATAACGGGTATTTTAAAGCAGACCCAAATCCTAAAAAAATACCGTTCACGATAGTAATTCCACCACCAAATATAACAGGTCAACTTCATATGGGGCACGCCCTTGACAATTCTATTCAAGACAGTATTATTCGTTTTAAAAGAATGCAAGGCTATGAAACTTTATGGTTACCAGGAACTGACCACGCGTCTATCGCAACTGAAGTTAAAATCGTTGACGCTATGCATAAAGAAGGTTTAACTAAAGAAGACGTTGGCCGTGAAGGATTTTTAAAGCGTGCTTGGGCGTGGAAGGAACAATACGGTGGCAAAATAATTGAACAACTTAAATGTTTAGGTTGCTCGTGCGACTGGTCTAAGTTAGCCTTTACTATGGACGCTAGATGTTCAAAAGCAGTTAGGGAAGTTTTCGTTAACTTATACGATAAAGGGCTTATTTATCAAGGTAAAAGAATTATAAACTGGTGTCCAACTTGTAAAACGGCGTTATCTGATGCAGAAGTTGAATATAGTGAAGAAAATTCTTCGCTTTGGCATTTCCGTTACAAAGTAAAAGATAGCGACGAATATTTAACCGTTGCAACTACAAGACCCGAAACTATATTAGGCGATACGGCAGTTGCAGTAAATCCTAAAGATAAAAGATACGCTCACTTAAAAGGTAAAACTTTAATTTTACCGATTGCTAATAGGGAAATTCCTATCGTTTTTGATAGTTACGTTGAAATGGAATTTGGTACGGGTGCAGTTAAAATAACTCCTGCGCACGACCCTAACGACTTCGAAGTAGGTTTAAGACACAATTTACAAGTTATTAAAACTATGAACGACGACGGTACTATGAACGAATTAGCACTTCAATTTAACGGACTTGATAGGTTTGAATGTCGTAAGCAAATAGTTGAAGAATTAGACAAATTAGGCGCGCTCGTTAAAATTGAACCTTATACTCATAACGTAGGACATTGTTATCGTTGTAATAGTGCAGTTGAACCTATTATTAGTAAACAATGGTTTGTTAAAATGGAAGATTTAGCAAAACCTGCGATTGAAGTGGTTAAGAAAAAAAGTATTCGTTTTACTCCAGATAGATTTACTAAAATTTACTACAACTGGATGAATAATATTAAAGACTGGTGTATTTCTCGTCAACTTTGGTGGGGACACAGAATTCCAGCCTTTTACTGCGACGATTGTGGTAAAATGTCGGTTGTAAAACAAGATATTAGTGTTTGTCCACATTGTAATAGCAAAAATATTCACCAAGACGAAGACGTTTTAGATACGTGGTTTTCTTCTGCGTTATGGCCTTTCTCAACGCTCGGCTATCCAGACGTTACCGAAGAATTAAAATATTTCTATCCAACCGACGTTTTAGTTACCGGTTACGATATTATATTCTTCTGGGTTGCAAGAATGATTTTCTCTGGCTTAGAGCATATGAATAGAATTCCGTTTAAGGACGTTTTAATTCACGGTTTAGTTAGGGACGCTCAAGGTAGAAAAATGAGTAAATCTTTAGGCAACGGTATCGACCCACTTGAAGTTATTGACGAATACGGCGCTGATACGCTTAGATACGCGTTACTTAACGGCATATCGCCAGGTAGTGACACTCGTTTTAGTAAAGAAAAATTAGAAGGTTGCAGGAACTATATTAATAAAATTTGGAACGCATCAAGGTTTGTATTAATGAACTGCGAAGGTAGACAAATTAAAGATATTAGTGATTGTAAACTTACTATTAGCGATAAGTGGATTATATCTAAACTTAACCAAACTATTAGAAAAGTTACTGTTAATATGGAAAAATATGAAATCGGTCTTGCTTGTTTTGAACTTCAAAACTTTGTTTGGAACGATTTTTGCGACTGGTACATCGAACTTTGTAAACCTTATTTATACGGCACAGACGATGAAAAGAAAGATAATTGCTTAAGCGTGTTATGTTACGTTTTACAAAACACTTTAAAACTTTTGCATCCGTTTATTCCGTTTATTACAGAAGAAATTTACACTAAAATACCTAACGTTACGGGCAGTATTATGGTAAGTGAATTCCCAAGATATAATTCAAAATTGAATTATAAAAAGGATGCAACGTCACTTGAATACGTAATGCAAATTATCTCAAAGATTAGAGAAATTAGGGTAGAAACGGGCTCTGCTCCATCTAAAAAGGTTGATTTGTTTGTTATAACGGACGAAAAGAAGGTTATTAAGAATTCGTTAGTTTATATTCAAAAACTTGCAAACGTTGGCGAAATTAACTTTGTTGATAGTAAAGAAGAAATTAGTCAAAAAACAATTTCACAAGTACTTGATATATGTGAAATTTTTATTCCACTTGGCGAACTCGTTGACAAAGATAAAGAATTAGCAAGGTTAAACGGCGAACTTAGTAAAATTGAAAGTGAAATTGCAAGGGCGCACGGTAAACTTGCTAACACGGGCTTTTTAGCAAAAGCGCCAAAATCACTTGTTGACGCTGAAAGAGAAAAACTTGATAAATATATAGATATGCGCAATAAAGTATTAAAAAGCATTAAAGATTTAGAAAGTTTAAATTAAAAATTTAATTTCAAATAAAAAAGGTTAAGGCAAAAGTGCCTTAACCTTTTTGTTTATTAAATTGCTTTACGCTTTTTCAAGCGTTTTTTCTTTTTCGAGTTCTAAAGCGTTGTCACCAAGTTCTTTATTTTTGAAAAACTTAAAGTAAACTATAACGCCAACGGTAATTATTAACAATGCAAATAAAACGATAAACCAGTAGTTTTTATTTGTGTTTACGTTAGTAATAATACCAGCGACTTCGAGTATTAAAATTAAAACAGGTGTAACGTATTTTACCATAACGGCAAACACAGTTGTAAATTTACCTAAATCTAAACCGTCGTTTTTTAGATTAGATGAAAGTGTTTTTATAGAAAACCAGTCTTTTTTACTTTCTTTTTTACCAAAAATCCAACCTAAACCTAAACACGCTGCAAATGCGCCAAGTGGCATAAGTACGGTGTTAGACGATTCGTCTAAAAAGGTTAAAAGGTCGTAGCCGAATAAATTAATACCACTTTCTTCTAAAATACCAACTCTACCAAGAGATATTCCTATAGGTATTGAAAAGGCGAATATTAACAAAGTTATAATTAACGAAGATTTTTTTCTTGTTAAGCGAGTATTTTGAACGATAAATTGAGTTACAACTTCTATAAGTGAAATTACAGAAGTAATAGCGGCAATAGTTACCATTGCAAAGAATAAGAAAGAAATTATCGAGCCGAAAATTCCCATTTTTTCAAATACGAGTGGTAATACGATAAACATAAGACCTACGCCACCTTCCGAATTTAATTGTTCTGGAAGTAAAGCACCGATAGCAGGGAACATTGCTAAACCAGCAAGTAAGGCAACTAACGTATCGAAAATGCAAATCATAGCAACTGATTTACCAACTTTAATTTCTTTGCCCGTGTATGAGCCGTAGCAAACGATTGCACCCATACCAAGTGAAAGAGAAAAGAAGGCTTGACCCATAGCGTATAATAAACCGTTAAAACTTAAATTGCCGTTAGCGTCGTGGAAAAATGCGTAAAAATCGGGATTTAAGTATTTATTTAAACCTTTATCTACCCCTTCGCCTAAGCATAATGAGTAGATAACGATAAAAACTAAAATACCAAAAAGTATAGGCATTAAAATTTTAGACGCGCTTTCAATACCGTTTTTGATACCAGCCATAACGATAATAAGTGAAATAAAAATAAAAATTAAGGTAAATAAAATTACTTGGGAAACGTTTGTTGAAAAGACAGGTAAAATATCAACGTTGCCACTAAATGAATTAACGGCAAATTTTAAAGTATATCCACCTAAAACGGAATAGTAACAACTAATAATAAATGGTATAGCCATAACTATTAGTCCAACAAAGCCAAAGTTTTTATTTATTTTTTTAAAGGACTGTACAGTGTTTGCTTGCGCTCTTTTACCTATATAAATTTCTGCAACCATAGTAACTGCGCCTATTAATATAACACAGGCAATATAAACAAATACAAATGCAGCGCCACCGTTTGCACTCGTTTTAAAAGGAAAAGCCCAAAGATTGCCAAGACCTACTGCCGAGCCTGCTGCAGCAAGTATAAAACCTATACCACTAACAAAGCCGTTTTTCTTTTTTTCGTTTTGCATAATCGCTCCTTTTTAGCTAAATTTTAATAACAATACTTAAACATATTACCAAATTTTTTTAATAATTGCAAGAAAAATACTTAATTTTTTAATTTTATATATATCGTATTATTTATTAAAATAAGTCAAAATAAACTTTTTATATAGTCAAAAATAGACAAAAAACACTTTTATTTAAAATTATATGCAACTTAAATTCTTTACAAAACGTTTAATATATGTTAATATATTAATTAAGTAAAAAATCAAACACGACAAATGATTAGGTGATTTATGAGTTTTATAGATATATTCCTTCCTATATTAACGATTTTTGTTTACATTTTAATAGGCTATATTTTACGAATAACTAATAAGGTTGACTTTGACGCTACTAAAACTTTTTCAACTGTAGCAGTCAACGTATTTTTGCCAGCTATAATTATTAGGACGTACGTAAATAATTTGTCTATTGATAATATAGCCGAAAATTTAGAGTTGATTTTTTGGGGAGCAATAGTTATTTCAAGTTTATACGCGTTATCATTTGTTTTATCAAAACTTTTTACAAAAGACGATTATGAAAAAAAGGTGTACCGTTACACCTTTACGACTTCTAACTACGGTGCTATAGGGTATGCTCTCGTTGCGTCGTTGTTTGGCGAAGTTGGTTTATTCCGTTTTATGATGTTAACGATGCCCGTATCGCTTTTTGCATACACCGAAGGTTTTAGAATTTTATCTAACAGTAAAAAAATCAATATAAAATTTTTACTTTCGCCTGCTATAATTGCTATTGTAATAGGTATTATTTTAGGACTTACGGGCGTAAAATTACCGTCTTTTTTTACAAATATAATGGATGCTTTAGCAAATATGTTTTCGCCTATATCAATGATTGTTACGGGTATAGCAATAGCAAGTTATCCGTTTAAACACGTGTTTTTAAACAAAAAGACTTATTTAGTGGCTATTATAAAAATGGTTGTTTTGCCATTAGTTATTATGGGAATAATGTTACTTATAGGCGTATCTAAAGAAGTTGTAATATTTGTAACTACTTTTTGCATGTTGCCACTTGGTATGAACACGATAATTTTTCCAAGGTCACTTGGTAAAGACTGTATGATTGGCGTACAAACGGTGTCGGTTGGAACGGCGTTATCGTTAATTACAATGCCTTTATTCGTTTGGCTTTTTACTTTAATTTAATTTTAAGGGACTAATATGAAAAAAAATAACAACAATTTAAAAATCCGTTTTTTAGGTGGTGTCGGTGAAATAGGTAAAAATATGACGGCACTTGAATACGGTAAAGATATTATTATTATCGACGCAGGTTTAACGTTTCCGTCACAAGATATGCCGGGAATTGATTTAGTTATACCTGACGTAACTTATTTATTACAAAACAAAGATAAAATTAGGGCAGTATTTTTAACACACGGCCATGAAGACCATATCGGTGGCTTGCCTTATTTATTAAAAGAAATTAACGTACCTTGCTACGGAACAAAATTAACTTTAACTTTGGCAGACAATAAGGTTAGGGAGTTGAAGGTTAAATCACCTAAATTTTTTGCCGTTAAAAATAAAAGTGTAGTAAAAGTTGGTGCTTTTTCGGTTGAATTTATAAACGTAAATCACTCAATTCCTGGGGCAGTTGCATTATATATTAAAACTCCCGTAGGCAATATTTTTCACTCGGGCGATTTTAAAGTTGATTTAACGCCTATCGGTGGTGAAATTATCGACTTAGCAAGATTAACCGAAATAGGTAAAAACGGTGTTGATATAATGCTTTGCGAGTCTACCAACGTAGAGCGCAGTGGATATTCTATGAGTGAAACCGTCGTTTCGGAAAACTTAGATAGATTATTTTTGCAAAATAGATTTAAGCGTTTAATAATTGCTACTTTTGCGTCTAACGTTTATAGAATACAACAAATTTTAAATCTTGCTCATAAGCATAAAAGGAAGGTTGCTTTGCAAGGAAGAAGTATGGTAAACGTTGTTGAATCGGCGTCGAAAATAGGCGACCTTTTCGTTCCTAACGACCTTATAATTAGCATTGATAAAATCAAAAATTACGCCGATAAAGACGTAGTCGTAATAACTACGGGTTCACAAGGCGAACCTATGAGCGCTTTAACTCGTATGGCGCTTGGTGAAAGCGATAGGGTAACGATAGGCAAAAACGATACTATTATAATTTCGGCAAGTCCTATTCCAGGCAACGAAAAAAGTATTTATCAAGTTATTAACAACTTATATCGTAAGGGAGCAGAAGTCGTTTACGAATCACTTGAGAAAATACACGCGTCGGGACACGCTTGTCAAGAAGAATTAAAAATATTACACTCACTTATAAAACCAAGATATTTCGTACCCGTACACGGTGAGTACAGGCACTTAAAAAAGCACGTCGAACTTGCTAAGGAAGTTGGGATGAAAGACAGTTCGACGTTTATTTGCGATATAGGTGACACACTTATATTTAACGGCAAAACTTGTAAAATAGGCGAAAAATTCCAAGCAGGTAGCAGGTTTGTAGACGGTTTATCCGTAGGCGAAACTATGTCGACTATAAGGGACAGAAAATATATTTCAAGCGAAGGTATTTTGGTAGTCGTTTGCTGTATTTCAAGCGAAAGTGGTTTTGTTTTACAAGAGCCCGATATTATCGGTAAAGGCGCAGAATTTACCGAAACGCAAATTAACGAAATGAAAAATATCGTAATTAAGTATTTAGACAGTTATAATATTAAAAAAGCAGGCGACAAAACTGTTATCACAAACTATTTAAGACATAAACTTAAAGATTATATTTTCAAAAAGACAAAGAAAAATCCTATGATTTTACCTGTTATTACGGAAGTTTAAAATGTATAGCGAATACACCAAAAATTTAACTTTTAAAAATTTAAAATTTAATATTCCTAACGAGTTATTAAAGTTAAGGGACGAATATCGTGAAGAAGGTGTACCAACAATTTTAGTTGAGTCCTTAAACGAACTTTTACTAATGGTTTCGGTAAAAAATCCTAAAAACATACTTGAACTTGGCACGGCAACGGGTTGTTCGGGAATTGCAATGTTATCCGTTTGTAAAAATTCTAAGTTAGTTACCGTTGAAAAGTTTGAAGAAGTTAGAGAAAAAGCCGTTGAAAATTTTAAAAAATTCGGCGTGTACGATAGGGTTACTTCAATACTTGGCGATAGCGTAGAAACGGTAATGAAAATTGCCGAAAAGTTTGACTTTATATTTTTAGACTGTAATAAAGCGTCGTATATAACGTTGTATCCGTTACTTAAAGATTTATTAAACGACGGTGGCGTGCTTTTTGTCGATAACGTGCTTTTTAGGGGTTACGTTAGTGGACAAGTTGAAAGCGACGCTAAACATAAAAGTTTAGTTAAAAAAATTGATGAATTTAATCAAAAAATTGCAAACGACAAAGATATGGTTACGTGTTTTTTTGAAGTTGGTGACGGAATATCAGTAAGCGTAAAGAAAGGTAGATAATGAAAAAACTTGAATTATTAGCCCCTGCAGGCAATATGGCAAAATTAAAAACGGCAATATATTTTGGCGCTGACGCAGTATACGTTGGTGGCAAAAATTTTTCACTACGCGCATTTTCTAATAATTTTACCGATGAAGAACTTGAAATTGCAACTAACTACGTGCACGAAAAAGGTAAAAAAATATACGTAACGGTAAATATTTTTGCAAAAAACAGCGATTTTGAAAAGGTTAAAGAATACTTTTTGTTTTTAGAAAAAATAAAAGTAGACGGTGTGATTATTACCGATTTAGGCTTAATCGCTTTATGTAAAAGCGTTTGCAAAAATTTAGAAATACATATTTCAACTCAAGCAAACACCCTTAATAAGTACGCCGTAAAAGCGTATAAAGAACTTGGTGCAAAAAGGGTAGTTTTAGCAAGGGAACTTTCTTTAAAAGAAATTAAAGAAATTAGCGAATATAATCCCGATATTTGTTTAGAGGCTTTCGTTCACGGCGCTATGTGTATAAGTTATAGTGGCAGGTGTTTACTTTCTAACTATCTTAACGGACGTGATAGTAATAGGGGCGAGTGTGTGCAAGCGTGCAGATGGGAATATTCTATTCGTGAAAAAAACAAAGACGGAGACTACTACGATATTGAAGAAGACGAAAGGGGTACTTACATTTTAAACAGCAAAGACCTTAATATGATTGATTATATCGACCAAATGGCAGATAGTGGCGTTTATTCTTTCAAAATAGAAGGAAGAATGAAAGGCGAATACTATTTAGCAACGGTAATAAACGCTTACCGTAGGGCTTTTGACGATTATTATAAAAACGGTGCAAAATATAAAGAAAATCCACTTTATAAAGAAGAATTATTAAAGACTTTTCATAGGGCGTTTACAACAGCCTACACTTTGGGTGAAAACAACCAAACGGTTAATTACGGGGACAGTCAATCAAACGGTAATAGAATTTTTATTGCTAACGTTTTATCTTACGATAATGAAAAGGGCGCGTATATAGTTGAAATGCGTAACCGTTTTAAAATAGGGGACGAGTTAGAAGTTTTATCTCCAACAAATTCTTTTAACAAGCGATTTAAGGTTGAAAGACTTGAAAATATGCAAGGCGAACAAGTTGAAGACGCTAAACGCGTTCAAGAAAAACTATACCTTTACACCGACGTAAAATTAAATAGTGGCGACGTTTTAAGAAAAGATAATTAAATATTACAAAATTCGACATATTAGCGTGCTTATCTTCGTAATATAACGGGGGATACGTAATATGTTTGAATTTTTAAATTTTTTAGTTGGTAAATTATTATTCTTTTGTGGCTCGATTTACGGCGATAGTTTTCCAAAACCGTTATCTAAGGAAGAAGAAAGTAAATATCTTAAACTTTATAAAGAAAATAACGACTTAAAGGCAAAAGATATATTAATAAAACATAATTTGCGACTTGTTGCGCATATTGCAAAAAAATATCAAGGCGCAGACGATAGCGACGATATTATTTCTACGGGCACGATAGGTTTAATTAAAGCGATTAACACCTACGATAACTCAAAAGGCACGCAACTTGCAACGTATACGGCAAGGTGTATAGAAAACGAAATTTTAATGCTACTTAGACAAAATAAAAAGTATAACGGAACGGTACTTCTTTACGACGGAATAGGTACGGATAAAGAAGGTAACGAACTAACGCTAATGGACTTACTTGCCGACGACGGCGACAGTTTGTTAAATCAAGTTGAAAAAAACATCGAAAAGCGTAAGTTAATTGAAATAATGAAAAACTGCTTATCAAAGCGTGAATTTACGGTAATGTGTTTAAGATATGGTTTAAAAAACGGAAAACCTTTACCACAAAGGGAAGTTGCCTCATTTTTAAAAATATCAAGGTCGTATATATCGAGAATAGAAAAAAAGTCTATTGAAAAAATTAAATTACAATTAAAAAAAGGATAATCAAGTGGAATATACCTTAATTACTGGGGCGTGTGGTGGACTTGGAAAAGTTTTTTTAAAAAACTTGTACGCTCAAAATAAAAATTTAATATTAATAGGCAGAGATATTAACCGTTTAGAACTTTTAAAAAGTAAAATTTTTAAAGAAGATAGTGGTGATATAAAATGCTATCAAGTAGACGTATCGAACGATAGTCAAGTTTTAGATTTTTTTAGTTTGATTGAAAATCAAAATATTAAAATCGACGGTTTGTATTACGTTGCAGGCGTTGATATTCAAAAGCCTTTTATCGAATATACTTACGATAAAATAATACTTCAAGCAAGGGTTTTATACGAAGGAGCGTTGCTTTTTACTAAATTTGCTTTAAAAAACAAGGCCGAATATTTAAAAATTTTAATAGTTTCGTCTGCTTGTGGCTTTTGTCCTATGCCTTATTTTAGTGAATACGCGTCGTTAAAGGGGGCGTTAATATCTTTCTATAAAGGGTTAAAGTGCGAAGTAGACAAAAAAAGGGTTAAAATATCGGTAGTTTGTCCGTCGAGTATTCCAACAAGACAAGATATTAAAGAAGATATTTTAAAGCAAGGCTTTACGGCAAAATTATTAAAAAAATCGCCAGAGTACGTTGTAAATAAATCATTAAAGGGTTTAGAAAAAAATCAAACGGTGATAATACCGGGATTTTTTAATAAAGTGGTATATTTTTTAAATAAAATTACGCCACCTTGCATTAGAAATAAAATAATAATAAGAAAGTTTAAGAACAAACAAAAAGACGCTTTTTAAATTTAACTATTGAAATAAATTGTAAAGTGTGATAAAATAATAAAATAAACAAAAGGGTGAAGTTATGAGTTACGCAGATAAAGTTTTTATTCAAAATTGTAACGATATTATTGAAAACGGTTTTTGGGATACAGAATTAGACGTTAGGCCACGTTGGGAAGACGGTACTAAGGCTCATACCGTTAAAAAGTTTTGCATAGTAAATAGATTTGATTTAACAAAAGAATTTCCTATTTTAACTATAAGAAAAACTTATTTAAAATCGGCAATCGACGAAATTTTGTGGATTTGGCAAAAAAAGAGTAATAATATTAAAGATTTAAACTCTCATATTTGGGACAGTTGGGCTGATGAAAAGGGTACTATAGGCAAAGCCTACGGCTATCAACTTGGCGTTAAACACAAGTATAAAGAAGGCGAAATGGACCAAGTTGACAGGGTTTTATACGATTTAAAAAACAATCCTTATTCAAGAAGAATAATGACTAATATTTATACGTTCCAAGACCTTCACGAAATGAATTTATATCCTTGTGCGTATTCTATGACTTTTAACGTTTCAAACGGAACTTTAAACGGCATTTTAAATCAACGCTCAAACGATATGATTACTGCAAACAACTGGAACGTCGTTCAATATTCAGCCCTACTTATGATGTTTGCACAAGTTTCAAACTTAAAGGTTGGTGAACTTGTACACGTTATTAGCGACGCTCATATTTACGATAGGCATATTCCTATTTATAAAGAAATGGTTAAAAACGAGCAGTATGACGCGCCTAAACTTATAATTAATCCAGAAGTTAAGAATTTTTATGATTTTACGGTTGACGATTTTAAACTTGAAGGTTATAAAGCAACGCCGTTAACACAAAAGTTGGAGGTAGCAATCTAATGAAAGCAATAGTAGCAGTAGACGTAAAATGGGGTATAGGTAAAAATAACGACTTACTTTTTTCAATCCCTGAAGATATGAAGTTTTTTAGAGAAAAAACGAGTGGTAAAGTAGTTTGTATGGGTTACAATACTTTACTTTCTTTTCCTAACTCTAAACCACTTAAAAATAGGACTAATATCGTTTTAGCACCGGAAGGCGTTGAAAGGGACGATTGCACGATAGTACATAGTTTAGATGAATTATTCGCAACGCTTAAAAATTATGACGACGACGAAATTTTCGTTATAGGTGGCGCTATGTTTTATAGAACGATGGTTGACTATTGTTCAGAAGTTTACGTAACCAAAGTAAACGCCGACGGCGACGCAACTGTATTTTATCCAAACTTAGACGAAAGAGAAAATTTTGAACTTGTATACGTTTCTGAACCTATTACGACTAACTGCTTAGAAATTCGTTTTACAACTTATAAAAATAAAAGTCCTTTACTATATTAATAGGTGAGTTATGAAAATTAATTTTAACGGTAGAATATTCAACGTAGTTGAATACGACAAAAATATACACGGTGAAATTACTATTTTACCAACCGAATTTGCCGACGATATTAAAGGGCAAGATTTAGAAACTCAAATTAAGCGTTTTAGAATAATTTATAGCGACTACACAAAAGAAGTTTTTTATAAAGACCACTATTATAAACTTCACGGTTATTCTTCGTATATCACTTATAAAGATTACTATTTTGAAGTTGAAGATATAATAGTAAAAGACGGTATTATGATTGCCGTAACTTATAAAAGTGGATATGATAAGCCTAAAACCTTACAACTTTTCGACTCACATTATTTATACGAGGCAGAAGACAATAACGGCGCTGGTTATAAAACGAGCGACGTTTACGTAACTTTATTATTTAAATAGGAGCAAATTATGAGTATTAGCGCAATTAATTTAGAAAGTTTAGTAAGTAACGCTTACTACTGCAAAAAAAATTTTAGTTACGAACAGTACGTTAATCAAGTAGTAGATTTATTGTATCAAGGTTTTACTAATTTTGATATGTTTGGCGACGACGTGTTTAATAAGTATAATAAGTGTGGGAATAAACATCCTGCTTTTACAGTTTGTCATAATTTCTTAACTATTTTTATTTATGAAGACCGTAAACTTTATCAAAACGAATACGACGTATATAAAAAATGGTGTGAAAGGTGTGGACATAATTATTTTAGCGTTCAAGAATTAGCCGACCATAAGGGAAAATTGAACGATAAAGATTTTAAAGCATTATCTGCATTTTTTAGAGAATTACGTCAATATATAAGTTCGGGTTATTACCAAAATTTCGTGTACGGAATAGTTATGCTTTCGCTTTTAGACGACGGCGAATTTGGGCAATACACCTTTAACGGACTTACTTGGATTTTAGATAAAAATATAGATAATTATCCTTCTTATAACGAGTTGATGTCAAAAGTTTATAAATGGTAAAATTTAATATTAAGTTAAAAACGCTGAATTTTTCAGCGTTTTTCTTTTATGATTTATGTTGTGGGGAACGGTCTGCCTTGATTTATTAAAGACAACTTTTGCCAAGTTTGTGGACCTATAATTCCGTCGACTTGCAAGTCGTTTTCACTTTGAAATTCTTTAACTGCGTTTTGTGTAACCGTTCCAAATATGCCGTCGATTTCACCAACGTTATATAATTTAGAAAGTAATTTCAATTGTGCGAATTTAACGCTTGAAAGTTTACTTCCACGTCTTAAAATTTGATTAGAAAATCCTAAATTTAACAAAGCCCTATATGTATTTACGCCAACAATTCCGTCTGCAGTAAGGTTGTTGTCTTGTTGAAAATCTAAAACTGCGTTTCTTGTAACGTTACCAAAAATACCGACTAAAGTTAAGTTGTAGCCGTAATAATTTAATAAATATTGTACTAATAGTACGCTTTTACCACGATAATTTAACCTTACCGTTTGGTAATTTGAAAGATTATCTCTTTCAACGTAATCTACGTCAAGTTTACGGCAAATTT
>JAZRCS010000075.1:0-21612 GCA_045659885.1 Christensenellaceae bacterium
TTATCAATAATTTGAACGTATAAGATAAATCTATTGCCTGGTCTCCACGCACCAGACGCTGCACAGTCGTATAAAAAATCGCCACCTGCCGGAATACCTGCATATTCGTTACTGTAACCGTATTGTGGAAATTTACCAAAAGCATTTTCGCCGTACTTAAAGCAAATTTGTTTTTTACCTTGAGCGTTGACGTAGTCGAAAGTTCCACTACCGTCTTTGTTAAACGATAAAGAAAATTCTGTTATGCCTTGCATATTTTGACTTATAGGTTTATATACTTTGCCGTTAATTTTTTCAACTAACGGGTCGTAAGGCTTACCCTTTATTGAACGGAGTTTTAAATTATCACAATAATTTTGAAGTTCGTTATAAGCAGTTTCGTCAATAGGTAATTCTTCATCTACAACGGTGTCGAACACGTAAGTTTGTAAAAGGTTTACAATAGCATCATAACTGTATTTTGAACCTATATTATCACTATTACAAGCAAAAATTATATCGTTTTTAGTGTTACAAATAGTTAATTGACAACCCATACCAACGAAACCAAAACTATCTTCGCCAAAGCGCCAAATTTGATAGCCGTAACCGTAGTTATGATAGTTTGACATATGACCTGATAACGAATTATCTACAAGCGCAGAAGTTGCCTCTTTAATATATTCTTCACTCATTAAGCGTTTGCCGTTCCAAGTGCCGTAATTTAATAAAAACCTACCGAACGACGCAATATCTCGTAAAGTGCAAATCATTGCAGAGTCGCCCCAAGATTCGCCCGTTGGCACCATCAATACTTCAGCATTTTTAAACGAGCCTATATGATTAAAAATTCTTTCTTTCATTAAGTCTAATAACTTTTTGCCCGATACCCTTTCAACTAAACTACATAAAACTTGCGAGCCTGCGCTATCGTATTCCCAAGTAGTGCCTGCCGGTCTAACAATTCTTTTTGAGTTTAAATACAAGTGAGTTCTATCAAGGTCTTTACTTACAAAGTGACCTTCGCATCTTACAGCAGTCGTCATAGTTAACATTTGACGTATAGTTTGATTTTCTAAATATTCATGAATAGGTCCGTCTATTTTATCCCTAAAATAATCACAAATTTTATCGTCTAAATTAATTAAACCGTCTTCGACGAGTAAACCTATTGCTATACCTACGAAACTTTTAGTTTGCGAGTACATTCTATGGCAAAAATCTTTGTGAAAAGGTTTCCAGTAAGCCTCGGAAAAGATTTTGTCACCCCTAAGCATTAATACGCCGTGTTCGGTTAATCCTATTCCTTCAATTTTTTCATAAAACTTTTTTAAGTTTTGGCTTTTTACACCAACTTCTTCAGGTTTTACCGTTTTAAAAATTTCTTGCATAAATACTCCCTTGTTTTTTTAAATTTATTAACAGTATACACTATAGTAAATATTATTTCAAGCAAATTAGCCAAAATTAAAGCGATTTTTCAAAAAAGTATTGACAATAAAATTTAGGTACTGTATAATTTTCGTATAGTCTTTAAATTAAGTACGGCGATACTTTCAAGGCAGTTATACTACGATAATTTTGCCTTGTAATTCAAGGCATTTTTTATGGTGGAATATGATTGAAAAAGCAGTTTTAATGGACAATTTAGCAAAGCAACGCGCTTTATTTAGAATTTCTAATGAAATAATCGAAAAAAACAAAGGCGTTGACGACGTCGTTTTAATAGGTATAGTAACTCGTGGCGTTTGTATGGCTAATATCATTAGAGAAAATATTTATAAAATTGAAGGCGTAAATCTTCCTTGTGGATATATTGATATTACCCTATATCGTGACGATATTTACCAAACGGACAGTATGCCTAACCTTAAAAAAACCGATATAAATTTTGATGTTAAGGACAAAAAAGTAATTTTACTTGACGACGTATTATTTACAGGTAGAACGGCAAGGGCTGCTATTGAAGCCGTTTTAAGTCTTGGTAGACCTAAACTTATTCAACTTGCAGTTTTAGTTGATAGGGGGCATAGAGAGTTACCTATTCGTGCCGACTACGTAGGTAAAAACGTTCCTACTTCGTTAAACGAAATAATTTCGGTTAATTTTAAGGAAATTGACGGAGAAGATAGCGTTAAACTTTACGAAAAAGGCAATTAATTTTTATAAAAGAAAACACTTACTTTTGTAAGTGTTTTTTCGATTATTTTTTTAAGTTACATGAAGAACAGTTTGAACAATCCCCATTACAGCATTTACCTTTTTTTCTTTTTATAATACTTATTACCGTTACGATAACGACAAAGGCAAAACAACCTATTCCTATAAAAATTTCAATCATATTTTACCCCTTTAAAATTATCACTTTTTTATTATAAAAAATTAATAATAAAACAACAAGAATAATTACGGCAAGCCAAATAAATAAAGTCCACCACCAAGTACCGATAGTATAAACCATTGTCGATACGATATACGAAACTATAATCCAAAAAATAATCGTGTTAGAAAACACCTTTTTGTCGCCTAATTCAGCCTTTGCCGTCGCTACTGCAGCAACGCACGGAATAGTCGTCATATTAAACACTATATAGGCTAAAAGTGCTGGAATAGTTACGTTAGTTACCATTATCATTGCAGAGACTGCACCTATACCGTCTTCGGCAAATATATCTAAAGCACCAAATTCAAATCCACCTAAGCCTATTAAACAAGCGCCAACGGTTGAAAAAGTTGCTATTACGTTTTCTTTTGCAATTAAACCGGTAACTATTCCTACGATAAATACCCAACCAAAATCGCCAAGTTGACTACCAAATCCAAGTGGAGTAAACAAAGGTTGAAATAATCTACCAAAATTTGCTAAAATGCTATCGTTAATTTGTTCTTCATTTAAAAATTTAAATGAAAAATTAAAATGTGAAAGCGTCCAAACTACGATTGACGATGCTAATATTATTGTAAACGCCTTAGATATAAAGTGTTTTGCTTTATCCCATAAATGTAGCATCGTGCTTTTAAATTGTGGTAAACGATAAGTAGGCAATTCCATTATAAACGGTGGAGTTTCACCTTTAAGCGAAGTTGAGCGCATAAGTAGTACGCTTGCAATTGCCGTTAAAACACCAAGTAAGTACATTGAAAAGGTTATAACGTCGGCGTTGCCTACGCCAAAATGTGTTACGATAGCACCCGTAATTGCAGTTAATATCGGCAATTTTGCCCCACACGAGAAGAAAGGTATTACCCTAATCGTTGCCGTGTTTTCTTTTTCATCGGCTAACGTTCTGGTATTGATAATTGCTGGAATTGAACAACCAAAACCCATTATCATAGGCAAAAAAGCTCTGCCTGATAACCCGAATTTTCTAAACATTTTATCTAAAATAAAGGCAATTCTCGCCATATAACCACTATCTTCTAAAATTGAAAACTGTAAAAATAATACAAGTATCCAAGGAAGAAAACTTAAAACAGACGAAACGCCGTCTAATATACCGTTATTAATTAAGCCTACTGCCCAACTTTTTAAATTACTGCCTTCAATTAACCCTTGTATAAACCCGAAAATTTCACCAACGATTATTTCGTTCCATAAATTATTTAAAGCGCAACCAGGAGAAAATACTGCTCCGTTATAAAAACAAGATAATAATTTTACACCAAAATTATTATACTCGCCGTTAGTTAAAAGTCCTAAATCTTCTAAGGTAGGTAAATTGAAAATCGAACCTAAAAACAAGAAGTTTTCGGAAAAAGTTATATGAAATATCGAAAATAATACTACTAAAAATATAGGAATTCCCCAAATTCTGTGCGTTAATAATCTATCGACTTTAGTTGAACTTGTAGACCTAAATTTATCGGGATTTTTATAAACTACCGTCGATATTAAATTTTTAGTTACGTATTTATATCTTGCGTCGGCAATTAAAGCGTCGTATTCAGTACCAAATATATCGTCTTTAAACACCTTTTTAAAACCTTCTACCATTTTTAAGGTATGAGGGTGCATTTTTACTTCAATTTCGTCGTTTTCAACGAGTTTAATTGCGTGGAATAATGGATTTTCTACCCCTTGACCTTCAAGGGCGATTTTTACGTCGCCTATTAAGTGCTTAATTTCTTCGTCGCTTATAACCGTCTTGCCTACCCTTTTAACCTTGCTAATTTCGTAAGCCCTTTGCATTAATTCGTCAAGGCCAACGTCTTTTAACGCCGAGATTTTAACTACGGGCACGCCAAGTTTCTTTTCAAGTTCTTTTTCGTAAATTTTGTCCCCTTGTTTTTCAACGCTATCAATAAAGTTTAACGCAATAATTACGGGAACGTCAATTTCTAAAATTTGCGTTGTTAAATATAAATTCCTTTCAATATTAGTGGCGTCTATTATATTGATTACGCAATCGGGCTTTTCGTCTAAAATATAATTTCTTGCTATAACTTCTTCAGGCGTGTACGGAGAAAGAGAATAAATTCCAGGTAAATCGACGATTTCAATTTGTTCGTCTAATTTTTTATAAAAACCTTCCTTTTTATCAACGGTTACGCCCGGCCAGTTTCCTACGTGCGCTGTTGAACCCGTCAATCCGTTAAAAAGCGTCGTTTTGCCACAGTTAGGATTGCCTGCTAAGCAAAATTTTTTCATCTTAATTCCTCCATTAAGACAAACTCTGCCTCGCTATTACGTAAAGTTAATTCATAACCACGCAAAGTTATTTCAATAGGGTCGCCAAGTGGGGCTTTTTTTCTTAAATAAATTTCAACCCCCGGCGTTATTCCCATATCGAAAAGCCTACGCTTTATTTTGCCTTCACCTTTTACTATTTTAACGACGCCCTTTTCTCCTACTAAAAACTTATTTAACGTTTTTCCCATAAAACTCCTTAGTCTATCAATCTAATTATATGTTAGCAACGGCTAACATTATTACAAAAAAATGAGATTTTATTTAATTTTTAAAACCCCGTGTTAGCAACGGCTAACAAAACGATTAAATAATATGGAGCAACCGTACTCCATACTAAAATTATACATAACAAAAATAGTTTTGTCAACTAAAAAATCAATTATTTAAAAATTTTCGTAATATTTTTTAGCGCATTTTACGCCCATAAGTGCGTCTTTACAGTAATAGTCAGCGCCTATGCTGTCGCTATAATCTTGAGTTAAAACTGCGCCACCAACCATTATCACAACGTCTTTTACGTTACGTTTTAAGTAGTTAATTATTTCTTCCATACTACTAACGGTAGTGGTCATAAGCGCGCTTAAACCAACTAATTTACAATCGTTTTTTATAACGCAAGACAATACTTCTTCTTTAGAAACGTCTTTTCCAAGGTCGTAAACGATAAAGCCGTGACTTTCAAGCAATACTTTAGCAATATTTTTACCTATATCGTGTATATCACCTTTAACCGTGGCTATTATTACTTTATTTTGACTATTGTTTTCAGTCTTTTTAATTTTAGTTTTTAAAAGTTCAAAAACACAAGTCGTCGTTTCTGCGCTTTGTAATAATTGTGGTAAAAATACCTTTTTTTCTTCAAACAGCACGCCTACTTTAGTTAACGCTGGAATAACTGTATTATTTAAAATATCAAGTGGCTCTTTATTTTTTAACTCATCTTTAACTAAATTTAACGCTTGATTTTTTAATCCTTTAATTATAGCCTTTTCAAGAGTAATTTCACCGTCTACTTGACTATTTTTTTCGTCGGTTTTAGTAAAATTAACGTAATCGATATAATCTTTACACAACTCGTCAAACCCACCTAAACAGTTGCACGAGTGGTATACGTCTAAAATTTCAACAGAAAACGGATTAATAATTGCTAAATTAAGTCCATTATTTAATGCTTGAGCGTAAAAGGCTGCGTTAATTTTGTTTCTTGACGGTAGTCCAAAAGAAATATTAGAAACGCCAAGCGAAGTTTTTAAGCCTAATTTATTTAATTTTTTAATAGTTTCTAAGGTAATTTTTGCACTATCTTTATTTGACGTTATCGTCAAACACAACGGGTCGATTATTATATCCTTTTTGCTTATTCCGTATCGTTTTGCAGTATTTATAATTTTATTTGCTATTTTAACCCTGCCGTTTGCCGTATTTGGAATACCCTTTTCGTCTAAAGTTAAAGCAATAACCGTACCACCGTATTTTTTAACGATACTAAAGACGTTTTTCATACTTTCTTCTTTACCGTTTACCGAATTGATAAGTGGTTTGCCGTTATAAATTCTACAAGCCTTTTCAAGCGCAGTAAAGTTTGAAGTATCGATTTGAAGTGGTAAATCAATTGAAGATTGAATATTAAAAACTGCTTTTTTCAACACTTCTTCTTCGTTAATTCCTGCTAAACCTACGTTTACGTCTAAAATATGAACACCCTTTTCTTCTTGTTTAATACCTTCTAAAACAAGGTAATTATAGTCTTCTTTTTTAAGAGCGTCTTTTAATAAAGGTTTACCCGTAGGATTTATTCTTTCGCCTATTAAACGTGGCCTTTCACTAATAATTAAACTTTTAACACCACTACTAATTACGGTAAAATCTTTTTTAGTTGGTGCATTGTATGGTAAATCTTTAGTTTTTTCTACCGTTTTTTTGATAAAATTAGGCGTAGTACCACAGCAACCACCTAAAATATGCACACCTTTTTTAGCAAGTTTATACATATAATCGGCGTATTTTTCACTGGAAATTTTATACACCGTTTTACCGTTTTCAAACGACGGTAAACCTGCGTTAGGATTTACTATTATAGGTAAAGACGAGTACTTTACAAATTTATCTACGAGTTTTAGCATAGCGTCTGGTCCAAACGAACAGTTCATACCGATAGCGTCAACACCTAAACCTTCAAGCATAGCAATAGTTGATAAAATATCGCCACCCGTTAAAAGTTTACCACCCTTATCGTAAACGTTAGTTACGAAAATAGGTAAAGAACAAACTTCACGACAAGCAACTACGCACGCTTTAGTTTCATAACCGTCGTTCATAGTTTCAACGATTATTCCGTCAACGCCACAATCGTTTGCAACCTTTACGCTTTTTTTAAAAATTTCAACTGCATCTTCAAAATCAAGGTCGCCAAACGGCTTTAACATTTTACCAAGCGAGCCTATATCGAAAAATACGTAAACGTCTTTTCTACTTCCCCTTGCTTGTTTTGCAAGTTCAATAGACTTAGCAATAATTTTTTTATAATTTTTAGGATATTTTAAACAGTTTGCGCTAAAAGTATTTGCAGTAATTATATTTGCGCCTGCATCTATATATTCTTTATGAATTTTTATAACTTCGTTAGGATTAGTTAGCGATAGGTCTACGCTACTATCAAATTTTAGTCCCCTATCAATACACAAAGAGCCAAAACCACCGTCAAAGTATAATCTTTTATTTTTAATTTCGTTAAGAATTTTCATTTTCAATACCTATGATTGCCGTAATAGTTTTAGTCGGCGTCATTAAATAACTATCACTTAATTTTACGTTTAAATATTTTTTAGCGTTAACTATATCTAATACGCTTTTTTGATATTTTATATCACAATCGCCGTAGCCAACGCTAAATCTATTTTTAGTTTTATAATTTTTCGTAAGTTTTTTATCAACTAAATCGCATAAACTTTCGCAAAGCGAAGAATAGATTGCATCGACTAAAAAATGTTCGTAAGTTGACTTTAAAGAGTATTTATTTAGCGTTTTATCAACTAAATTACCTAAAGTAACGCATAAAATTATACCTTTACTGCAACCTTTTAAGTTTTTAATTAACGAATTACTTTTTATAGTAACCCCTTCTAATATAACGCTATCGTTTATAAATACAATATCAACTATTTTTGCCGTGTATTTTGCGTTAATATCACTTTTTAAAATACTCTCGTATTCTTTTATATTTTCAGCCAAAGATTGCCTTTTAGTCATAAGGCGCAAACTTAATTCGCTAACGTCTAAAGGAATATCGCTTGCATTAATTTCACCGTAAAAAAAGTTATTCACCTTTTATAATCTCCGACAAATTGTTTTTAATTTGCGTTGCAACTTCAACTTTATTCATTGAGTATACGTGAACGGCGTTTATTCCGTTAGCGTAAAGGTCGATAATTTGCTCGGTTGCATACGCTATACCTGCTTGCATCATTGCTTTTGGATTTTCACCGTATCTATCAATAAGCCTTAAAAAGCGTTGTGGTAACGGCGACGCTGATATCGAGCATATCCTTTTAATTTGACTTGCACTTGTAACCGGCATTATGCCTGCAACCACGGGAACTTTTATGCCTGCTTTTAAAAGCCTATATAAAAAGTTATATAAAACGTTATTATCAAAAAACATTTGAGTAGTCAAAAACTCGCACCCTGCATCGACTTTATATTTTAAACCGTAGATATCTTTAGTCATATTTTCACTTTCTGGGTGTCCTTCTGGATAACACGCTCCCCCAACACAAAAATCACCCGACTTTTTAATTTCGGCAATTAATTCGCTTGCATGTTTGTAGGTAGCGTTTTCAATAGACGCCCCTTCAAGTAAATCGCCACGAAGGGCTAAAACGTTTTGAATTTTATTTTCTTTTAAAGTTTCAAGTTCACTTTGAATTTTCTCTTTTGTAGATGAAACGCACGTTAAATGCGCTATTGACGTAACACCTTCGTCGTTTAATGCTTTACAAATGTTTTTAGTGTAAAGCGAAGTTCCACCACCTGCGCCGTAAGTTACACTCATAAAACTTGGATTTAATTTTGCAATACTTTTAGCGCATGATAAAACGCTTTCAAATTTATCACTCGTTTTTGGTGGAAAAACTTCAAAAGATAAACTTGGATTTTTACTACTTATAATTTCAGTTATTTTCATAATACTACCTAACTAAATAGGGCAAGAAATTTCTTGCCCCTAATTTTTATGCTTTTATAGGTTCAGCGTATTCTACACCAAACGTTTCAACGGTAACTTTTTTCATAATTACGTCGTTTAAAGGTCTATCGCTCCAGTCGACTTCGGTATTTGCAATTTCGTCAACTACTTCAATACCACTAATTACCTTGCCAAAACTTGCATATTGACCGTCAAGGTGTGGAGAATCTTCATGCATAATAAAAAATTGTGAGCCTGCCGAGTTTTTATCCATTGACCTTGCCATTGAAATAACGCCCCTTTCGTGCTTTAAGTCGTTTTTAAAGCCGTTAGCAGTAAATTCACCTTTGATTTTATACTTTGGTCCACCCATACCCGTACCCGTTGGGTCGCCACCTTGTATCATAAAGCCTGCAATTACTCTATGAAAACATACTCCGTCATAAAACTTTTTGCTTACAAGCGAAATAAAATTGTTTACGGTATTTGGTGCTATTTGTGGATATAATTCAACTTTAATTTCTTTACCGTTTTCTAATTGCATCGTCACTATAGGATTATTCATCGTCTTCGTCCCCGTAAGATTCTTCGTATTTGTCTAATAATTCTTGTAATTTATCCCACTCGTCATCACTTTCAACAGGTAAAAATTCACCTTCGGTGTCGCTTGTTGGAATATATCTTGCTGCAGAAATTACACCCGTATCATCTTCACTAAATACAACGTAATCGTCGGCGTAGCCTTCTAAATTCGTTGTAAAAAGTATCGTAACCGTAACTTCTTCATTATTTTCGTTTACTATTACCATTTTGTTGTCTTGTAATTCCATAAATTTTACTCCTTTTCATATTTAACTAATTCAATACCTGCTTCTTTAAGTAAATCTAAAGAAAAATCGTCGGGATAGCCGTTATTATAAACGACTTTTTTAATGCCTGCATTAATAATTAACTTAGTGCATATAGTACAAGGTTGATGCGTAACGTAAATAGTTGCGCCTTCAACCGACAAACCTAATTTAGCCGCTTGACATATTGCGTTTTGTTCTGCGTGAACGGCGTAGCACGTTTCGTGCCTTGTGCCTGACGGAATATTTAACTTTTTCCTTAAACATTCGCCTTTATCTTTACAACTTTTGATACCACTTGGAGCACCGTTATAACCTGTTGCTAATATTCTTTTATCTTTTACGATTACTGCGCCTACTTGCCTATTTTCTTGATAACAACTTGACCAAGTGCCAACGTAGTTAGCCATTTCGGCAAATCTTTTAGTCCATTTATCCATATAAACCTCCGTACTTACTCATTTTAACACAAGTGTTAACTTTTAGCAATAAATTTTTTATTATTTTCAAAATTTACCATTTTCGCCATTTTTTTTGTAAAATATTACCAAATATTATTGACAAATATTTTTATATTGATATAATAGTAATTAGCACTCTTAACCTTAGATTGCTAATTTAACTTAAATATTAGTTGGAGGAACTTTTTTTTATGAAAATTAAACCGTTATTCGATAAAGTTGTCGTTATGGCGACTTCTAAAGAAGAAACTACCAAATCTGGATTTATACTTCCGTCTGCATCACAAGAAAAACAACAAACTGCTACTGTAGTTGCCGTTGGTCCTGGTGGCGTTATCGAAGGTAAAGAAATAAATATGCAAGTAAAAGTTGGCGACGTTATTTTATATCAAAAATATTCTGGTAGCGACTTCAAACTTGACGGACAAGAATACACTATAATTAAACAAAGCGATATTCTCGCTATTGTTGAATAAGGAGATATTATGGCTAAACAAATTAAACACGGTGAAGAAGCAAGAAAAGCCTTAGAACAAGGCGTAAATACTTTAGCAAATACTGTTAAAATAACTTTAGGTCCTAAGGGAAGAAACGTCGTTTTAGATAGAAAATTCGGCGCTCCACTTATTACTAACGACGGTGTTACTATCGCTAAGGAAATTGAACTTGAAGACCCGTTTGAAAATATGGGCGCACAAATCGTTAAAGAAGTTTCTACTAAAACTAACGACGTTGCCGGCGACGGCACTACTACTGCCGTTGTTTTAGCGCAAGCAATGATTAACGAAGGTCTTAAAAATTTAGCGGCTGGCGCTAATCCCGTTATTTTAAAGAAAGGTATGGCAAAAGCAGTTGACAAAGCCGTTGAGTGCTTAAAAGAACTTTCTAAACCAGTTACCGACAAAACTGCTATTGCTCAAGTTGCGTCAATTTCAGCTGGCGACGAAGAAATCGGCACTTTAATTAGCGACGCTATGGAAAAGGTTGGTAAAGACGGCGTTATTACGGTACAAGAAAGTAAAACTTTAAAAACTGAACTTACTACCGTTGAAGGTATGCAATTCGATAGGGGTTACGCCTCTGCTTATATGGTAACAAATACCGATAAAATGGAAGCCGTTTACGATAATCCTGCTATCTTAATTACAGATAAGAAGATTTCTTCAATTCAAGAAATTTTACCTGTGATTGAACCACTTGCTGGTCAAGGACAAAAACTTTTAATTATTGCCGAAGAAGTTGAAGGCGACGCGCTTGCTGCTCTTGTTGTTAACAAACTTAAAGGCGTATTTAACTGTGTTGCAGTTAAAGCACCTGGCTTTGGCGATAGAAGAAAGGCTATGCTTGAAGATATTGCTATCTTAACGGGTGGTACGGTTATTTCAAGTGAACTTGGCGTTGAATTTAAAGATTTTGATTTATCTATGCTTGGTAGATGTAGTCAAGTTAAAGTAGATAAAGACAACACTACTATCGTAGGTGGTATGGGTGACCCTGACGAAATTAAAGCAAGAGTTATTGCTATTAAATCACAAATCGAAGCAACTACTTCCGACTATGATAAAGAAAAATTACAAGAAAGACTTGCTAAACTTTCTGGTGGCGTAGCCGTTATTAACGTTGGCTCTGCTACTGAAGTTGAAATGAAGGAAAAGAAACTTCGTATTGAAGACGCTTTAGCAGCAACTAAGGCTGCCGTTGAAGAAGGTATCGTCCCTGGTGGTGGCACGGCTTTACTTTATGCTGTAAGCGCACTTAAAGAACTTGCTTTAACTTTAGACGGCGACGAAAAAACGGGTGTAAACGTTATTTTAAAAGCAATTACTGCACCTATCAAACTTATTGCTGAAAACGCTGGTTTAGACGGCTCGGTAATTCTTAACGAAATTCTTAAAAAGAACGATAAATACTACGGTTTTGACGCTTATAAAAATCAATACTGCGATATGGTTAAGGCTGGTATTATCGACCCTACTAAAGTTACGCGTTCTGCACTTCAAAATGCACAAAGTATTGCGTCTACCCTTTTAACAACCGAAAGTTTAGTTACGGATATTCCATCTAAAGAACCTGCTATGAATCCTGCTGGTGGCATGGGTGGTATGTATTAATATTATTAATAAAAAATTTGCACGCTAAAAATTTTAGCGTGCTTTTTTTATAACTCTTTATAAGTTGAAAATATTTTATTTGCAAAATACATTTCAGGTACTTCGCCCGTAATAAAGTTGTCGAAAATTAGTATTCTAATTTTATCTTTCAAATCTCTTGTTTTAAACCGTGTAACAATATAAACTTCGGGAATAATATCGACGTATAAAGAGTGCCTTGTTTGGTTAATTCCAACACTTTCAAAACTGCTAACTACGTCGCATTTTATAGACGGAATTGAAAGTAACGGCATATTAACCTTTTTACCAAAACCTGCAAACATCTTTAGTCCTGTAAACGCCCCTATCGGCACGGCTACGCCTTTATCAATTTCTTTTGTTAAAAACTCGGTAACGCCGTCGGCGATATTGCTTGTTAAACTGTTAAATTTGTAAGCGTCGGTTTTTATCATAGTAATTTTATCGTTAACGTCTTTTTCAATAGTAATCAAGTCTTCATAACCTACTTTATCGTCAAGAGTTTTAGATATAGCGTAATAAGACGCACTTGATAATAATCCTGAATAATTTGCTTCGCCAAAGTCAAGTAAAATTGAAGTTGATAAAGCGTATAGTATAGTAGATAAGATTAAAACTAATATTACAAATATTAAAAATTTTCTTTTTTTGCATTTCTTTTTCATATAAAATAATATGAAAAGGAATTTTTATTTATTAATTAATTTTTGATTTTGGTTTAAATAAAAATGCAAAAATATAACTAAATACTATTACCGACGATACTCCTGCCGATGCCGACGCTAACCCACCCGTTATTGCGCCGAAAAATCCGTTTTGAGCACCTTTAACTGCACCTTCACACAATAAATAGCCAAAACCACTAATAGGCACGGTTGCGCCTGCGCCTGCAAAGTCAACTAAATATTGATAAAGCCCTACCGACTGTAATAAAACACCTGCAAGCATAAAATATACTAAAATTTTACCTGCCGTTAGTTTTGTTTTATTAATTATAAACTGCGCAATTAAGCATATAATTCCACCTACGACAAACGCTTTTATATACATTAAAATCATTTCAACCATTATAAATTCTCCAAACAAACGATATGACTAATCGACGGTATTGACTCGCCTTGAAAAGACGATATCGGCGAAAGTAACGCTCCCGTTGCGCAAAACAACACTCTTTTTAACTCTTTTTTTAAAAGTTTTGGATATATATAACTTGCCATTACTACTGCGCTACAACCTGCGCCACTACCACCTTGAAAATCGTTTTCGCTAATATTATAAATTAATTCGCCACAATCAACGTGATTTTTTTCAATATCACAACCTTCTTTGGTTAATAAGTGCTTTAAAAGTCTTGTACCTAACACGCCTAAATCACCCGATACGATTAAATCGTAATCACTCGGCTTAGTTTTAGTGTTTTCAAAATGTTTTAACAAATTTATTGCGCAAGCAGGCGCCATTGCTGCGCCCATATTGTTAGCGTCGGTTACACCGTAATCAATTACCCTGCCTATCGTTGCAGTTTTTAAATACGGCACGTTTTTTTGGTTATTAGATACTAAAAACGAGCCTGCGCCCGTTACCGTCCATTGTGATTGAGGGGGTCTTGTTGAGCCTAATTCTAACGGATAACGATATTGTCTTTCTGCCGTTGCAAAATGACTGCCCGTAACGCATATTACGTTGTTTGCCTTATTTGAATTTATTAATAATCCACCCAAAAGTAAACTTTCGGTTATCGTTGAACACGCGCTATAAATTCCTAAAAATGGAATATCAAAATCTCTTGCCGAAAACCCTGCCGAAATTATTTGATTTAATAAATCACCACCTATAATTACGTCTACGTCGTCAAGACTAACGCTACTTTTTTTAACAACTTTTTTAATTGCCGTACCAAGCATTTTACACTCGCCTTTTTCAAAACTGCTCTCTCCAAATCTTTCGTCGTTTAACTTTTGGTCAAAACAATTAGATAATCCACCTTGACTTTCTTTTTGCCCTACTATTGAAAAAGTTGATATTATACTAGGTTTATTTTCAAATATAATAGTTCCTTTCATAACTCTCCTAAAACAACCCTATAATAAAATAAATTATTCCTACAAGTACGCTTGATAATACTCCGTACACTATGATAGGTCCTGCAATCGTAAACATTTTTGCGCCAACGCCGTAAATAAACCCTTCGCTTTTAAATTCCATAGCAGGCGAAGTTACCGAGTTTGCAAACCCCGTAATAGGCACGATTGAGCCACCACCTGCAAACTTGCCTATTCTGTCGTATACGCCAAGTCCAGTCAAAAGCGAGCCTAAAAATATCATAACTATTGACGTTGCACCTGCTAACTGGTCGCCGTATAAAGAAAACACGTACATAAAGACGTATCTAACGAATTGACCAAGCATACAAATCAATCCACCGACTAAAAATGCGTGCAAAAGAGTTTTAAATTCGTTGGTTTTAGGTGCAATTTCTTTTACGTAATCTAAATACTTTTGATTTACGTTATTATTAGTTTTCTTTCTCATTTTTACCACCTTTATTAAGAATTTCTCGTGGAGTTACACTTAATTCTTCTTCACTAACAAAATCTTTAATTTTATTCATATTAATATTATTGACCTTTTTTTATTAATAATGTAATTTTTACAAAATAAAAAGACAAAACTTAACTTTGTTTTGTCTTTTTTTTGAGTTTTTCAATTATTTTTGTTTCTAAACGAGAAACTTGAACTTGCGATACCCCTAAAATTTTAGCAACTTCGCCTTGAGTTTTATCACGAAAATATCTTAAAAATAAAATTTTTTGCTCTCTTTTATCAAGTTTTGAAATTAGCGTTTTTAAATAAATTTTATCAATAAAATCGTCTTCATTGAACTTTGACGGGATTTTTTCAAGTAAAATTTGTGATTTATCGCTTTCGTCGTTAACGCTTTCGTATAAAGAGATTGTTATTTTTGACGAATCTATGGCTAAAATCACGTCTTCTTTTTCAAGGTTTAAATTTTCTGCTATTTCGTTAACGGTTGGCTCACGATTATTTTTATTTACGAATTCTTCACTAAATTTTAGTATTTTATATGAGTTTTGTTTAATTATTCGTGATACTTTTACGTTGCCGTCGTCACGTAAAAAACGCTTAATTTCACCTATTATCATTGGTACGGCATAGGTGGAAAATTTTACGTTAAAACTTTCGTCAAAATTTTTAATTGCCTTTAAAAAACCTATGCAACCAAGTTGATATAAATCGTCGTATTCTATTCCTTTATTTTTAAAACGATATACTATACTTTTTATTAGTAAAACGTTATTATTAATTAAAATTTCCTTACTTTTGTTGTCCCCTGCTTTTGCTTGTCTTACGTAAGTTAACGTTTCTAAACTTGATAACATCAATACCCCTTTTATCGGTTATCTTTCAAGTTTTTTACTCATAACAACTGTTGTGCCTACGTTTTCTTTAGATATAACTTCGACGTTATCCATAAAACTTTGCATTATAGTAAAACCCATACCAGAACGCTCTAAGTCGCCTTTCGTCGTATAAAAAGGCTCTAACGCTTTAGGTAAGTTAGATATACCGATACCAAAATCTTGAATTTTTATATGTACTACGTCGTCGTCAATTTCACAAGATAGTAAAATTTCACCTACGCTATCGGGATATCCGTGCACTACTGCGTTTGTTACAGCCTCGCTAACTGCAGTTTTTATATCGCAAATCTCTGAAATAGTTGGATTAAGTGGCATAATAAACGACGCCACTACGCTACGAGAAAACGCCTCGTTTTCGCTTAATGATGAAAACGTTAATTTCATTTTATTTATCATATAAACTCCTTGAATACTATATTTTTGGCATTACTTTATACATACCAGATATTTGAAAAACTTTATCAACGGTATGAGTTGGATTTTCTATATACGCTTTTTTGCCCATAGATATTATTTTTTTATATCTACCAAGTAGCATACCTATACCCGTACTATCCATAAAATTTAAGTTAGACAAATTAAAAACTACTTCACTTACGGTAGTATTTTTTAATAAAATATCGTCTGTTGCTTTTTTAACGGCTTGGCTTGTACATTCGTCAAGTTCGCCAAAATAGTATATGTTTAACCTATTGTTTGAAACGCTGTATTTTACCTTCATATTTACCTCTAATTAGATATAATTATATAGTAAAACAATTTTCATTTTTTAGCATATTTAGTCGAATTTTGCATTTTAAAGTAAAATAAAAAAAGCAGTATTTAAACTGCTTTTTAAACTTATTGATTATTAATTTATATTTGTAATAGGCTTACTAAAAACGACTTTTTGTTTATCTTCTAAACAATTAAAATAATCGTTTTCAAATGAAGAAAAAACGCTTTCGTCGGTTATTTTATTTGTAAATACGCCTACGTCAATTTCTTCGTTTTGACTATAAGTTTTATTAAGTTCGTCTATTACGAATTTATATTCTTTAAAAATTTCTAAAACTTGAATTTTTAAATTTTCTTTAACTTCTTTTCTAATTTCAATTAACTTTTCTTTATTATCGTCGAATAACGAAAAAAGTTTTCGTTTGGCGCTTTCAATTTCTTCACGCTTTGATTTTAAACGATTGTTAATAGTCGTATTTAAGGTTGCTAAATCGGTAAGTGCCGTATGAAAATTCTTTTTATTTTCTTCACTATCGTCCTTTTCGTAAGCAACTTTGCACTCGTCTAATTTTGCTTTTGCATTTAAATATTCTTGCGTTTTATAAAATAATTCCCTTTCCGTTTTAATATACTTTTTACCGTTTGATATTTCGGCTAAGAGTTTAGAATATTCTTCACCTAATAATTGATTTACTTTTTCGCTATATTCTTCTTTGCTTTTTGAAATTGCGTCGTTAATTTTTAAAATATATTTTTCGTCGGTTTCTTTTTTTATAACTTTATAATTATTACTCATACAATTAAAAACTAAATTGTGTCCTTTAATATTTATATTTGAAGTTTGCACGATAGAATAATGCCTTCCCAAAACCAAACAAACTAAAAAAATAAAGGTTATTGATAACATTATTAAGACTTTTTTACTCATAATACCCCCTTAAAATATGTACGGGGGTATTTTTAAATCTTATACCCTTTTTAAATAATCGACTTCTTCGGGCGTTAATTTTCTACAAGCGCCCCTATCTAATCCACCAAGACCTAAATCGCCTATTTTAATTCTTTTTAAAAACTTAACTTCTTTACCAACAGTTAAAAACATTTTTCTAATTTCCCTGTTTCTACCTTCTGTAACGGTAACGTGGTATTTAGTAAAAGTTTTCGTTTGGTCTACGATTTTAATATTACATTTTTTAGTTTTTACGCCGTCAATATATACGCCACGTTTTAACTTATCTATACTTTCGTTTGGTAAGTCGCCTTCAATTCTAACAAGATAGGTTTTAGGAATTTCACTTGACGGGTGTAATAACCTATTACACAAATCACCGTCGTCGGTAAAAATTAATAAACCTTCGCTATCATAGTCAAGCCTACCAACGGGGAATAACCTACCTACGTTGTCTGGCAATAAGTCCATAACCGTTTTTCTATCTTTATCGTCCTTTACCGTACAAACGTAACCTTTTGGCTTATTCATCATATAGTAAGTGTATTTCTTTTTTTGATTAATTTTTTTACCGTCAACGCAAACGGTATCGTTAACTTCGTCAATATCAGTTCCAAGTGAACAAACTTTGCCGTTTACCGTAACTAAGCCGTCTAAAATAAGTTTGTCACACGCTCTTCTACTTGCGACGCCACTAAGCGCAAGAAATTTGTTAATTCTCATAATATCATCCTTTTTATTTGATAGTTATATAGTATAAATATTTTGAGAAAAAATCAACTTATTTTTAAGGAAAATTTCAAAAACACCAAAACTTGACGGATTTTTAAAGTAATTTTGACTATTTTGACCGTTGATTGTAATTTTTAAGTCTTTTAACTCGTCCTTAGTTAACGGATAATAAAAACTTTTGTTAATATCTACGGTAAATATTTTTCCATCGTCAGTCTTATAAACTTTATCGCAAATTTCGTCTTTATCAACTAATTTATACATTTTGTAGTTTTTGTACGAATTGTTTATAAGTTCCGTCGTTCTATTGTACATATCGGGACTATTAATTACTACGCTTACAACTTCAAAACCGTTTTGATTACAACTTGTAACTAAGCACCTGCCTGCTTTTTTAGTGTACCCCGTTTTTACTCCGTTACAACCGTCTAAATTGTAGAGCAATTTATTTTTATTAATTAACACCCTTTTATAATCGTAAAACTCGTTACTAATCGATATTTTTTTAGTAGATACTATTTTTCTAAAAGTTTTATTTTTCATAGCATAACAAGTAATTAAACATAAATCTTTTGCTGAAGAATAATGGTTGTCGTCGTGAAGTCCATGTGGATTTACAAAATTACTATTTTTACAACCTAACTTAGTTGCCGTATCGTTCATTAGTTTTATAAACTCGTCGTAACTTGTTAAAGTTGAGGCTAAAGTGTATGCGCAGTCGTTACCACTTCTAAGCATTAGTCCGTAAAGTAGTTCTAAAGCCGTTAATCTTTCGCCTTCTTTTAAATATATGCTTGAGCCTTCAATTAGCGTTGCTTGTTTAGGCACGGTAATTACCTTGTTTAAATCAAAATTTTCAATTACGGTTAACGCCGTTAAAATTTTAGTAGTTGACGCAATAGGTAATTTTACGTCTTCATTTGAAGAATATAATATTCTTCCACTTGATACTTCCATTACGCATTCGCCTTTAGAAACTGTTGCTCCAAACGCCGTGTTTTGCACTTTAAAACAAAATAAAAAAATGAGCAAAATTTGCGATATTATAATTATTTTTTTAATTTTTTTCATTATTATCTTTCCTTAAAATTTTATTTACCATATCGTTTGTAAAGTCTGTAACTTTATCGACCATATCCTCTTTTATTTTTACGAATTCATAGCCGTTATTTTTTATTACCAAAAATCCAAAAGGCGTAACGTTTACAACGCCACCACTGCCACCTATAAGCCCGTTATTGTTTGGTTGAAAAAGTTTTATTTCACCAAATTCACTACCACCGTTAACGTAACCAAATAAGGTTTTTGAAACGGGAATTACCGAAACGTCGTTTAATATAATAGGATTTCCTATAACGGTTAAATCTTTTAGCGTTTCTTTTAAATCGATTAAGGCTTCGTTTATTATGTTGTTAATTTTATTTGGTTGCTTTGACATTTTGTACCCCTTTAATTATATAGTTTGTAATAAAATAATAAGTTATGCAAAATAAGTTAAAAAGTATTTTTACGCGCGATTTTACTTGCAATTCAAATTGACCTAAAGTTAAATCAACGCTTGCTTTCGGCGTTTGTAAAATTAGTCTATTATTTAAAAAATTAAACGTAATGTTTTTAATAAAATTTAATAGTATCGTTAGATAATATAAACTAAACGAGTTAGTTGAAAGGTTAATATAACTATCAAACGCTATTACTTGTAATAAATTAAAAATACTTTTTCCCCCTTGAATAGAATTAAAATTAAACTCGTCTACTATTATCGCCTTGTTTTTTAAGTGGATATAAACCCCACCTAAATCTCTTTTAGTTATATAACCGTCTACGATTTTTATAAAACCAAAAATATATACTGCAAAAAAAGTTTTTTCTATTTTGGTATCAAAATAAATATACATAGTTAATATTAGTGGAAAAATAAAAATTATTATTAACAAGGCAAGAACGTATAACATATTAAAAGTTTAAGTATTTTATAAAAAATAATGTAAAAAAGACGTAAAAAACACTCCAAAATGAAGTTGCTTTTGGAGTGTTTTAAAAATTTTTAATTAATTTTATTTTAATCTAAATTGACGCCTTTATTAAAAAGTTTATTAGTTATATAGTAAAATAGCGCCGTGTAACCTATATAAATAACGAGTGCCGTAACGATTATTATTATAAAGGTTTTTGCTTTCATAACGCTTGCTAAAAGTTCGGTAACATTACCCGTTATTAATAACACTAAAGCAAGTATTATTAAAGATAAAACGCTTGCTAAAACGTAATAAATTGCAAACCATAAAAAAGATTTAAGTATTTTATTATTGTTATAAGAGTGTCCTTTTACTATTGATGCAAAACCTATTAAAAGCATAGTGAGTAATTGAAAAAATATTGCAAAGACTAATAAAATTAATAAAAAAGTCGCGTTTATATTTAAGCCTGCTTCAACGAAATTTAAAGTTTGTCTAAATAACTCAATAAACTCTTTTGAATAAAACATTATTACTAAACTTATGAATATTACCGTAACGGTTAACAATAAAACTAATATTGCGCAAATAAATTTTGAAAGTAATAATTTATTTTTACTTACGGGTAAGGTATGAGTTAAATACCCTTCGTCGCTATAAAAGGAATTTCTAAACGAACGAATTAATATACCTAAAAGCGTATTAATTAAACAGTTTATCATTAGCGCAATTGCAGTTCCTTGAAAAATTTGCCCTAAAATAAACACAAATTGAATATCTTTCCAAATATTTATTACCCTTGTTAATACTGCAAAAAATAACGTTGCAATATAAAAATACGGTAAAACGTAAAACATTTTTTTAAAATCGTATTTAATAAGTTTTTTAAGCATTATTGCACACTCCTTATAAACACTTCGTTGATAGATGCGTTTTCATCTTCACGAATTTTATCTGCCTCGCCACGTAAAATAATTTCGCCGTTATTTATTATAATAACTTCGTCTAAAATCTTTTCTACGTCGGCAACTAAATGCGTAGTTATTATTAAACATGAATTTTCATCAAAGTTTGATAATATAGTTTTTAAAATTTTATCTCTCGTCGCCGGGTCTACGCCCCCTAACGGCTCGTCTAAAATATAAAGTTTTGCGCGCCTACTCATAGTGAGTACGAGCGATAATTTTTCAAGCATACCCTTACTTATTTTAGAAAGTTTTAAATCTTTATTAAGTTCAAGTTCACTTAATAATTTTTCAGCCTTTTCCATATCGAAATCGGCGTAAAAATCTTTAAAAAACGTCAAAGTTTGATTAATGCTTTTGCTTTTATCTAAATAACTTCTTTCAGGCAAATACGAAATAAGCGCTTTCGTTTCCGGCCCTATTTTTTTACCATCTATTAATATTTCGCCACTATCTATCGTTAAAAGGTCGTTTAACATTTTAATTATCGTAGTTTTCCCCGAACCGTTTTTGCCAAGTAAACCTACTATTCTACCTTCGTAAACGTCAAAACTTACG
>JAZRCS010000076.1:0-41621 GCA_045659885.1 Christensenellaceae bacterium
CCGTTATCGTTAGTTAACGTATAAGAGTTAATCGTACTTGATAAAGTTGTAATAAGCGTAGTTCCGTTTACGGAAAAACTCGTACAAAAAACTTGTGTGTCTATCGGTGTTTGAGATAACGAAGAAAGGTTTAAATAATAAATTCTGCTATTCATTAAAATTAAAACGAATTCGTCAAACATAGCAATGTTTGAAATGCTGTAATTTATCGTATCGTTAGTCACGTAAGTTTTAGTAGTAGGGTCGTAAATAACCAACCTTGATTTATTAGTATTGTTTTGACCTTCAACGTATTCGGCAATAATTATGTAGCCGTCTTTATAATAAATATCTTCGGGCGAGTTTAAATCGTAAAACTCAATAAAACTTGCAGGAAGGAACGTTTCAGTATTTAATTTAGTGTTAGAAAAAGCAACGTTATTATTCATCGTAATAATTGAAACGAATAATGAAATAATAAAGGTTGCAATTAAAATACAAAACTTTTTCATTAGTTTCCCCCTTATATACAAGTACTTGAGTAATATATATTATAACAAATAAAAATAATAATTACAAGTAGTGTAGAAATATTTTTTCATTAAATATAATTTAATTTTTTTGGAAAATTTTAGTAAATATGACAAGTAGTGGCATATTTATTTTTTTATATTAAAAACGAACAAATGTTCGTGTTTATCAATTTTAATACTGATTTTAAAATTTTGCAATAGATTATGACAATATTTGTACAAAAAGAAAATATTTTAAATAATTTGTACAAAAATAGTCATATTTTGTTGAAATAAGTTGCTTGTTATGATTTAATTGATTTGTAAATAGGGGGTTGTATTATGAAATATTACGTAAAAACTATTTTATCTTGTTTTATTTCGTTAGATAGCGTTATTGAACAAATTGAAAACGTTATTAAAAAGAAGGCGCGTAATTCTTTTTACGATTACGAAAGTGCAGAAAGGTTAACTAATAACGTTTTATCGCTGTGCAACGTTAGGTACGATTTAATAGAATTAAAAGAAAAAACTGCTAATTCACTTAATAAATTAAGTGAAGAAGATAAAATTTTAATAGCGTACAAATATTTTGGTATTTTACCTGAAGATGAAAATTTTGACCACACGTCACGCAATTATTTTAGAAAACAAATAAGGGCAATAGAAAAATTTTCAAAAATTTTAGAAAAAGAAGGTATGACATACGAACGCTTTTTAAAAACGTATATGAAAATTCAATATATAGCGTCTACTTATAATAAAATGGTCAAAGAAGACGGTAAAAAACATACGATATAATTTAATTATATTTTTACAAAATTATTCAATTTCGTCGTAAAACTCATAAGCGTGGTCTTTTTTTGGCTCGATTTTATTTTTGGTTGGCTTAAACAAAAAGTAAACGACGGATATAGAAATTATTGAAATTCCTACAATAATAATTATTTGCAGAGTTTCACTTTTTTTAAATTCATCGTTATTATCAATAGTTGGCTCGTTTTCTACTTCATCTTCGGGCGTTTTAATTTTATCGGGTGAAACGGGTACGGTAAAACTTTTTATTGAGTTTTTATCAACGTAACCTAATTTAGAATTATAGTAAACGTAAAGCAAAACTTCGTTATTTTCATTAATATATTCGCCTAAATAAGTTAAAGTACTGTTTTTTGGCAAATTAAAATAGGGAATTTGTCTATCGTAATCGTTAAATAAAATGTCTGAATAATTCGACGTAATTGAAAAAATACAATACGGTTTTGTCGGGGTATCTAAATATTCGGTTAAATTTTCGCTTTTCATATAGCCGATAATAGTAGGACAGTTATTCTCGCTTGAGCCGTAACTAACTTTAAAATAATCACCGTAATTTTCTAAAGCGTTTACAAAATATCCGTAAGGAATTATAAATAGTTTAGTTTGTAATGTGTCTTCTTGGTATATATAAGCGTTTTGGTTTAAAACTCGCATATAATCGTTACCAAAAGCGAAAACTTGGCTTTGAAAAACAACGAAATTAAAAATACTTAAAATTATAAAATTGAAAATTAAAAATAAAGTACACGTTAATTTTTTCATAGTATATCAATTATATTACTAAAAAATAAAAGTGTATTGTCATAAAAACAAAATTTAAGGAAGTAAATGTCGAAGTGCAACGTGAAATTATAGAAAAAATCAAAAAAATTGAAAAAGAACAAATGCGAAGATATCAAAACGACACCTTACTTCGTTATAACGCAGGCAAAAAAAAGCACAAAAAGCAAATAAAATTTCACAAATGCAAAAAGAAAAACAGGTGGGTGTTCGGTGGAAATAGAACAGGCAAAACCGAGTGTGGCGCAGTTGAGGCAATTTACATAGCAAGAGGAATACACCCGTATAGAAAAAACAAAAACAACGTGTTTGGTTGGGTAGTTTCTTTAACGAGAGAAGTTCAGCGTGACGTTGCTCAAGAAAAAATATTAAAATACCTAAATCCCGACTGGATTATCGATATTACTATGATACAAGGCAAAAAGGATAGCCCCGAAAGTGGCTATATCGACCAAATTAAAATAAAAAACGTGTTTGGTGGAACGTCTATAATAGGATTTAAAAGTTGCGACCAAGGTAGAGAGAAGTTTCAAGGCAGTTCCTTAGACTTCGTTTGGTTTGACGAAGAGCCACCAAAAGACATTTACGACGAGTGCCGTATGCGTGTTTTAGATAGGCGTGGCGATATTTTCGGCACGATGACGCCGTTAAAAGGCTTAACTTTCGTTTATGACGAAATTTTTTTAAATAAATACAATTCATCACAAGTTTGGTACGAGTTTATCGAGTGGCAAGATAATCCGTACCTATCAAAAAATGAAATAAAATTATTACAATCTTCAATGAGCGAAAAGGAACTTTTATCACGTAGATACGGTCAATTTACCGACGAAAGTGGTCCGGTTTATCCCGAATTTGACGAAAACGTGCACGTAATCGAGCCTTTTACCGTTCCTTACGAGTGGCAAGATACCCTTTCAATCGACCCAGGTTTAAAAAACCCCTTATCTTGTCATTTTTATTGCGTCGACTATGACGGAAACGTATACGTAATAGCCGAACATTACTTTGCAGGTTTAAGTGTTGAAGAACACTCTAAAATTATTAAAGATATATGTGACAAAATAGGGTGGCGCAGGAATTTTTCGGGTGGAATAAACGCTTTAATTGACTCAGCGGCAAATCAAAAAACATTAGCGTATTCAAAATCGGTTGCCGAACTTTTTTACGAAAACGGAATTTACGTTAACACTAACGTAAACAAAGATTTATTTACTGGAATAAATAGGGTAAAAAGTTACTTTAAAAATAACAAAATTTTTATTTTTAAAAACTGCGTTAATTTAATACGGGAAATAAAGGGTTACCGATATGGTAAAGGGGATTGTCCCGTAAAACAAAACGACCACGCGTTGGACGAACTTCGTTACTACGTTATGTCAAAACCGTATAACGAAACGCCACAAAAACCGTTAAACGACGTACAAAAAGATAAATTAAGGTTAATTCGCGCGCTAAGGCGAAAAGGGGGTTAATTTGGATAAAGATATAGAAAAAGCATTAAAAAAACGAGCAATAGGCTACGAAACGACGGAAATTACCGAAGAATACTCAAGTAGTGACGAGGGTGAAATTCGTATGGTAAAACGTAAAATCGTAAGTAAAAACGTACCACCCGACGTTTCGGCAGTAAAGTTATTGTTTGAAAATTCGTCAAGCGACGATATCTCGTCAATGACCGACGAAGAATTAGAAAATGAAAAAATTAGACTATTAAATATTTTATTAAAGGAGAGTAAAAATGATAGTTGAAAAATGTAAAAGTAAAATAGTTTGCGACGTTTCGGGCTGTAATAATATGGCTAAATTTTTAGTTAAAAAAACAAGTGAAACAAGCGACGCAGAAAGCGTAAAATTATGTGATAATTGCGCTAAAGAATTGTACCAAACGTTATTAAACGAATATTTTAAGGGGAAAGTCAATGAAAGAAAAACAAAATGAAAATAGGTTCAAAGAAGATTTAATTGCAAGCGTAGTTGAAGATTTTAATTTAAGAAGAAGTGAAAGATTAAAACTTGAACAAATTTGGCAATTAAATTTAAACTATTATGCAGGTAATCAATACTGTGAAATTTCGCCAACGGGTGAAATTAAAGAACAAGAAAAGTATTATTTATGGCAATCTCGCAACGTGTATAACCATATTGCTTCTATCGTAGATACAAGGATTGCAAGACTTGAAAGGGTGCGTCCACATATGAGCGTAAGGGCGTCTGGCGCAGAAGAAAGTGATTTAAAAACTGCAGAAATTTCTTCTAAGATTTTAAATTCAACTTTTGAAAGGTTAAATTTAAAACAAATAATTACAAACGCTACCGTTTGGTCGGAAATTACAGGCACGTCCTTTTATAAATTAACCTATTCCTCGACGGCAGGTAAACTTTTAGGAGAAAACGATAACGGTAGAATTTACGAAGGCGACGTAAAAGTTGACGTAATATCACCGTTTGAAATATTTCCAGACAGTTTATGCCATAGTGAAATTCAAGACTGTAAAAGCATTATTCACGCAAGGGCTATGCACGTTGACGACGTTTATTCGTTATACGGCGTTAGACTTAAAGGGGAAGATATCGATGCTTTTACTTTAACAAGCAATAATTTTTCGTATAACGGAGTATATAATTCTAAAAAAATATCGTCAACCTTACACGACCACGTTTTAGTTATTGAAAAGTACGAAAGACCAAGTCCAAACTATAAAAACGGACGAATTATAACGGTTGGTGGTGGCGAATTGTTGCAAATTAGCGAACTTCCGTACCTTAACGGAGAAAACGGTGAAAGGGATTTTCCGTTTATAAAACAATGTTCGCTTATTAATTGTGGTGGATTTTTCGGTAATAGCATAGTTGAAAGATTAATTCCACTTCAACGCTCGTACAACGCCGTAAAAAATAGAAAACACGAGTTCTTAAATAGGGCAAGTAACGGAGTGTTAAGCGTAGAAGACGGCTCGGTTGATACCGACGAATTAGCAGACGAAGGTTTATCGCCGGGTAAAGTTATAGTGTATAGGCAAGGTTTTAGACCACCACAACTTATGCCGTCGGCTAATATTCCCGTAGATTTTAGTTACGAAGAAGAAAGACTTTTTAACGAATTTATAAACATATCGGGCGTAAGTGAAATATCAAGGACGTCGTTAACGCCTTCGTCAACAATGTCTGGTACGGCAATTGAACTTTTAATTGAGCAAGACGAAACCCGTTTAGGACAAACGATTGACAGTATTAAAAACGCAGTTAAATTGATAGGAAAGCAAATATTAAGATTATTTAAACAATTTGCAAGCGAGCAAAGAATTATGCGATTTGCCGACCTATCTAAAAAGGTAAATTTATTTTACTTTAAATCAAGCGATATATCAAGCGACGACGTTGTATTTGATACCGAAAACGAGTTAGCATATACTCCGGCGCAAAAGAAAAACGCTGTATTTGAAATGTTACAAACAGGGCTTTTAACTGACGGTAACGGACAAATTAATCAAAGAACGAAAGTTAAAATTTTAGAAATATTAGGTTATGGTACGCTTGATAATACACAAGATATTTCAAATTTACATAGGGCAAAAGCCGAAAAAGAAAATATTGAAATGTCAAATCAAGAAAAGCAAGTTGAAACTTACGACGACCATCTTATTCACGTCGAAGAACACACAAGATTTTTATTATCTATAGATAATTCTTCAAAGGTAATAAAAGGCAAAGAAAATATAATTAAGCATTTAAACGAACACAATAAAATGCTACTTAAAAACAATCTAATTTCAGGGGAAGAATAATGCAAAACAATATAGCGGGAGAAAAAATAACGGAAAACTCTACTTCTAACTTTGAGTCGCACACTACAGTGGTAGATATGGAATTAGGCGACGATAGTGTAAGTTTAGGCAAGTTTAAAGACGTTAAATCGTTGTTTGACGCGTACAACTCGTTACAAGCTGAATTCACCAGACGTTGTCAAAAGGTAAAAGAGTTGGAAAGGGAAAACGAAAGACTAAATAATGAAATAACCCTTGCTTCAAAAAGTAGTCTTTCAATAGGGGAAGATACCGAAGACGAAAAATTAGCCCAAGAAACGTCTTCAAAAGTTGACGACGGTACGGAAAAACTAAGTACTAATAAGTCTTTACAAGAACAAATTGACTACTATAAATCGAGTGAATATTTGTTCGATGCAATAAATAATAACCAAAGTGTAAAAGACGAAATAATAAATAGGTACCTAAACAGCGTACAAAGTTCAAAGCCTACCGTCAAACTTATTACGGGTAATGGACAAAGCGTAGTAACGCCACCATCAACACCTAAAACCCTTGTCGAGGCAGGGGAAATTGCACGACAAATTTTTGAAAATTAAGGAGAATAATTAATGATTACAATGAGTAACGCCGATAGCGCATTAAAATCGGCATATCTTGGAGTAGTAAGCGAGCAATTAAATACAAGTATAAATCCGTTGCTTGCAAAAATTAAACAAACGTCGCAAGACGTGTGGGGTAAAGAAATTAGAAGACTTGCGCAATACGGCATTAACGGTGGTATCGGCGCAGGCGACGAAGACGGTATTTTACCAAACCCTGCAAGTAATAATTATGAACAATTTATCTTAACGCTTAAAAACCTTTACGGTACTATCGAAATTAGCGACAAGGCTATGAGAGCAAGCGAAAATAGTGCAGGTGCTTTCGTTAACCTTTTAAATGCTGAAATGGAAGGCTTAGTAAAAGCGTCGTCTTATAACTTTGGTAGAATGCTTTTTGGTGACGGCAGTGGTATTTTAGCAAAAGTAGTTTCGATTTCTCAAGGCGCAATCACCGTATCTTCGGTTAAAAATTTAGTCGAAGGTATGGTAGTTGATTTTAGAAGTTCAACAGATGGTAGTTCAATTGCATCTGCAACTGCAAGACGTATCGTTATGATTGATAGACAAGCAAAAACAATTACCGTATCAGGTAACGCTTTATCAAGTACGACTGTTCCAGAAAACAGTTTAATTACAGTTCAAGGTTCGTACAATCAAGAAATTACGGGACTTGGCGCAATTTTTAAAAGCACGGGCACGTTGTATGGGTTATCAAGAGATACTCATAAATGGCTCGTACCTTATATAAAAAATAACGTTGGCGAAATTACCGAAAGCGTTATTCAAACTGCTATCGACTATCTTGACGAAAACGCAGGTAGTAAGGTTGATTTTATCGTTTGTTCAAGTGGCGTAAAAAGAGCCTTTATGAACCACCTTTCTACTTACAAAAGAAACGTTGACGTTTTAGAGTTAAACGGTGGCTGTAAAGCCCTTTCGTATAACGGTATTCCTATCGTAAGCGACAGATTTTGCCCAGAAGGAACGATGTATCTTTTAAATACTAACGAATTTACTTTACATCAATTATGCGACTGGAAGTGGCTTGAAAGCGAAGACGGTAGAGTTATTAAACAAGTTGCCGACAAACCGGTTTATAAAGCAACGCTCGTAAAATACGCCGACCTTATTTGTACTAAACCTTGTGGACAAGCAATGTTAACGGGTATTACAGAAGCGTAATAAGTTGTTGTGTCTTATCTAAAAAGATAAGGCATTAAAGGAGAATTATGACGGTTAAAGATATACTCATATTAAGTAGCGATATAATTGATAGAAAAGATATTAGCGACTATTTAAAACACGGCAGTAGTGAAACGTCAATTGATGCAAGTTTAGACGCGCAAACCTTATTAAAATGTTACAATCTAATAGTTTCCCAAATTATAAGCGAATATTATAGGCTTAATACCGTTGAAAAATTTACGACGACAAACGGCGTGTTCGAGTATAAAGATTTAAGCAAAAACGCAATTGCGATTATTAGTGTTAAAGACGAAAATTTCGTAAAAGTAGACGCTCAAATTTATCCTACTAAATTATTTACTAAATTAGAAAAAGGTTATATTGAATACGAATACGTACCTAACGAGCAAGAAGAAAACGACGAATTTATTTTTCAAAATACACCTATAACGGGGCGTATAGTTGCGTTAGGCGTTGCAAGTGAGTATTTGTTTATAAAAGGATGTTTTGCCGAAAGCGATAACTACGGTAGGAAATTTTCAAATTCAATTTTATCTGCAATAACAAAAAAAGGCAAAATTATTTTGCCTGCAAGGAAGTGGTTTTAATGAATTATCCAACAATAAAAAAAGTAACGTTAAATTCTTTTAGCCAAGGCGTAAACGGTGAAGTAGACGAAAGTCTATTAACCGTTTCTTACGCAAAATACTCGTATAATTTTAACTATGAAAGTGGCGCGCTTATAAATAGTGCAGGCGTTGACTATTTGTCGCTTGACGGCACGAGATACAAGTTGCCTAACGGAGTTTATCCTATAAAAATATATTTTTACGATAGGTACGACGTAGGTTTAGATAAAAAAGACGAAAGATTAATCGTTTATGCAAGCGATAAACGTTTTTATTCATTAAAATTAAGCGACAGTTTAGGATTTGTTATATACGACGGACTTACAATGGACGACGCACCCGACGGAATTAATTACAACTATGACGGTAAGGACGTATTTATCTTTTCTAAAGACGGTGAAGGTATAATCATAATAGACGGCGATAACTACGAAGATATTGAGTTAACGCCAAATATTAAATCAATGTGTATGCACTCGGAAAGGCTTTTTATAACGACTAAAAGCGACAAAAAGACAATTTGGTTTTCCGATGATTTCGACCCGTCGAACTGGCAAATATCACTTGATAAAGCAGGTTATATAACGCTTGAAGATAATTTAGGCGATATGCTAAAAATAATGAGTTTTCAAGGCTATATCTACGTATTTAGAAGTTACGGAATTTCCGTTTTAACGGCGTACGGCAACCAAGAAGAATTTTACACTAATTCAATTAGCGTAAGCCACGGTAGAATTTATGGAAATACTTCAACCGATTGTGGTGACTACGTTATCTATTTAACCGACGACGGTTTGTATAGGTTTAACGGAACGACAAGCGTAAAGATTATGAGTGAAATTGAAGATTATATCGTTAACGCAGAAAATGCAAAAGGCTGTTTTTCGGGTGGAAATTTTTATTTAATTTGCGATATGAAGTTTGAAAATAACGTAATAGAAAAAGGCGTAATAATGTACGACGTTAAAAGTAAGCAAGGTCATATTTTAAGGTATATTCCTATAATCGACTTTTGTGTATTAAACGGCGAAAATAGGCAAATTTTAACGTCGTCTAAAAACGTCAACGAAGTTTTAGTGTTGAATAACAGTGGTAAGTTTTTAACTAAAAATCTAAAAAAAGTGTGGCAAAGTGGCAATAGCGATTTTCAAATTACAGCAAAGCGCAAACGTCTTGAAAAAATGTCGATTGAAATTGAAGGTAACGTATATATCAAAATTGAAAGTCAAAATCAAAGCAAGTTATTTTCGCTAAAAGGGAAGGGACGAAAAGAGATTTTTCCTAATTTATTAGGCGATAAATTCTCGTTTAAAATCTCAAGTAATTCTTGTAAAGTAAAAGTATTAAAGCCGATATTATATTTTAGTTATTTTAAGGAGTAGTATGGAATTTGAATATGGTAAAATTGCTTATTTAAAAATGCTTGAACTTGAAAAAGAATTATCTGCTTTAAAAAATTCGCTAACGCAAAAAACAAGTAACGATATCTTTTTAACAAGTGAAAACGACGATAATAATTCAAGTCAATTTACAAAGACGTTAGTTTTTAACGTAATTGAAAGTGGAAAATATAATTTTCACGGAAATATCAAATGCGAGTTTGAAAATCAAAACGATATTTTAGTTAATTTTTATTTAAATTCGCAACTTTTATATACGACTAACGTCACTTCGTTATTAGATAAAGAATATCAGTTTGACACCATTTGTCAAAGTGGCAAAAATCAACTTACGGTTACCTTTCACGCTCAAAACGTTTTTAATTTAAAAACTATAAACGCTAATATTTTTAGATATGAAAGCGATAACGGTTATCACAGGGTAAGTCGAATATATTTTGACGGCGTCGAGTTTATATTATTAGTTAACGACAATATTGCAACGCTATACAAGTTAATTGAAAACCAAAACGACTTGATTGAATTATTAAACTTTAAATGTAAAGACGCCTGTATAATCGATGCCGGTACTAATTATCTTCAAATAATATATATAGACGAAAAAGCCGATTTAATCAAAAAGTTTATAGGTTTTGCGTCTAATTACGTAAAAGACGAGCCGTTAAATATTAGTGGTGTTCAAAGCGTATGTGGATATAAAGAAGGCGAGTATTTAAAAATAATATTTAGTCGATTTTCGCAAATATATTATTGTTATTACAATTCGTTAGAAGGAATTACCGTTGAAAAAACTCAAAGAAAGGGCAACGTAGTGTATTCAGACCCAGAAGTAGTTGGTGTGTATATAATCGTTGATTTTGCTTCAAAAACTAAACTTGTGATTGAGTAATTCCCCAAGAAAATAAAAAATCAACCGTAAAGGAGAGTTATGAGTGCAATAGTTTTTTTAAACGGAAATAATTTTCATATAGAAAAAATAGAAGACAAATACGTAGTATATTATCAAAACGAAAGCAGTTGTTATAAGGTTGAAGTTATAAACAACGTAATAAGTCAACCTATAAAATTAAGCCAAGTTGAAGAAATTGCTAAATTAAAAGACGGAAGATACGTTAAACGAGTAAACGATTTAATAGTAATTAGTGAAGGAGAGTAAAATGAGTGAATATAACCAAAAAATCGTAGAATTTTACAATAATCAATCGTTAAATGAAAAGCAAAAGAATTTAGACGAAGAAGACGAAAAAAAGAAAAACTTTTTAGACGAAATACGTTTAATACAGCAAGATATTGATGAAATTAAAAATAGATACGTAGTAAAACTTGAATTAAAACCTATTGAAAAATTAACGGAAAGTCAACTTTTAAAAGATGCCGAAGAGCAGGTTGGGGAAGTTTATGATAAAAAAGTACAAGACTTAACTAATAGTACGACGGAAAAAATAGACAAAATCAATACGCAAAGTCAAGAGGCAACTAAAAAAGCAGAGACGCAAAAAGATAAGTTAGAAAAAACTTACGACGAGTTAGATAAAAAAGCGTCTAACGATGCGATTAAAAAAGGCGTACAGCGTTCAAGTATAATTAGTGAAAAAATCAAAAATCTTTCTAAAAGTAAGATACAAGAAGTGTTAAACGTAGATAACGAAGTTGCAGACACGCTTTATAAAAACAATACTCAAATTAAAAATCTTGAAGAAGAATATAAAAAAAGTATTGCAAATTTGCAAACGGCAAAAGCAGTTGACGTACAAGAAAAATTAAACGATTTGATTAGAGAGCAAGATAAAAAGATAGTTGAAATAATCAATTATAACAATGCAATTAAAAAAGAAGAAGAACGCCAAAATAAAGAACTTGAAAATATTTATACTATTGAAGGTAAAGAACAAGTAGATGCGCTTGAAAGAGATAAACTTACAAAAGTATTAAATTACTTTTTTAGTATTCCTAAAGAACAAGCGCTCAAAGAACTTGAAGAACCGGATATGAAAGAATTATTAGGTAGTTCGGCAACGATAGTTTCAAGATATTTAAGCGTATCATAATTTTTTAGCGACAATTTTTTTGTCGCTTTTTTTATTGCTAAGGTTAAATAATAGTATTAAAAATTTGCTTGCAAAAATTAAATATTTATTATATACTTAAAATAAGTATCAAAACTTGATTACAGGGGGCTTTTATGCGTTCAGGTCATGCAGTAAAAATCTCTTTTTCTTTAAAGGGGTTAGCAGTAAAAACCTTATTAACAAGATTAGTTATTTATTTTTTAACGGCAATAGCCATTGTGCTTTTCGCTCGTGGGGCGTTAGTTCCTATATTTAATAATAACGATTTTATATTAGCGATTAAATCATACGGCGATGCTATTAAAACTATTGTTTACGATTTCTTTTCGCCAGACAAATCAACTACCGATATCACGTCGGCTATCTTAAATGAAAAGTTTTTACTCGTTTTATCTTTCTTTACTACAAATAAAACAAGTATCGTTTTGTCTGTCGTAGCAATATTTTTAGCAATTCAATTTGCAATATTTTGCGCATCGGTTTGTGATTACGTAATAGCAATTAACGTAAATAATTATATGTCAACGCATATGAAATGTAAGTTTTTTCCAACTTTGTTTGAAAATTTTAGTAGCGCGTTAAAGTATGGTTTTTATAAAACGGTATGTTTATTAATTTATAACGTAGTAGTTTACGGAATTTGTTATTTGTTATCGTTGCTGTTTTTTTACGCCTTTAATCTTATAGGATTGTTTTTCATTTCGATGACGTTATTTGTTACGGCAACTTTAAGATTTTCAATATCTGGGCACGTTTTACCAAAAATGATTTGCGAAGGCAAAAAACCCTTTAATTCACTTTTTGAATGTATAAGTGAAGTTAAAAAAGATATACATAAATTATTCGATAGATTTGGGGTATATTTTTTAGTAATAGTTTTAGGTTTTATTTTAAACGTAGTTGGTGCAATATTTACTTTATTCGTATCGCTTTTAATAACGTTACCGTTGACGATTTTAGTATTTTCGTCAATCAAATTCGTTGGATATTACGTAGAACATAAAAAGAAGTATTTTATAACTTACGACGAAATTTACGTACCAAAAGAACTTCGTCAAAACGACGAAAAACTTTTAAACGAAATAGATATATAAATCAAAATCCGTTACGGTTTGTAACGGATTTTAAAATATTAAAAAAACGGTTGATTAACCGTTTTTTTGTTTGTAATCTATAAGTGCTTTTGCTAACTGGTCGGGGCAAGAAGTGTTTTTAAAACCACATTTTACGCCTTGTAAAAGTTCGATAATATCGTCGATTTTTCTGCCTACTGCAAGTTTTGAAATTCCTTGCAAATTGCCAGAGCAACCACCAACGAATTGTAAAGACTGTAAGACGTCGTCTTTAACTGTAAAATTAATTTGTCTTGAACAAGTGCCACTCGTTTTGTACGTTTGCATATTAATCTACAAGGTTGTCGTATATAAGAGCGTATACGTTACCAGCCTTTTCCTCCCACGATTTATAAATATTTTTAGCAATTTGTCTATTAGGAACGTTAAATTTTAGTTCAAGTAATGGTTGAGAAACGTCGTTAATTTTTAAAATAACGGTGTAAGTTGAATCGTTATTCATAAAATAATCGCTCGTACACTCTTGCTTGCGTCTATATCTAACCCTATGTTGTTTGATAAATTGAGAAATTGATTCCCTTGTCGACGTTGGAATTTGAACGTAAAATTCTGCTAAACAATATCTACCTTCAGGGGTAATAGTATATAATGCGTCGCCGTATTTTGCAGCATTATAAATAAAAGCCTCGTCTAAAAGTTTATTTAAAATAGGCTTATAGTCCATATAAGAAATCCAGTTGTTTGAAGAACAGCACATATCAATAATGGTGTTTTCGGACAATGGACATTCCATCTTATCAAAGACGAACAATAATATTAATTTGTTAATAGAAGTATCGCCTTTAACTAACATACTTTACCCCAAAAGAAATTTAGATAGCAAATTGTTGAAGTTCGTCGATTAAATCTTGACAATCGCTTGAGTGAATCTCAACGGTAATAGGTTTAGATAAATCAAGACTAAAAATACCAAGAATTGATTTAGCGTCAACTACGTATTTGTCACTTTTAAGTTCAATATCGTAAGGGTATTTTTGTACCACGTTTACGAAAGTTTTAACTTGACTTGCCATTTGTAAAGATATTTGCATAGATTTCATAAAAAGAACCTCCATAATAATCAATAATACAATTATACATAATTGTTATAAAAAAATCAACAGTTTATGCAAAATTGTTGATAGATAAAATTAATTATGTTATAATTAATACAAAAATAATAAAAAATTATAGATATTAAAGGAAAAAAGGGGTAAGGTATGTCTTCAAGGGAAAATTCGGTTAAAAATTTCTGCATAGCAATAGATAATTTGTGTGCAACTAAGTACATTATGGCTAACTTAAAAATTTTTGAAGTAATTTCGCAAATTAAACAATCGAAACTTTTAACAGATATGTTTAATCATTTTGTTAAAGATTACGATTTTTATAACGGTCTTGTTAACGCTTTAAGTGAAGAAGACGGGGTTAAGACTTTCGTTATGCCTATAAAGGCTACCGACGTAATGGCGTTTACTTATTTACTTTTAACGGAAATTTCTCAAAAAAAGTTACAACTTACCGACCTTTTAGATTATTTCGACGCTAACAAAAACTACGAAAACGCCTATTTAAAATTTTGTCAAGAAATATTACAGCCTTTTAAAACGTACGTATACAATAGCGCAATGCAGGTAATAAATATGACGCAAAGTGGTCAAGTTGAAGTTGAAAAAGATAACGAAGAGCAAGAAAAGTTAACTAAAATCGAAGATATCGACGTAAACAAAGCAAGTTTACCCGTAACGCTTATTAGACTTTTAGAACTTGATGCATTATCCGTTCGTACTTCAAGAATTTCTAAAGACGAAAAAGAAGATTTATTATACGTTATCGACTTATTTACCGAAATTATTCGTGGTAAGGATAATGAAAAAATTAAACTTTGTTACTTAGCGTACTATTACGCCTTTAAACCTTACAAAAAAATTAAAACTAACATTAGCGATATTACCGAAATTTTAAGAAAGGAAGAAATAATATTGTTTTAAATTGTAAAAATTATGAAAGTAGTAGTACAAAGGGTTAAAGAAACGACTTTAAAAGTCGATAATCAAATAATATCGCAAATACCGTACGGCTTAGTTTTATACGTAGGTATAGGCGTAGGCGACACTAAAGAAAAGGCAGAATATTTAGTCAAAAAAATTGCAAATTTGCGCATTTTTGAAGATGAAAACTGCAAAATGAATTTAAGTGTTAAAGACGTTAACGGTCAAATTTTAAGCATCTCGCAATTTACTTTATACGCCGACGTATCGCATGGTAACCGTCCGGGATTTACAAACGCCGAAAAACCTAATATAGCCGAAAAGTTATACGACTATTTTTGCGAAGAGTTAAAAAAGTACGATATAATCGTAAAAAAAGGTGTTTTTGGTGCAGATATGAAAATATCTCAACTTAACGATGGACCCGTTACGATAATTTACGAGGCGTAGTATGTTAGAAAAAGAAATACAATCTTTTTTAGAAAATTTAGGTGCCGATTTAGTCGGTTTTAGTAGTCTTGGTGAAAGTGGCGTTAAAGGACAAAATTTATCTTATGCAATATCTATTGCCGTAAAAATTCCAGACGCAATTTTAAAAACGATAGAAGATAGGCCGACTATTGAGTATTTTCACGAATATCGCACGGCAAACGCAATGCTTGACAATATGTCTTTTAGGCTTGCTCGCTTTATTGAAAAGCAAGGATATAACGCTTATCCTATTGGGGCGTCGCAAAGCGACCCGTCGGCTAATTTTAGTGGGCTTTTCTCTCACAAAAAAGGAGCAAGATTATCAGGGCTTGGTTTTATAGGTAAAAACTGTCTTTTAATCACTAAAGAGTACGGTTCAAAGATTCGTTTTGCAACCGTTTTAACCGATATGCCCGTTGAAAGCCAGCGTGAAATAATTAAAAACGGTTGTGGCGATTGCGATATTTGTCAAAAGGCTTGCCCAGGTGGAGCAATTAGTGGTAAAAACTATACGGAAGGTATTTCAAGGGAAGAATTTTTTAGCGCTGAAAAATGTTCGCACAATATGAAAAACTATAAAGATATAGGGCGTGGCGCAGTTTGTGGAATTTGTATAAAAGTTTGTCCATATAACAAGTTGTACGATAAAAAAAGTTGACAAAACGAAATAATAAATGTATATTATAAAAGTACGTAAAATTTAAGGGAAATTATGAGAAATTATAAAATATCTTTAGCAGGCGATTTAGGTAGTGGTAAAAGCACTATTGCAAAATTTTTAACTCAAAAATATTGTTTAGAAAAGGTATCAATAGGCTCAATTCAACGCCAAATGGCTCAAAAAATGAACATGAATACTTGCGAGTTTAACAAGTATATGGAATCTCACCCTGAATTTGACAATATTTTAGATACAAAACTTAGCGAATATGAAAAAATCGACGGTAGATTTTTGTTTGACTCTCGCTTAGCGTGGCATTTCGTGCCGTCGTCGTTTAAAGTTTATATGCAAGTTTCGCCAAAGGTTGCAGGGCAAAGGGTTTTTAACGCCGATAGGGCAGACGAAACCTATTCTTCGGTAGAAGATGCAGTTGATAAACTTATTGCGCGTCGTCGTAGTGAAAGGGAAAGGTTTTTACAATTCTATAACGTCGATATAACCGACTTATCTAATTACGATTTTGTCATTGATACCGAAAATAAAACTGTTGAAGAAGTTTTTAACCAAGTATGCAACGCGTTTGAAACTTGGCTTAACCAAAATTAAAGGAGAATTATAATGCATTGGGCTGAAAAAATTGCAGAAGAAATAATAGCAAAAAAACCTAATAAAGAAGAATACGTGTGTGCTGCCGGAATTTCTCCGTCAGGCTCAGTTCATATCGGCAACTTTAGAGACGTTGCAACAAGTTTTTACGTAGTAAAAGCGCTTCAAAAAAAGGGTAAAAAAGCAAGATTATTATTCTCTTGGGACGAGTTTGATAGATTAAGGAAAGTTCCTTCAAATATCGCAAAAATTACCGATAATTTTGAACAATATATGGGTATGCCATACGCTATGATACCAGACCCATACGGCAAATATTCGTCATACGCCGAATACAACGAAAAAGAATTTGAAAATTCTTTAAAAGAGTTGGGTATCGACGTAGACTATCGTTATCAAGCAAAAATGTACACAAGTGGTAAATATACCGAACAAATTATTTTTGCTATTAAAAATAGAAAGCAAATTTACGACGTATTGATGGACTACAAAACTCAAGACAGCGACGAAGGTGATAGGGAAAATTATTATCCTTTAAACGTATATTGCCAAGTTTGTGGAAAAGACACTACGAAAGTAATTGCAGGTACTGACGACGGTGAAGAAATTACTTATAGATGTAAATGTGGTAACGAACATACTGTAAAATTAAGGGAATATCATAATATAAAACTTGTTTGGAAGGTTGACTGGCCTATGCGTTGGGGATACGAAGGCGTTGACTTTGAGCCGGGTGGAATTGACCACGCCGCAGCAAGTGGTAGCTACGTAGTAGCAAGCGACGTTGCAAGAAAAATTTTAAACGTAGAGCCACCTATGTTCCAAGGTTACGGTTGGTTATCAATTGCAGGTCTTGGCGATATGCACTCGTCAACGGGTAACAACATCACGCCAGGCGCAGTTTTAAAAGTTTACGAACCAGATATGATTAGATGGCTTTTTGCTAAATACGAGCCAAAAGCACCGTTCTCGTTTAACTTTGACGATACTATTATTCGTCACTACAGCGAGTTTGACAAGGGCTTAGAGGCTTACAAAAAGGGCGAAAGCGACGAATTTAACACAAGCGTTTACGATTTAGCGTTACTTGACGGAACTAAAACTCAAAGCAAAGTTCCTTTCGGCGTATTATCTTCGGTTGCTACAATCGTTGACTTTAATCCAGAAAAAGTAAGACAAATTTTAAAGAAGGTAAACGTAGAGTTTACTAAAGAAGACGAAAGCCGTCTTGAAAGAGTAAAATTCTGGATTACAGAGCATCAACCTTCAAAACTTTATAAACTTTTAAAAGATAAAAACCAACAAGTTTACGATAGTTTAGATGATGAAGAAAAATTAGCCGTTAAAAAACTTTACGATTATATCAATGATAACGAAGTTATCAATGAAAAAGACGTTCAACAATATTTATACACGGTAATTAACGACGCAACGCTTTCTAAAAAAGAAAATATGCTCCGTCAACAAAAGTTCTTTAAGGTATTTTATAACTTATTATTTGGTACGGATATGGGACCAAGGTTATATTTATTCTTATCGGCAATTGATAAAGAACAATATTTATATTTATTAAACTTCTAAAAAAAAGTCGCCCTTTTTAGGGCGAATAAACGCTGATGTGGCTCAGGCGGTAGAGCACCACCTTGGTAAGGTGGAGGTCACGGGTTCAAGTCCCGTCATCAGCTCCAAAAAAATACTGCAGAAACAAAATTTCTGCAGTATTTTCTTTATATTATATATATTGTATATTTTCCACGATAAAAAGGGTCACCGAAAGGTGACCCTTTAAAAATTACATTTTTAATTACTTATTAACTTTTAAAGCGTTGATTTTGTTGTTAATTTTTGACTTTTTGTTAGCAGCAGTATTTTTAGCCATAATGCCTTTAGTAACTGCTTTATCTAAAATTGAAAAAGTTTGAGGAAGTAATTTAATTGCTTCTTCATAATTACCAGTAGCGATTACGCTATTAATTGTTTTAATAGCAGTTTTAACTGCCGATTTTTCACTTTTGTTAATTTCAGTCTTTTTAGAATTTACAAGAACACGCTTTTTTGCTGATTTAATATTAGGCACAGTCTTTATCTCCTTTAAATCTTTGATTATAACAGTAAATATATTAGCACATTTTTTTAAAAGTTGCAACACTTTTTATACAAGTTTTACATAAAGTTGCAATTTTTTTAACATAAAATTCTATTTATTTGCATTTTAGAATATATTTATAAAATGATTAACGGTAAAAACATTAACAAAAACGATTTTATTGCAGTATACGATAGTGGTATAGGTGGACTTAACGTTTTAAAATTATTAAAAAAATATATGCCGTATGAAAACTATTTGTATTTTGGTGACAACTCTAACGCTCCTTACGGTAATTTAGACAATGAAACGCTAACTAAGTTGGCGATAAAAAACGTAAAAAGTATAGAGCAGTACGGAATAAAAGCAATCGTTTTAGCGTGCAATACTTTGTCAACCGTATGCTATGAAAAACTAATAAAACGCTTTAAAATAAAGTTTATAAAAACTTTACCACCTTTAAAAAACAATTATTACGACGCTAAAACATACTTAATATGCACTCAAAATACGTCTAAAAGCAACTTTGTAAAAAAGCACAAAAAAAACGTTAAAGTAGTGGCGACGCCGTTACTTGCGACAAAGATTGAAAAAAGTGTTTTTAACCTAAATAAAGTAAACGACGATATTTTTAAACTTCTAAAAAAACAAGATATTAAGACTTTGATTTTAGGTTGTACGCATTACGGCTTTTTATTAAGTAAATTTAAAAAAACTTTACCAAACGTTCAAATTATTTTGCCAGAGTATTTAACAATGCTTGCTTTAAACGATTACTTAACCGAAAATAATTTTAAAAACGACGGTTTTAAAGACGGTAAAATTCAGTTTATAGGCGAAAACACCTATTATAATAGGTACGTTTTTGAAAATTTTTGCCAAAAAAAATAGAAAAATCCCAAAAAATCATAAAAAAATTAAAAAAAGTGGACAAAATTTACTAAAAGTGGTTGCAATTCCCAAAAATATGTGCTAAAATTTAAACATAAATACTAAAAGGGGGTAAAACTATGTTTTTTGGTGAGTACGAGCATCAAGTTGACGCTAAAAACAGAATAAGAATTCCGTCAAGACTTCGTCAAGAACTTGAAAGCGACTACGTCTTTATGCGTGGTACTACAAAATGCATAAGTGTTTACTCTAAAAAAGCGTTTGACGAACAATTTGGTAGCATTAAAAACATTAGTATTTTTGATAAACAAGCGCTTGAAAGTTTAACTGAAGTATTAAGTTTAGTATTTACTGCAAACGAAGACGGACAAGGTAGGGTAGTTTTACCTGAAAAGTTAAAAAAGTACGCTGAAATTGATAAAGAAATTACCTTCGTAGGTATGCTTAATCACATTGATATATATGCAAAGCACGTTCGTGACGAAATGCGCCAAGCAAAAACGTACGAAGAAAGAATTGATTTTTTACTAAGTAAGGACAAGTAAGGTAAGTTTATGGAATTTAAACACGTACCCGTAATGCTTGAAGAGTGTATGCAAGCGTTGAACTTAAAAAACGACGGTGTGTATTTTGACGGCACGTTAGGTGGTGGTGGACACTCGGGTGAAATTTTAAAAAGGACTTATCCAAACGGCACGTTAATAGCGACGGATAGAGACGAAGATGCCATACGTGAAGCGTCTAAAAGGTTAGCAGGTTACGGCACGCGTTTTATACCGGTAAAAGACAATTTTAAAAACTTTAAAGTAATTTTAGAAGGTTTAAACGTACAATGCATTGACGGGGCGATAATCGATTTAGGCGTAAGTTCGTATCAGCTTGACAATCGTGAAAGGGGCTTTTCGTATATGGCTGACGACGTTAAGTTAGATATGCGAATGGACAAGTCGTCATCTTTCTCGGCATACGAGTTAATAAACGAATATAGCGAAAACCGAATTAAATATATATTAGAAACTTACGGTGAAGAAAAATTTGCAAAAAACATAGCAAAAAACATAGTTTTACAAAGACAAGAAAAGCCTATAAAAACGTGTGGCGAACTTGTTGAAATAATTAGAAAAAGTATTCCAATAAAGTTTCAACAAGACGGACATCCTGCAAAAAGAACTTTTCAAGCAATAAGAATAGCCGTAAACGAAGAACTCGACGGGCTGGACAAGGCAATTAAAGACGTAATAGGCAAACTTAAAAGTGGTGGTAGAATTGCAATTTTAACCTTTCACAGTTTAGAAGATAGAATTGTAAAAACGGTGTTTAACGAGTTATCGACAAGTTGCATATGCGATAAGCGTTATCCTTGTATATGTAATAAAAAACAAATAGTAAAAATTATAAACAAAAAACCTATAATAGCAAGCGAGGACGAAATGCAAAATAATAGTCGTTCAAAGTGCGCTAAATTAAGGGTAGCAGAAAAAATCTAAAACACGAATAAATTAGGAGGCATTAAAATATGAATAACTATAAACAACAAATTGTTAAAAGTGATATTTATTATGACGAATTTGATTATACGCCAACGTCAAGCGTACAAACTCAAACTGCAGTTTTAGAACAAGATAGTGAAGCAGTTAAATTTAATGCAAGAATTCCTGAAAATTTCGATAAAATAATACATTACGATACTTATTCAAAACCACAACAAGTTAAGGATATGCATAACGTATACGTTGAACATACTACGGGCATAAACCAAAATTTACGTCCAACTTCAACTACTATGCAATTTCAAGGCATAAATAAAGCCGAAATTTATAAAGACGTAAGGGAAAACGCTACTACGACTTACCAAACGGCTACAAAAACGTCAACAAAAAGCAAATTAGTAGTTGTATTTATGACGGTAGCAATAGTTTTATTGTCGGTTTTAATAGTGTTTAATACGGCGTTACTTAAAAGTTTAAATCAAACTATTTTTGATAAGCAAGCGCAAGTTGAAAGTTTAATTTCACAAAATAACGACGCTTTTAATAGTTTAGAAGAAGTTTCTTCTGACCAAGCCATAATAGACGCGGCAAACAAATTAGGTATGAAATAATAGGAGTTAAAATTAATATTTATTCGATATCAAAGGTACGAAAGAGGTTATTTGCAATGATAATTGCGATAACCTTTATTTTTTTATTTATAATTACAAGATTTTTCTACGTACAAGTTATTTGGGGGGTTGATTTGCAAAAAAAAGCAATCGACCAATGGACGAGAAATATTCCCGTACTTGCAAAAAGGGGAGATATAGTTGATAGAAACGGTGTCGTTTTATCTACGACCAAAGAAAGTTATACGATTTTCGTTAGGAAAAGGGCAGTTAGCGACGTTGATAAGGTTGCAGACGTTCTATCAAGTTTATTTTATTTAGATAAAGAAAAGTTAAAAAATAAAATTAAAACTACGTCGGTAAGTGAAATTAAGGTTGCAAAACACGTAACTAAAGATAAGGTAGTTGAACTTGAAAAATATAATTTGGACGGAGTATACTACGCCGACGACGTTACAAGGTATTATCCTTACGACGACTTATTATGTCAAACGCTTGGTTACACTTCTCAAGACGGAAACGGAATATCTGGGCTTGAACTTTATTACGATAAATATTTACAAGGCATAAACGGTGAAATTTTATACGAAGCAGACTTGACGGGCAACGACTTAAACGGTGCAAAACCATACTACGTGCCTGCAACAGACGGTCTTAACTTACGATTAACAATCGACTACGAAATGCAAGAAATTTTAGAAAGCGTAACGGATACTGCTATGCAAGAATACACGCCGAAATCGTGTTCGGTAATACTAATGGAGCCGTCGAGTGGCGAAATTTTAGCAATGAGCCAAAAACCGTCCTTTAATTTAAACCAAGTGCCTTACGATGATATCGACTTATTAAACAAGTTAGGAAGAAATACGTTAATTTGCGACAGTTACGAACCAGGCTCAACTTTTAAAGTTTTAACTGCAAGCGCAAATATTGAAGAGTTTTACGACGGCAACAAAAACGCCTTTTCACTTACTCATATATTCTCTTCGTCAAGGTATAGGGTAATAAACGGCTCAAAAATAAAATGTTGGTCAACTCACGCTAACGGAAAACACGCTAACGAAAATTTAAGTTTAGCGCTTAATAACAGTTGTAATCCCATTTTCGTTGATATAGCCTTATCGCTCGGTAAAGAAACCTTTTATAAGTATTTAAACTCGTTTGGATATGGCAAATGTACGGGAATTGATTTAAACGGCGAGGCGCAAGGAATGATTATTCCAAAAACAAGCGTAACTGACGGCGACTTAGCAAGAATATCTTTTGGACAATCAATAGCGTGTACGCCACTACAATTATTACTTGCAACTTCGGTTGCAATAAACGGTGGATATAAGGTAACACCACACTTAGTTAAAGAAATTTACGATACGAATAGCCAAATTGCAATAAAACCCGAATTTTCTAAAACTAAAACGATAATAAGTGAAGAAACGTCAAAAACGATACGTGAATATTTAGAAAACGTTGTTTCAAACGGCTCGGGCAAGCAAGCGTATATTGAAAACTACAAAGTAGGTGGTAAAACGGGTACTGCGCAAAAATATGAAAACGGCGTTATCAACGTAGGCAAATACGTTATGAGTTTTATAGGATTTTTTCCAAGCGATAACCCTAAATATATATGCTTAGCCATAGTCGACGAGCCCGTTGGTGGAACTTACGGCTCAACGGTTGCAGCGCCTATCGTAAAAAAGGTTTTCGAGTCGATAATAAAAGTAAAAAACTTATAGGTAATATATGGAAATTAACGCTTTACTAAAAAACACAAGTTATATTGAAAAAAATTTTAACGAAAATTTTGATATTGAAAATTTATGTATTGATAGTCGAAAAGAGTGTAAAAACGCAATATTTTTTGCCGTAAAAGGCAGTAAAAAGGACGGAAATAAATATATTAGTCAAGCCTTAAAAAACGGGTCTATAGTCGTAGTAACTAACAAAAAACCTAAAATAAAATGCAATTATATTTTATGTAGCGACGTAAACTTATTAAAGGCTGAAATTTGTTATAATTTTTACAATTTAAAAAAGTGTCCTAAACTTATAGGCGTAGTTGGTACTAACGGTAAAACGACTATTACTTATCTACTTAAAAACATATTTGAATACGCAAATAAAAAAGTGGGCGTAATAGGAACTTTAGGTGTTTTATACGACGAAAAAGAACTTAATTTTGATATGACTACGCCAGATACAATAGTGATATCTAAAATTTTACAAGATATGCAAAGTAAAGGGGTAGAATACTGTTTTATTGAAGTTTCGGCGCACGCCATCGAGCAAAAAAGAGTGGCAGGTCTATATTTTGAAACGCTAATTTTTACAAACTGCACTCACGACCATTTAGATTATTTTAAAACTTTTGACGAGTATAAAAAGGTTAAAAAAAGCGTGTTTACAAAAGAAAATTGTAAAAACGCCGTAATAAACACTGACGATAAAGTCGGGTTTGAAATAATAAAGGAAAGCGATTGTGAAAATTTTGTTTACGGATTAAATAATCCAAGCGACGTATTTGCCGTAAAAATTAATCAAACGTTAAACGGCTTAACGTTTACCGTAAACTTATTCGATTATATAGAATTCGTTTCGATAAAATTAATAGGAGTTTATAACGTATATAACGTTTTAGCGTGTTTAACTGCAAGCGCGCTTAACGGAATTTCAAACAAGCAAGCAATAAATTCCTTAATATATTTTGACTGTGTAAAAGGTAGAAACGAATTTATATTAAACTATAACGGAGCAGATATTTTCGTCGACTACGCGCACACTCCCGACGGTATTGAAAACACTTTAAAATCTTTTAAAAAATTATGCAAAAACAAACTTATAGTAATTTTCGGTTGTGGTGGAAACCGTGATAGCAAAAAGCGTAAAATTATGGGCGAAATAGCGTCTAAGCACGCAGATTTTGTAATAATAACAAGCGATAATCCAAGAAATGAAAACCCTAATAAAATTATCAAACAAATTGAAAAGGGAGTAAAAATTCACACGAATAATTATCTTTTAATAGAAAATAGATATTTAGCCACGAAATACGGTGTAAAAATGTTACAAAATGGCGATATTTTATGTGTCTTAGGTAAAGGCGCAGAAACGTCGCAAGAAATTAAAGGTAAAAAAATTACGTACAGCGATAAAGAAGTAATAAAAAATATAATAAAAAACGGTGGTGAAAATATTTGAAAAGCATAATAGCGTGTTTTTTAGTTTCTTTTATTTTAACGGTATTTTTTGGAATAATTCTTTTGCCGTTACTTAAAAAACTAAAACTAAAGCAATCAATATTAGGTTACGTAAAAGAACATAAGCAAAAAGAAGGCACGCCAACGATGGGTGGAATAATTTTCTTATTTTCGTCCATTACTTCATTTTTTTTAACTAAAAAGGGTGAAAATTCGCTTGCAACCTTATCTATAATAATATCGGTAAGTTTTTGTATAGTTGGATTTTTAGACGATTTTATAAAAATTAAAAACTCACGTAATTTAGGGCTTACAAGTTTACAAAAAATTTTATTCCAAACGGCAATAGCAATAATTGCAAGCGTGTTTTTATATAGAAACGCTATGACTTCAATATATATTCCGTTTACCTTAAAATTTATAGATTTAGGTATAATAAGCGTATTTTTAAACTTTTTTATATTTATAGCAACTGTAAACAGCGTTAATTTATTAGACGGTTTAGACGGATTATGTTCACAAACGACTTTTGTATATTTGCTTTTAATAAGCGTGATAGGTTTTATCGAAATAACTTATAACGCAAATTCTTATTCAAATGTATTAGAGTATAAAAACCTATTTTTATACGCTATAAGCGTAAGTGGTTCGCTACTTGGTTTTTTAATTTTTAACGGACACAAAGCCTTAGTATTTATGGGTGATACGGGCTCGTTAATGCTTGGTGGGGTAGTTTCAATAATTTCTATATTCTCGGCAAATCAAATATATATTTTGATTATCGGCATAATCTACGTATTAACGGCGTTATCGGTAATAATTCAAGTTTTAGTATATAAAAAGACTAAAAAAAGGGTATTTTTAATGTCGCCTATACACCATCATTTTCAAATGAAAGGAATAACCGAAAATAAAATAGCAACAATTTATTCCTTAATAACTTTAACTATAGGATTACTCGTAATCATTTGTATTTTATAGGAGAAATATGTACGCAAAATTAATGAATTTTTTAGTTTTAGGAATAGCAAACTCAGGCGTAAACGTTTCAAAACTTTTACTAAGTAAAGGCGCAAGAGTTTATATTTACGACAATTCTACAAACGAAAAAACTCAAAAATTAATTAACGAACTTATAACTTTAGGTTGTATCTTAGTAGAAAACGTAGACGAAATTTTAAAAGAAATTGACGTTTTAGTGTTAAGCCCGGGCGTTAGCGTTTTAAACGAAATTGCAATAAAGGCAAAAGGTCAAGGAATAAGAATAATCGGAGAAATAGAACTTGCAAGTTATTATATAAATAACCCTATAGTTGCAGTAACGGGTACGAACGGTAAAACGACAACCTGCTCGCTAATTAGTCATACGCTATCAAAAAACGGAGTTAATAATAAACTTGTTGGCAACGTTGGAACGCCACTTTCTACTTCGGTAGGTTGTAGTGAAGAAGATATTTTAGTTGTAGAAGTTTCAAGTTATCAATTAGAAACGACTTGTCGTTTTACCCCACATATAGCGTGTATATTAAACATAACCGAAGACCATTTAGAAAGACATTTTACAATGGAAAACTACATATTTTTAAAGAGTAAATTAATACTTACCTTAAAAGAAAGCGAGTTTGCAATTTTAAATTACGACGACGAAAACGTTAGAAATTTAGCCTTAAAAACAAAGGCAAAAATAGTATGGATATCGCAAAAAGAAATAATAGACGGCGTGTATCTGTCTAACGGCGCAATTTATTGTGGAGAAGAGCAGGTTATAAAAGTAGAAGATTTATCTATAAAAGGTAGTCATAATATTGAAAACGTATTGTGTTCGGTTGCAGTCTTAAAACTTTTAGGATTAGAAAATCAAGAAATCGTCGACGGATTAACCACTTTTAAAGGTGTAAAGCATAGAATTGAACAAGTTGCAAAAGTAAACGGAATAACCTTTTATAACGATAGTAAAGCCACAAATCCCGACGCTACGATAAAAGCAATTAATGCCTTAGAAGGTGATTTAGTTTTAATTTTAGGTGGATATGATAAAGGGCTTGATTATAGCGAATTGTTTAGTCAAATATCGAGTAAACAGAACGTAAAAGGAGTAGTTTTAACAGGTCAAACTGCGCTTAAGATGTATGAATTTGCAAAAAATGAAAAAGTAAAAAATTTAGTATTAAGTAGTAATTTTGAAACGGCGATAAAATTAGCCTACGCAATTTCAAAAGAAAATTATAAAGTATTATTGTCGCCTGCAACGTCAAGTTTCGACGAGTTTACAGGCTATGAAGAAAGGGGAGAAAAGTTCATTGAAATCGCAACTTCTTTTAAGTAAAAACTCCCGTGGTGACCTATTAATTCCTATTTTAGCAATATTAATTTCTTTAATAGGAATTTTATTTATATATTCGGCGTCAAATTATTCTGCAAACATAACTTATAACGATAAGTTTTACTATGTAAAAAAACAAGGAATAGGCTTTATAATAGGCGTAATACTTATGTTAATAGTAGGTAAAATCGACTATAATATACTTAAAAAATTCGTTTATCCTTTAATGGCTTTAGCCGTAATATTATTAGCCTTAATCTTTACGCCGTTAGGGGTAGAAGTTTACGGAGCAAGAAGATGGCTTAAATTTTTTTCAATAACAATACAGCCAAGCGAAATAGCAAAATTTGCGCTAATTTTATTTACGGCCTATTATTTTGATAAAAATATTCAAAGAACTAAAACTTTTAAAGGGATATTGCCCGTTTTATTATACGGTGGCGTTTTAGCGTTACTTATTATTTTAGAGCCGAATATGTCGATAACCGTCTGCGTAGTGTTATTACTACTTGTAATGCTATATTTAGCAGGGGTAAGTATAAAATTTTTTACAATAATGGCAGTCCCTTTAATTTTAGGAGCAATACTTTTAATAGTGCTCGAGCCGTATCGGTTAAAAAGATTAACTGCCTTTTTAAATCCTTGGGCGTCGCCAAAAGGCGAAGGGTATCAACTTTTACAATCTTTATACGCGCTTGGTAATGGGGGTTTATTCGGTGTAGGCATTTTCAATTCAAGACAAAAATATAAATTCCTACCTTTTGCCGAAAGCGACTTTATATTATCGGTAATAGGCGAAGAAATAGGGCTTATAGGAATAGCATTATTATTTATTTTAATGTTTTTACTCGTTATAAGGGGTGTAAAAACGGCAAGCCGTTGTAAAAACTTTTTCGGTTATTTGCTATCCGTCGGCATAACGTCAATTTATTTAATACAAGTTAGCGTAAACGCCTTAGTAGTAACGGGTAGTATTCCACCTACGGGTTTACCCGTGCCTTTAATTAGTGCAGGTAATACGTCGCTAATAGTGTTTTTAGTAGCCTTTGGAGTGCTTTACTCAATATCAAAACAAAGTGAAAGAATTTAATTAACTTTAATTATTTTCTCAACGTATAATGTATTATTTATAGGGGAAATAATGAGCAGATTTGTTATTGAAGGTGGAAACAAATTATATGGCAACGTAAAAATACAAAGTGCAAAAAATTGCTTATTGCCGTTAATATCGGCGTGCATTATGCTTGAAAGTGAAATAACTTTTACAAACGTTTCAATGTTAAAAGATATAACTTGTCTACTTGAAATTATAAAAAGTTTAGGTGGAAGTTACTCTTATCAAGACGGCAATTTAAAAATTGACTGTTCTAATTTAACAAGTTACGTATTACCAGAAAATTTAGTAAATCAAGCAAGAGCGCCACTTTTTATGATAGGGCCGTTATTAACAAGGTTTAAAAAAGCAGAATTTACAATGCCAGGTGGCTGTAAATTAGGCGAAAGACCTATCGATATACATATAAACGGTTTAAGAAAATTAGGCGTAAAAATTGAAGAAGGCGAAGTGATAAAATGTACGGCAAATAAACTAACGGGAACAACTATTGTATTATCTTTTCCAAGCGTAGGCGCTACTTTAAATTTAATAATGTCGTCAATTACGGCAGAAGGAATTACGATAATAAAAAATTGCGCAAAAGAGCCGGAAATCGTGTGTTTGTGCAAGTTTTTAAAATTAGTAGGGGCAAAAATTAACGGAATAGGAACGGACGTAATAGTAATCGACGGAGTTAAAGAGTTAAAAAAACGAAAGGTAGAATTTACACCTATACCAGATAGAATTGAAACGGGTACGTTTTTACTAACTGCGCTTTCTACGGGTGGCGAATTAACGTTAGAAAACGTAAATTATTCTCACAACGCAAGTTTAATAAAAAAAATATTTAATAACACTTGCAAAATATGTATATTTAATGATAGAATATATATAAAGTCGAGTGGAGTTGGTAAAGGTTTAGGTGTAGTCAACGTGCTACCATATCCCGATTTTCCAACCGATTTACAGTCGTTATTACTTGCCTATAGTACGACTTTAAAAGGGCAAACTATAGTAAAAGAACACGTTTTTAAAGACAGGTTTAATACGGCGTTTGAACTAAATAAAATGGGCGCAAACGTAAAGGTAAACGGCAACGTTGCCATCGTAACGGGCGTTGAAAGTTTGCACGGTAATTTCGTTACTGCGACTGACCTTCGTGGTGGTGCAGGGCTAATATTAGCGTCGTTAAAAGCGCAAGGCGTATCGGTAATAGATAATGCCGAAATTTTAGATAGGGGTTACTATCAAATAGAAGAAAAATTGAAAAATATAGGAGCAAATATAAAAAGGGTCTTATAATGAAATACAAAAGGTTACTAAGTAGTGTAACGGTGTTGTTATTCATAGTAATTGCAGTTTTATGTTGTAATTTTTTATTTAAAATAAGCGACGTTCAACTTTCGGTTACGTATATTGAAAACTCGCCCGAAAACATAAATGAAAAGGTTAGTGAATATTCTAAAACTTTAGAAGGCAAAAATCTTTTATTTTTAAACGAAAAAGATATTGAGAAGGAAGTTTTAGCAATTTCGCCTTATGCAAACGTTATTAAAGTTGAAAAAGTTTTTCCTTGTTCGTTAAAAATTACCGTTATCGAATACGAAGAAATTTTTTCTCTTAAATGTGGGGACAAGTATTATATGCTTGACTCATCCCTTCGTGTATTATGTCAAAAAGATAATAACTTAAATAACGTTACAAACAAGCCAAACTTAAGCGTTATTGTCGACGAAAGCGATTATCAGCCGTTAGTAGTTGGTGAAAAACTAAATTTTTTAGATAAAACTACAAACGATTATCTTTTAGAATTAACGCCGTTAATTAACGGTTTTAAGGAAAATATAACTAATTTTAGTATTAACGTTTTAAAAGACGGTATTTTTAATAGAACGTTAACCTTAACTACAGTTGAAGGTTTAGTAGTTCAATTTGACAACGTAAATATTCAAACCGTTGAAAAATTTAAGTTTTTCAAAAACTGGTACAGTTTACAAGAAACTGTAAAAGAAGGCAAGTACTATATAACGGTCGATAAAAATTCTAACCAAATTATTGTTACTACGTAAATTGATATTGACAAATTAAAAAGGTTATAGTAAAATATATTTATATTTTAAGCATAAAAAGGGTACGAAATGATAAAAGATTGCATCGCAGTATTAGATATTGATTCATCAAATATAACGTTTATTATAGGCGAACGTAGCGTTAACGGTGCGTTTGCTTTTCGTTATAAAGAAAGCGTTAATATCGATACCTTTTATGAAAATGCCTTTTTCGACGTAGGTGATTTAGAAAAAACTATTGCAAACTGCTATCAAAACCTTTTAAAAAGTCAAAATTTACAAGCAATAACTAAAATTTACGTAAGCGTACCGGGTGAATTTACAAAAAGTATTTCTAAAAATTACCGTACCGTTTATAATAAATCTAAAAAAATCACTATAAGCGACGTAATTGAATTATTTAATTTAGGCTTTCAAGAATTAGCCGATTATACGCTTATAAATAGGTCGGCAGTGTATTATCAAGTCGGTTCGTTAAAAACTCATAAGCCTATCGGTCAAAAGGGCGAAAGTTTGCAAGGTAGATTATCTTACGTTTACGTACATAATTATTTTAAAGAAATTATCGATAATATTTTTCATAAAATCGGTGTAATGGAAGTTAATTATTTAAGTTCGTTATACTGTAAATGCAACACGTTATTTACTCAAGCTGAAAGGGATAATACCTTAATTTTAATCGACGTTGGTTATACTTCTACTGAAATTGCAATAGCATCGGGTAACGGTTTGCTTTATAACGACGCTTTTTCGTTTGGTGGGGCAATGATAACGGCGTATTTATCAAGCGATTTAGAAACCCCGTATGAAATTAGTGAAAAGTTAACGGAAATATTAAATTTAGGCTATATTGATAATCCAAGTGCTTTATACGTAATTAGTGATAAAGACGGTGACTATACTTTTTCAAGGGATAGGGTAAACGCTATCGGTAAAGAAGTTTTAGATAGTCTTGCCGAAAAAATCATTAAATCAATTTCATCTTGTCCTTTAAAAGTTCCAAGTGATATCGTAATTTCGTTTACGGGTAGTGGAATAACAAATATAAGGGGTGCGTTAGAGTATTTGTCGACGCGTTTAAGCACTTACAACAAAGTTGTAAAACCGTCGATACCTCATTACAACAAACCGTGGTGTTCGGGTTTCGTATCGTTATTAGATACTGCGCTCACGCTACGTAAAGACAAAGTATTTTTCGTAAATAATAAGGAGTAACTATTTATGTTAGAACAAGATTTAACATCAACAAACGTTTGTAAAATAAAGGTAATAGGCGTAGGTGGCGCAGGTAATAATGCAATCAATAGAATGATAGACGCAGGTATTAAAAGTGCAGAATTCGTAGCCGTAAATACCGATATGCAAGCGTTAATGTTATCAAAAGCCGATTTACAAAACAGAGTTCAAATAGGTAAAGAAGTAACTAAAGGTTTAGGTGCAGGTTCATATCCAGAAATAGGTGAAAAAGCAGCCGAAGAAAGCATTGAAGAAATTGAAAAATTAGTTGAAGGTGTAAATTTATTATTTATAACTGCCGGTATGGGTGGTGGAACGGGTACGGGCGCAGCACCAGTAATAGCAAAAGTTGCTAAGGAAAAGGGATGTATTACGGTTGCAGTAGTAACTAAACCTTTCTCGTTCGAGGCAAGAAAACGTGAAGAAAATGCAAAAAAGGGTATAGCAAATCTTCGCAAATTTGTTGATACGTTAATAGTAATTCCTAACGATAAAATACTTGACGCTCTTAATAAAAACACACCTATTGAAGAAGCCTTTAGATTTGCCGACGATAATTTAAAACAAGCCGTTTGTGGTATTGCAGATTTAATTACGAATCCAGCGCTTATAAACTTAGACTTTGCCGACGTAAGAACTATTATTAAAGGACAAGGCTTAGCACATATGGGTATTGGTAGGGCAAAAGGCGAAAATAGGATTTTAGAGGCTGTTAGACAAGCCGTATCGTCGCCAATGCTTGAAACTACGATTGAAGGCGCAAGGGGCATTATAATGAATATTACGGGCGACCAAACGTTATCTATCGGCGAAGTTAACGAGGCTGCCAACCTAATCAACGGCGTAGTTGATTATTCTGCAAACTTTATTTTCGGTGCTAACGTAGACGCGTCGCTTAAAGACCAAGTAGTTATAACTATTATTGCAACGGGCTTTGCCGAATCTCAACAAAGATTTAACGGTTTAAACGGACAAGGTCAATCTCAAGCCTTTACAAATCTTGTAAATCCTATTCAAGAAAAACCTATTGAAACACAAGTAGCTCAAGTTGAACAACAAGCAGTTGAAACGATAGTTGAAGAAAGTGAAGAAGAACCTATTGAAGAAGAAAAACCGGTTGAAAAAAAGCGTGAAATTCCACCGTTCGTTAAAAAATTATTTGGTAAAAAATAAAAATTAATAAACAAAAAGCGAAAGTCGTATTAAACGAACTTTCGCTTTTTTATAAAGTTTTGTAAAATAAAAAAATTGCCGTTAGGCAATAATTTTATTCGGTCTTTGACTTTTCAGCCTCAAACGCGTCGAGAATAAGTTTAATAATCATTTCTCTCGTTTCCGTGTTGATAGGGTGAACAATATCTTTATATTCACCTTCGTTCGTCTTTCTTGACGGCATTGCTATAAAATAGCCTTCGTTGCCTTCAATGACCTTAATGTCATGAACGACGAAACAATCTTCAATCGTCATTGACGCTACTGCTTTAAGTTTGCTGTCTTCTTTTTGGACCAACCTAACTCTAATGTCTGAAATTTTCATACCTCACAACCCCTTATCATTTTGCTATATATTATATATAACATACAATTATATTATACACTATATTTTTGCAATTTCAAGACCTTTTTTAAAAAAATATGCAAAAAAGTTAATTTTTTTGATAAAAAACTTAATATTTTGAAGTATTTTGTCAATAATTTTAAATTTAATTCATAAAATAATATATGCTAAATAATTGTGAAAATTTAAAAATTTATTTTATCGGCATAGGTGGAATAGGTATGAGTAGTCTTGCCTTATATCTAAAAAGCCGAAATTTTATTGTTTTAGGAAGTGATAAAATTAAAAGTGAGCAAACAAAATTATTAGAAAAATACAATATAAAAGTTAACTATGAAAGCAGTTTTGAAGATATAAAAAATAGTGATATAATAGTTTACACTTTAGCGCTTAGTAAAGAAGATAAAGAATTAAATTATGCAAAAAAATTATCTAAGCCGATATATAAAAGAAGTCAACTTTTAAATTTGATTTTAAGCACTTTTAAAAATAGTATAGGAATAAGTGGTAGTCACGGGAAAACGACTATAACGTCAATGATAGCAAACGTATTAGACGTTAACGATAAGTCTTTTACGTCTTTTATAGGTGGTGTTGATAAAAAACTTTCTACTTTTCATACCGATAATAAAAAAGAACTTGTCGTAAGTGAAGTTTGTGAATTTAACAAAGCAATTTACGACGTAAAAGTTAATATAGGCATATGTGCAAATATTGATAACGACCATTTAGACTGTTACGAAAATATAGATAACGTAAAAAGTGCTTTTTACGATTTTTTAGATAGAAGTGATTATAAAATAATTTGCAACGACGATAATTTTTTAAAAGAGTATACGTCTAAAAACGTAATAACTTACGGAATTAAAAATAAAGGCGACGTAATTGCAAAAAACGTTACTCAAAAAGGTGGGAAGTATTCGTTTGATTTAGTTATTAAAAACTATAATCACGGAAGAGTTAATTTAAACGTATTAGGCGAGCATTCGGTTTATAACGCCCTGTGCGCTATTTCGGTATGTTATTTACTTAATATACCGATAAACGACGCAATAAAAGGCATAACAAGTTTTAAAGGGGTCAAAAGAAGATTTGAACGTGTAGGAAAACTTTATAATAAAAACGTTATAACAGACTACGCGCACCATCCAACCGAAATTAATAGTGCAATAAAAACGGCAAAAGAAGTTTATAAAGACGACTTGTTAATAATATTCGAGCCACATACGTATTCAAGAACAAAACTTTTGTTTTACGACTTTATAAATATTTTTGAAAATGAAAAAGTGTGTTTTTATAAAACTTATCCTGCAAGGGAAGATTATTTTTACGACGGTAGTAGTGAAAAACTTGCTTTAACTATAAACAAAAAATATTTAGAAGATTTTAACCAAGTATTAGAAATGATAAAAAATACAAGTAAAAATAACGTCTTAATATTAGGTGCTGGCGAACTTTACGAAAAAATAAAAAAGGAAATAAAATATAATCAAAAACCCTAAAAAGTTTAGCAACTTTTTAGGGTTTAATTTATATAAATTTACATTAAATCGATAATAAATTCATTTTTATCACTATCGTTTAAAAGTTTATTTGCAAAGTTTTCAAAATGTTTATCGGCATAATCAAACTTATATTCGTTAATATCAAAGCAAGTTAAATTTAAAACGCCTTGAACTATTAAGTTAATACCCGAAGAGATATTTTCTAAACTGCTTTTAATACAAGTTAACTTAATTTCTTTTTCAAATAAAAGTTCAAAGTTAACTTTAGTTTTAGTTTCTATCATACCGGTAATAGCAACGTTAGCGTTGTTGGCGCAAAGTTTACTAATCCAGTCGGTATTAATATTACTTTCGGTGTCGTAAATAATTTTTGAACATTTTCTACCACCCGTAATGTTTAAAACCTGTTTTTCTAAATTTTTAGAAATTAAGTAAGTGTAGTAAATACCACATTTATTAGCAATATCTAAATTTTCTTGACTATTATCAATTAAAATAGGAACTGCTTGATAATATGAAATTAATTGCGCCAAAATATTAGCAAAAATGCTACCACCTAAAATACAAACGTGTTGACCTTTTTCGATTTTTAATTTATCAATAACCGAAAGGGCAAGAGAAATGTGGTTTAAAAACAAAGCGTCGTAATAAGAAGTCTTTTTTGTCAAAATATGTGCAGACTCTTTAGGAATTACGGCAAATTCCTTTAAATAACCCTCAAAGTCTTTTGATGCGTGTAAAATATTAAGACACTCGTCGTTTAAGTTGTTTAGGCATTTATAACAAGTTTTGCAAGGTTTTTCGTGCGAAAGATAAACTTTAGTACCTTTAACGAAATAATTTGACTCTTCAAGCGTTTCAGTAATTTGACCAACGGCAATTTTTGAAGGAATTATAGGAAATGAAGTATTAGATTTTCCTAAATAGTTAAGTAAGTCTTGTCTTGTTATTAAGCATTTAGTGATTTTAACCTTAACGTCGTCAATTTGTTCTAAGTTGTTAACGATATTGACTTTCTTTAGTTGTTTAGGTTGATTAATTTGCCAAGCGAACATAATTTCTCCTTAAAACAAAATTTATAATAAGTATATAATGAATTGACAAATTTTGCAAGTGTTTAACGACAAATTAAATTTTGACTAAAAAAAGTAAAAAAATTATAAAAATATTTTTAAAAGGCTAAAAATAAGTTGACTATTGTCATTTTTTAATATATAATAGCAAAGTAATTGAAAGAGAGGTGTTAAAATGAAAGCAAATATTCATCCTGAGTATAATCAAGTTAAAGTACAATGTGCGTGTGGCGCGTCATTTTATACAGGTTCTACAAAAAAAGCCGATGTTATAAAGGTTGATATCTGTTCAAAATGTCATCCATATTTTACTGGTAAACAAAAATTAGTAGACTCTGGTGGACGTGTTGATAAGTTCAAAAAGAGATACGGTATTTAATTTTAATATACTAATAAGTATATAAATCGGCTCAAAGTCTACTTTGAGCCATTTTATTTTTTTAAGATATGAAAAAGGGAAATAACAATTGCAATAAAACTTCAATAGGTGGTCAAGCCGTAATAGAAGGCGTAATGATGCGTGGTAAAACGTCAATGGCAACGGCAGTACGTGCTGAAAATGGTGAAATACTTATTGAAACTAAGCGTTTAAAATCTTCTAAAAGTCAAAACAAATTTTTAAAACTACCACTCGTTAGGGGCGTGGTAGCCTTTATTAGTTCACTTGTTGGTGGAACTAAAGTTTTGATGCGCTCGGCATCGGTTTTCGGTGAAGACGAGCCTACTAAATTTGAAAAATGGCTTGCTAAAAAGACAAAAATTAACGTAATTGACTTAGCAGTATTTTTAGGCGCGTTTATAGGTGTTGCATTATCGTTATTTTTATTTTTCTTTTTACCACAAACGGTAACCGACCTATTGACCTTTATAAAAAAAGACAGTATTTGGTATTTTTTAGTCGAAGGTTTAGTTAGAATTATAATTTTTATCGTGTATATTTTACTTACAAGTTTAATTAAAGACGTAAAGCGTACCTATATGTATCACGGGGCAGAGCATAAGACTATATCTTGCTATGAGCGTCAAATGCCACTCACCGTAGAAAACGTTAAAAAATGTACGCGTGTACACGATAGATGTGGAACGACTTTTATGTTTATCGTAATGACGGTAAGTATATTAGTTTTCGCTCTTTTAAATACGTTATTGCAACCACTTGGTATTGGTGGCGAAGGAATTGTTAATAAACTTTATAGATTTTTATTAAAAATAATATCTTTGCCTATCGTTTCGGGCATATCTTACGAAATTTTAAAATTTTTATCAAAACGTACTCATCCGTTTTTTAATATTTTTAAATTACCAGGATTGCTACTACAACGTATTACTACCAAAGAACCAAGCGACGATATGATTGAAGTTGCAATTAAGGCCTTTAATACGGTATTAGAAATGGATAAAGACCAAAGTATTAAAGAAGTTAAGTTTAACGTTAGTGGTACTGTAAAAAGCAATTTAGAAAGGGTTAAATTAACGCTCAAAAAAGCAGGTATAGAAGAAGAAAGTGACGCCGAGTGGATAGTTAGTATCGTTTTAGGAATAAAAAGGTCTAATTTATTTAATAACGATGCGTTAGTTTCTGTTGAAGATTATAAAAAAATCAACGATATAGTAAACGAGCGTGCAAAGGGTATTCCGTTATCTTACGTATTAGGTAACGCCGACTTTTACGGATATAATTTTATCGTAAATAAAAACGTTTTAATTCCAAGACCAGAAACCGAAGAACTCGTTGACCTTATTATAAAAGAAAACGACGGTGGCTCAGTTTTAGATTTATGCACGGGAAGTGGAGCAATAAGCGTAAGTTTAGCCTTATCTAATAAGTTTACCGTTACGGCAAGCGATATATCAATTAAAGCGTTAGACGTAGCAAGAGAAAATGCTAAAAAACATAATGCAAGCGTAAACTTTTTACAGTCTAATTTATTTGAAAATATAAACGGTAAATTTGATATTATCGTGTCAAATCCACCGTATTTAACAAAAGTAGATATGCAAAATCTTCAAAAAGAAGTAAAATACGAGCCAAGTCTTGCCCTTTTCGGTGGCGAAGACGGTTTAGATTTTTATAAAATAATAATTAACGAAGGTTATAAATATTTAAACGAAAACGGTATATTATATTTAGAAATAGGTATAAATCAAGCAAAAGATATTGAAAATATAGTAAATAACGCTAAGGTGTACAAAAAAGTAACGATTATAAAAGATATGCAAGGCGTTGAAAGAATAGTAAAGGTAAATTTATGACGAATAGAAAACTTGAGGCCATTTTAGAAAGGTACGAAAAATTAAACGAATTAATCTCAACGCAAGAAGTTCTTTCGGATATGGAAACTTATAAAAAATACACCAAAGAAATTGCCGATATGGAAGAAACGGTAAACGTGTATAAAGAATATAAGAAATTATCTATTGAAAAGCAAGATGCTGAAACGTCGTTATCTATCGAAACGGATAGCGATATGAAAGAGTTTTTGCAAGAAGAAATTAAAGATTTAAAAAATCGTTTAGAGCAAATTAACGCCGAACTTAAAATTTTATTAATACCAAAAGACCCCGACGACGATAAAAGCGTTATCGTCGAAATTAGGGCAGGTGCAGGTGGAGAAGAGGCAGCCTTATTTGCTTACGAACTTTATAGAATGTACGTAAACTATGCCGAAAAAAATCGTTGGAAGACGGAAGAAATCGATTCAAACAATACCGAACTTGGTGGCGTAAAAGAAGTTGTGTTTTCGGTAGCAGGTAAAGGTGTTTACGGTAAATTAAAGTACGAAAGTGGTGTTCATAGAGTTCAACGTGTGCCGGAGACCGAATCACAAGGCAGAATACAAACGTCAACTGCAACGGTTGCAGTTTTACCAGAAGCGCAAGACGTTGAAATTAAAATTGAAGAAAAAGACTTAAAAATTGATACTTATAGAGCGTCGGGTGCTGGTGGTCAACACGTTAATAAAACGGAAAGTTGTATTCGTATGACACACTTGCCAACGGGTATAGTCGTAACTTGTCAAGACGAACGTTCGCAAATTAAAAATAGGGAAAAGGCTTTAAAAGTTTTAAAATCAAGGCTTTACGACCATTATAATTCGGCATACCAAAAGGAATACGACTCGCAAAGAAAAAGTCAAATAGGTACGGGTGACCGTTCGGAAAGGATAAGAACTTATAACTTCCCACAAGGCAGAATTACCGACCATAGAATAGGTTTTACTCTTTATTCGTTAGTTTCTTTTTTACAAGGTAATATTGAAGAAATGATAAACGCCCTTCAAATTGCCGATAGAGAGGCTAAACTTTTAAACGAAGAAGAAAATTCGTAAATTTCAGTAAAATAATACAAAAATTTAATTCAAAAACACGATAAAACTGCTAATTTTTTATAATTTAGCAGTTTTTTAAATTTATTTAAAATTTTTTTAATTTTGGCGTTAAAACGCTTGCTAAATTAAGTTTAATGATATATAATGTTTAAAAAATTAAGTTAAAAGCCAATTGACTTAATTAAAATAAGTAAAAAAGAATAAAAATTTTTAAATTTTAATATATAAGGTAGTGTTATGAAAATTTCAGAAAAAGCAAAACAAATTCCAGCATCAATGACGTTAGAAATTACGGCAAAAGTAAATGATTTAAAGGCAAAAGGCAAAAAAATCATAGGTTTTACTGCTGGCGAACCAGACGTAAATACGCCAAAATACATAATTGATAGTTGTAAACAAGCATTAGATAACGGCGCAACTAAATATACTGCTGTTGCAGGTATAATGCCACTTCGTAAAGCAATTTGTGAAAAATTCAAAAAAGATAATAACTTAAATTACGCTCCAGAACAAATAGTCGTATGTAGTGGTGCAAAATCAGCGTTATATCACGCTTTATATGCAATTTGTGATGAAGGTGACGAAGTTATATTAATTGCTCCGTTTTGGTTTACGTATAAAGAACAAGTTAAAATGTGTGGTGGCGTACCGGTAGTCGTTAACACTTTAAAAGAAAACGATTATAAAATTACTGCAAGTCAACTTGAAGAAGTAATTACGCCTAAAACTAAAGCAATTATTATCAATTCACCTTGTAACCCAACGGGCGTTGTTTACAATAAAAGTGAGTTAGAAGAATTATCAAAAGTTATTGAAAAACACCAAATTGCAGTAATTAGTGACGAAATTTATGAAAAACTTATTTACGACGGAGAAAAACACGTTTCAATAGCATCGATAAGCGATTATATGTATGAAAATACTATCGTAATAAACGGTGTAAGTAAAAGTTATTCAATGACGGGTTGGAGAATAGGTTATTTGGCTTGTAATAAAGATTTAGCAAAAGTAATTTCAAAATTACAAAGTCAAACTACAAGTAACGCTTGTTCGTTTGCTCAACACGCGTCAGTAACGGCGTTAACAGGTGGCGATGAAATCGTTGAACAAATGCGTGAAGTATATCAAAGTAGAAGAAACTTGATTTGCAAACTTTTAACGGAAAATAACTTAAAATTCGTAAAGCCACAAGGCGCGTTTTACGTTTACGTAAATATCAAAGATTATTTAAACAAAGAAATTGATGGCAAACTTATAAAAAACAGTTTAGATTTTGCAAATTATTTAGTTGATTACGGTGTAGCAGTAATACCAGGCTTACCGTTTGAAAAAGAAGGTTATATAAGAATGTCTTACGCAATTTCTAAAGAAGATATAATTGAAGGCGTTAAACTTATATCTCAATATTTGTCAAAAATAAAATAAAAAGTTAAAAATTGTCAAAAAAGTTTAAAAAATTTTAATTTTGGTATTGAAAAAATTAATTTAATCATATATAATAAAAGTATCAAAGGAAAAGGAGACCTTTTATTATGATTAATATAGTTTATGGACCAAAAGGATTCGGCAAAACCAAAATTATGCTTGACAAAGTTAATCAAGCAGGTAAAGATGCTAAGGGTAACGTGGTTTTTATAACTGATAAGCGTATTAGCACTGTTAATATCGACTTTAACGTTAGATGCGTTTATACTGAAGATTACGACGTAACTTCAACGCAAGAACTTAGGGGCTTTATTAACGGTTTACTTGCAGGCAATAGTGATATTGAGTACGTGTTTATAGACGGTTTAAAACGTATAATAGGCGACAAAATGGTTGGTGGTAAAAAACTTTTTGACAGCCTTAATAAATTACAAAAGGAATATAGCGAATTAAAATTCGTAGTATCGGTAAGTGCAGATTACGACAATTTACCAGCATACGTAAAAAAATATGTTAAATAAGTTGCGAATTTTTAAAGAAAACGTGCAAGTCAGCGGGTATAATATACCTGCTGATTTTTTCATGCCAACCCAAAGTTTTTTAGATGAAATAAGCACGCTTTCAAGTAATGAAAAATTAATAAAATTATACGAAAATATAAGTGCAGAAAAGGTTGATAAAGAAATAAAAAATAAAATTTTAAATATCGAAAATTTATTTGAAATTTTATGTGTTGACGAGGACGTTTTTATGGTTGATTTATCGCAAAATGATAGTCTTTCATATAAAGATTTAATTATTGATAATTCCACAATTTATCGTGAAATTTGCTCGTTTTTAGCTTTATATTTTTTAGTGTATTTAGATTTGTTTGAAGCGTATTTAGATGAAAAAGAAAGGGCTGTTTTTATATTGCCGTTTAATTGTAAAATTGCGTGCGTTTCTGCGCTTATTTTTAAAAAATTAGTAAATAATTTAAGTTTTATAATTGCAGGTGACGACAAGGTAAATAGTATTGATAAAAAAGGCTTTTTTAAACCTTCTTTTGATAAAGAAGAAAGTCAAAATTTTATATTAGAATTTTTTGAAGATTACGGATACGTGTTTGACCAAAATTCGTCTAAAGAAATTTTTGCATACGAAAGTTTTTTA